>VAWZ01000101.1:13495-55860 GCA_005888365.1 Actinomycetota bacterium
CGTCAACCAGGACGACCCGACGGTCTACCACCTCTTCTACGCGGACGAGAAAGGGACGCCGGGAAGTGACATCACGTTCTTCGAGTACCCGGGCGCGCGCCGCGGACGAGCAGGCGCGGGGATGATCCACACGATCGCTTGGCGCGTTGGCTCCGAGGCAGCTCTCGACTTCTGGGAGGCGCGCCTCTCGCCTTCGGGTCTTTCGCTCGATCGCACGGATGGAAGCTTGCGTTTCGAGGACTTCGAGGGCCTCCGCCACGAGCTCCGGGTGGCCGAGGTCGTCGATGCGCCGCTCGTGGCCGAGCACCCGGAGGTCCCGAGAGAGGTCGCCCTCCAGGGATTCGACGGCGTGCGGGCCTTCTCGGACGACCCTGCGCGAAGTCAGGGGCTGCTCGCGACTACCCTCGGCTTCACGTCGTTCGGCGATTCCCTCTGGGAGGCGCGCGGCCCGGCCCGTGGGGGTACCTACGCGTACGACTCTCCGCCCGGCCCCGGAGTTGGCGGAGCGGGGACGGTGCACCACGTGGCGTGGGCGTCGTCCATGGAGGAGCACGAGGCCTGGCGCGAGCGCGTCGCCGGCTCGGGGCTCCAACCGACGCCCGTCATCGACCGCTTCTGGTTCCGCTCGATCTACTTTCGCGAGCCGAGCGGCGTCCTCTTCGAGATCGCCACCCTCGGGCCCGGCTTCGCGACGGACGAGGCTCCGGAGCACCTCGGCGAGCACCTCGTCCTCCCGCCCGCTTTCGAGCACCTGCGCGAGCAGGTCGAGACGATCCTGACGCCGATCGTGAACCCGAGAACGGCCGTCCTCCCGCGCTAGAGGTTTGCTCGAGCATCCTGGCGGACAACCTCCGAAGCAGGAGGTGGTTCCGTGGAGACCTGGGAATGGATAGCGATCGGCGCAGCGATCGGCGCCGGCATCATCCTCTTCATCGCACTCGTGGCGGCGATCGTCACACGTCGCCGTCGACGCTCGCGGCTCCGGGAACGGTTCGGGCCCGAGTACTACCGGGCGGTGTCCTCGACGGGCAAACGACGCGCCGAGACGCGGCTCGCGGACGTCGAGCGAGAGCACGAGGAATTGCACATTCGCGGACTTCCCTGGGTAGCGCTCGAGCGCTACCTGGAGGAGTGGCGGCAGGCCGAGACACGCTTCGTGAGCGATCCGAGTGATGCGACGCGCGCAGCCGAGCGAATCGTCGAGCGCGTGCTCGCAGAGCGCGGGTATCCGACGGACGGCGACACCGAGGAGCAAGCGGCGCACATCGCCGCCGACTATCCGGAGATCGTCGACCGGTACCGGCACGCGGAGAGCCTGCTCGCCGAGACGAACGGAGGCCCGAGCACCGAGAACCTGCGCAAGGCGATGGTCGACTTCCGTGCCGTCCTCGAAGAGCTGCTCGTGCGCGAGCCCGTGGCCGTTCACGAAGAAGTGTGACGTCCTGGATGTCCCCCCGTCCGCGTCCCTGGCCTGAGGTTTCGGGGACGGGGACGGGGGCAACCACGCAGTCCTCATGACGGCTCAGTACACAGCGTGGCTCTTCGGACTCGCCGTCGGCGGGGCGATGGTGTCGTTCGGTATGGAGCTCGGCATGCTCTCGCGCCCGCGGCTCCGGACCCGTTGCGGGGCGTGCGGCCGCCTCGTCTGGCGGGGCCGCGTCTGTCCGTGCAGCCGGAACGCCTAGCGCCTTCGAACGACCGGTCCCCAAGAACCTCGGTGTGGGAAAGCAGGGACAAGGCCGGACAGCAGGCATCTTCAGGGATCTGCGCGCGATCGGAATCTGCGCTTCCGATCACTCGCACTGACGAAACATCCGCGGGCGGCGGGCTCTTGCCCGCCGCCCGCATCCGCTCACACCGCTAGCGGGCCGTCAGGTGGTGGAGCGGACGAACGCGCTTCGTCGTCGACCCTGTGCAAACGTGGTACCCGCCGACGCGACTCTGCAACCGCGGTGAGAGATCTGTAGCGGAGGTTTCGGGCCTCGTGCTACGGGAATCCAGGGCTCATGGCGCGGTTCGAGTCACTAGTCTGGGAGCGGCGGGCCCCGCGGCCCCGCACCTACATCCCAGACCGGGGCCGGCTCCCGATCGATCCTCAGTCCGAGTTCGGCGGGCATCCACCGGGCAGGCTCGGGCGTCCCCTCGTCGCCGAGATCGACGCGTACCTCGACTTCTTCGCGCTCGCACACGAGCGCGAGAGCGAACGCTGATCTCATCCATGAGACGAAAGCGCCCTGCGCCCGGACCCTAAGAGTCGGGTGCCGCGACGGCCGGGTTGGGCCATCATATGAACGGTGTCTGAGCACGTAGCTCCGGCCGAGGCAGCCGCCGACGCTCGCTACGGCCCGCTCACGAGATCGTCGGTCATGCGCTATGGCATTGCGGTCCTCAGCGCGCTGGCCGCACTCGTCCTCGCCCGGATGCTCGTGCCGCTCGCCGACGCCCCCGTCTACTCGCTCCTCGTCGGCGCGGTGGCCGTCTCCATCTGGTACGGCGGGTTCCTGCCCGGACTCGTGACCCTTTGCGTCGGCTGGGCGATCGGTCCGTTCCTGCTCGTCGCCTCGGGATCCGAGGCGGGCTTCCACTCGCGCGACGACGTCCTGCGCTGGGCGATTCCGCTCGCGGTCGCGCTCGTGATCGTGTGGATCAGCGTCGTCATGCGACGCGCGCAGCAGTTCGCCGCGACCGCGGCCATCGCTGCGGAGGAGTCGACGAGGGAGATGGAGTCGCTCCAGCAGCTCGCGACGGCGCTCTCCGCGGCCGTGACTCAGACGGACATCGCACACGCCCTCATCGAGCGTACGCCCGCCCTGCTCGGTGCACGCGGCGGCTCGGTCGGCCTCATCGACGGCGACGAGCTCGTCATCCTCGACGCCGCGAGCCCGATCGTGCAGACGCATCGATCGGGCCTTCGGCTGTCCCTCAGGATGCGGGCGCCGATCGTGCGCGCCGCCGCCGACGACGAGGTGATCGTCGTCCGCAGCCGCCCGGAGCTGACGGAGCGCTTCCCGGACGGCGCCGCCAGGTCGCCGTTCGCACACGCGGCTCTGGCCCTGCCGCTACGGGTCGCCGGAGAGGTCCTCGGCTCGATGAGCTTCCTGTACGAACGGAACACGCAGATCGAGGACGAGGTGGTCGCGGTCGCGGCGATCGCGGCAGACCTCGGCGGTCAGGCTCTCGAGCGCGCGCTCCTGTACGAGCGTGAACGGGAGTCGCGCCAGGCCCTCGATCGCGTCCTGCGCGTCGCCCCACGCTTTCACGCAGACACCGCCGAACATGCGGCGACCGCGATCTGTCGTGAGGCGCGAGTCACCTTCGCCGCGGACCTCGCCGAGATCTGGCGCGCCGATGGAGAAGCGGTCGAGCTCATGTCGCGAGAGCCGCACGCGGAGACACTTGCGCCTCCGCCGGCGGAGCCACTCGGGCTCGACGCGCTTCCCGGCTTGCGAAACGCGATCGAGCAACTCGAGGTGACGTTCGTGTCGGATACGGAAGCGCTCCTGCACGGCCCGCTCTTGCGCTACGCCCGGGAGCTGGGTGCTCGCTCCTGGCTCTGGGCGCCGATCGTGATCGGCGGACACGCAGAACGGGCACTCCTCCTCTCGTGGCACGACGTCGTCTCCGAGCCGGACGGATCGACGCTTCTCCTCGCGCGCCGCTTCGCCGACCACGCCGGGCTTGCGCTCGAGCAGATCGAGCGTCTCGAGGCGCAGGCGCAGGCGGCGCGCAGGGCCGAGCGCACACGTCGCCTGCAGCGGGTGACGGCCGCGCTTTCGCAGGCCGCGACACCGGCCGACGTCAGCGACGCCTGCCTCGAGCACGCGATGGCGGCCGTCGGCGCCGACGCCGGGCTGCTCGGATTCGTTCGAGAGACGGGCGATGAGATCGGCCTCGTCGCGTGGCGCGGCTACGCCGACGAGGCGCTCGAGGGGTACCAGAGAGTTCCTCTCGACTCCGACCTTCCGCTGAGCCTTTCCATCACCACGGGCGAGCCGGTCTGGGCACTCTCGGGTGAGACACGGGACCGCTCCTCGAGCGCGGCTCGACCCTCACTCGCGACCGACGACCAGGGATCGATCGCAGTGCCTTTGAAGATTGGCCGGAAGGTCCGAGGCGCGTTTCAGCTGTCCTTCCGAGAGCCCCACATGCTGAGCGACGAGGATCAGGAGTGGCTCGTTGCGCTCGCCTCCCAGTGCGCCCAGGCGTTCGAGCGGAGCCGGCTCTTCGACGAGGAGCAGCGACTACGGCGTCGATCGGAGCGCCTCCAGAGCTTGACCGCGTCGCTCTCGAGCTCGGTGACTCAGGTCGACGTCGCGAACGTCGTGGTCGCGGAGGTCGCCGCTGCCGTGGAGGCGACCGCGGGCGCGCTCGCCGTCGTCGCCGACGACCAGCGCCAGCTCGTGCGGCTGGCGCAAAGCGGATACGAGCCCGACGACGTCGCCCCCTGGCTCGACGTGCGTGTCGACGCCCAGACGCCGGCAACGCGTGCGCTCAAGCGACGTACTGCCAGGCTGTACGAGACGCGCGGCGGGATCGCACGGGAGTTCCCCGACGCGGTGGACGGATTCGTGCGCACCGGGCACCAGTCGTTCCTGTTCGTCCCTCTCGCCGTCGGCGGCAAGGCGAACGGCGTCATCGTGATGTCGTGGGCGGAGCGTGCGACCCTCGCCGACGAGGATCGCTCGTTCGTCCAGACGCTTGCGAACCTCGCCGCGGAGGCACTCGAGCGGGCACGGTACTTCGAGTCCGAGCGAACGATCGCGGAGACGCTTCAGCGCAGCGTGCTCCCCGTCTCGCTCCCCGAGGTGGACGGGATCAAGCTCGCGGCTCGTTACCTCCCGGGGACGGCCGACGTCGACGTCGGCGGCGACTGGTTCGACGTCATCAACGTCCCGAGCGGCCGTCTGGGTCTCGTCGTCGGCGACGTGGTCGGGAAAGGCGTGGAGTCGGCTGCGACGATGGCCCAGCTGCGAAACGCACTGCGCGCCTTCGCGCTCGACCGAATGAAGCCGTCGTCGACGCTGGCGCGTCTCAACCGGCTTGTCGACGGCGTCTCGGAATCCGCCTTCGCCACGGTCGTCTATGTCGTCGTCGACCCCGCAGCCCGTGTCTGCCGCTTCACGTCAGCCGGGCATCCGCCGCCCCTCGCGATCTACCCGGACGGAAGCGCGGCCTATCTCGAAGGTGGGCGAGGGCTCCCACTGGGAACCGTCGCCGAGCCCAAGTACCCGCAGGGCGTCGTCGAGCTTCCGGTTGGAACGACGTTGATCCTCTACTCGGACGGCCTCATCGAGCGGCGCGACAAGACGATCGACGAGGGACTGGCGGAGCTGCGAGCCGCAGCCCTCGCCGCGCCGCTCGACCCGGAGCGCCTCGTCGAGCATGTTCTCGAGGAGCTCCTCGGCTCAGGCGAGCGCAGGGACGACGTCGTGATCCTCGCCGTCCGGCTCCTGGTAGCGGCTCCCGAAACGCTTCGCCTTCGCCTGCCGAGCACGACCGATTCCCTCGACGTCGTCCGAGACGCCATGCGGGCGTGGCTGGAGCACGCTCCGGTGACGCCGGCCGAGGCGGGAGAGATCGTCCTCGCCGCGTGGGAGGCCTGCGCGAACGCGGTCGAGCACGCAGTCGACCCGGCCGACGACTTCTTCAGCTTCACGGCCGAGCTCGACGAGCTCGCGCTGCGCATCTCGATAGACGACACGGGAACCTGGAGCCCGGAAACGGTCGGCGAGAACCGTGGGCTCGGGTTGCAGTTGATGCGCTCGCTCATGTCCTCGGTGGAGATCGAGATGGGCGCCGAGGGAACGAAGGTCACGCTCGAGCGGGACATCGTGGGCCCGGCGACCGTCGCCTAGTGGTAGTCCGGGCGGCCGCAGGAATCCGCGTCTGGCCGATGAGCGGACGTTTGGCCGCTTCGGCCCCGGGTATCGAGAGATCGAGCGTGACGCGCCAGATCCCACTCTCCACCATCTTGGGCGCTCCCCGTGCACGCCCGCGGTAGCCGAGTGGGCATCGTCACCGATGTCTATGCGGACGGCGCGTCGGCGTACGTGGTCGGGCTCGAGGTCACGGGCGGGAACGAGCGCCGCTGGTTCCTGCCCTGGGTCGCGACGACCTTCGAGGACGAAACCGCGCACGCCGCGTTGCCGCTCGTCTTCGTTCCCTCGGAGCAGCTTGCGTCCTACGTGGAACGCGGAACGCGGCTCGCGGAGAGCGGCCCGAACGGCCTCCTCGTCGACACGGATGGAAGGTTTGCTCGCCCGACCCCCGAGCACCCTGTTTCGGGCTCTCTGAGCGCGGGTACCGGCGAGTCGTGAACCCGGCCTCCGAGCCGATCGACGTCTGCTGGGACACCCCCGGCGAGGCCGTGGGAGAGGCGGCGGTCGAGCTCGAGCTGCCGGCGTCGGCTCCGTATCACGCCGTGGGCCGCCTCGTCGTCGGCGGCGTCGCGCACCGCGCCGGCATCCAGGTCGAGACGATCGAGGATCTGCAGCTGGCCGTCGAGGCACTCCTCTGTCGTCGCCCTGTAACACCGTCGCTGACCCTGGAGCTGACCGAGTCCGAGCTCGAGCTGCGGGTGAGGTTGGGACCGTTCGCCCCCGCTCCCGACGACCGTGACCGGGTGTCGCGGATGCTCTCCAGCCTCGTGGACGAGGCGGTCATGCAGGATGGGACGGACGGCGACTGGATCGTCCTGAACACCATGCATCGCCGGGCCGTCGCCCGCGAAAGCCCATGAGCCTTCGCCTACCGTCGTCACGGCGACACCGACGCTCGCGATCAGCTCCTCGTCGACCTGATGCCGCTCGTCCGAGCGCTCGCCTCGCGCTACGCGGGCCGCGGCGAGCCACTCGAGGACCTCGTGCAGGTCGGAGCGCTCGGCCTGATCAAGGCGGTCGACCGCTTCGACGTCGACCGTGGGGTCGAGTTCTCGAGCTACGCGGTCCCGACGATCGTCGGCGAGATTCGCCGGCACTTTCGGGACAAGGCGTGGGCAATGCACGTCCCGCGCCGGCTGAAGGAGCTCTCCGGGCGCCTCTCGCGGATGCTCGACGAGCTCACGACGGAGCTCGGACGCTCGCCGACGGTGGCCGAGCTCGCCGAGGCGACCGGCGTGGAGGAGGAAGACGTCATCGACGCGCTCGACTCGGCGCACGCGTACTCGACGCGCTCGCTGCAGGCTCCCTTCGACGACGAGGGGGAGGACAACCTTTTCGACAAGCTCGGTGTCGAGGAACAGGGGTATGCGGACGTCGAGGACGGGTCCATCGTCAGCGCAGGGCTCGAGGCGCTCGACGGCCGCGAGCGGCGCATCGTCGAGCTCCGCTTCTTCGACGAGATGACGCAGTCCCAGATCGCAGCCGAGCTCGGTATCTCGCAGATGCACGTGTCCCGGCTCCTCCGCCGCGCGCTCGGCACGATGCGCGGGAGAATCGACGAGGTCATGGGCGACGCCGATGAATGACACGGTCGTTCGCCTCACGTTTCCGGCGAAGGCGGATTACCTGCTGCTCGCGAGGCTCGCGCTCGCGGGACTCGCCCGCTCGCTCCCGCTCGATCCAGAGCTCGTGGCCGACCTGAAGCTGGCCGTGACCGAGGCGTGCGGGAACGCTGTCCGACACGCGTACACCGACTCCACAGGACCGATCATGGTCGAGTTCGTCACCGCGGACGACCGTTTGGAGATGATCGTCGAGGATCGGGGCTCGGGGTTCGACGGCGGCACGATCGGCGAGTGGGAGAACGGGAAGCCTCCCGAGGGCGGGATGGGAATGGCGATCATGCGCGCGGTCGTCGACGAGCTCGACGTCCGCGGAGGAGACGACGGTCACGGGACCGTCGTGCGCATGACGAAGTACCTCCCAGTCACCTAGGGATCGACGAGGTCGCGCAGCGCGTCCCGTCGCGACGGGGCAATCGGGAGCACCCGGTCGAGCGTCGTGATCTCGAAGATCCGTCGCGCGCTCGACTCGGGAAGGACGACGCGCGCACCTCCGCCGACATCGAGGATCTCGTTGACCTTCCGCACGACCA
The DNA here is from genome assembly GCA_005888365.1 of Actinomycetota bacterium. Lineage (GTDB taxonomy): Bacteria > Actinomycetota > Thermoleophilia > Gaiellales > Gaiellaceae > GMQP-bins7. The sequence goes on from VAWZ01000101.1 coordinate 21,530, forward strand.
GGCCGAGGGCGGTCGAGTCCATGAACGACACGCGGGTGAGGTCGATGACAAGCCGGTCGGCGCTTCCGTCGCCTGCCTGGGCGAGTGCGTCGGCCAGATCCTCGGCCGTGAAGGCGTCGAGCTCGCCGTGGCCGCTCACCACGACGGCCTGCCCGTCTCGTTCGACCCGGACCCCGTTCACACCGAAAAGAAAACCAGTTGCGAGCAACTCGCGGATGATGTGAAAGCAGGAGGCGCCGCAGCCGCTGTGCGGCTGCGCTTGAGGGATCTTCGCGCGAGCGGAATCTGCGGGAGCGGAATCTGCGGGAGCGGATTCCGCTCTTGCGCACTACAGGCCGGCGAGCACTTCCTCGAGTGAAGGCCGAATCGTCGCGACCTGGTCGAAGCTGACGATCGAGAGCGTCTTCGCCACGGGCGAGGTCGCCGGAAGCACCAGGCCGAAGGCCTTGCCCTCGGCCTCGAGCCTGCGCGCGAAGCGGAAGAGCACATGCAGTGCAGCGCTGTCGAAGAAGAGGATCCCGTTCAGGTCGAGAACAACCTTCGAGACGCCCGCTGCGATCTCTTCCAGGCGTCGCTCGAGCTCCTCCGCGTTCGTCAGGTCGAGCTCGCCCGCGAGCTCGCCGAGCGCAATCTCGCCGACATCGGTCTCGCGCACCTCGAGCTCGTAGGACGTCACACGCGCCAGCATACGGCGGTCCGCGGGCGACGCCGGGGGCGTTTACAGCTCCGACGGGGCGGGCATCACGAGGCAATGCTCCTCGTGACGGCGACGTCGAAAGCGCCGGATGCCTCGGCGGGGTCAGGATGAGTTCGACCCGGTTTGCCCATCCCGTCGAGCGCGGGATCGCGCGGATCTTCGACGAGCACGGCATCGAGCGGCAGTACGAGCCGCACACGTTCGTCCTCGAGCGCTTGAGCGACGGCACCGTGCACGAGGCGTTCACCCCGGACTTCTTCTCCCCGATCTCGGCCTCTACGTCGAGTGCACGGTGATGCGTCAGGCGGTCGCCACCCGCAAGCGGCGCAAGGCGCAGAAGCTAGGAGTGAACGTCGAGGTCTTGTTCCGCGCCGACATCGAGCGCCTCGCGAGCCACTGGCGGCTCCGACGGCTGGAGCACGCCGCTCGAGCGCGCCCGCCGAGTCGGCGAGGGGCTCCGAGCGTGCGAGGCATGCATGCCTGAGCAACTGCTGAAAGGCGGAAACGGTCGACTGGGCTCGACAGCCCGGTTTCGAATCGAGGACGAGTCGCAGAAGGGCGTGGGCGCGTTGCTCTCGGCGTACGGGGAGCTCGACCTGCACGTCGCTCCGGAGCTGCAGGACTTGATCGCCTCGGTTGCCGACGAAGGGGTCAAGCTGATCGTCCTCGACCTCTCCGAGGTGACGTTCATCGACTCGATGGCCTTCGGCGTCCTGCTCAGAGCGGTCACGCGGCTCCGTCGTATCGGCGGCGACGTCCGCCTCGTGGTTCCGAGCCCCGAGCTCCGGCGGATCTTCGAGATCACTCTCCTCGATCAGTTCTTCTCACTCGACTCCACGCGCGAGGAGGCGTACGCGCGGGCAGTTCCCTCGGACTAGAGCGCTTCTGCGAGCGTCGAGTGAATCGGCACGACCGTGTCGACGCCTGCGATCTCGAGCGCCTTGCGGATTCCCCCAGCGGGTGCAACCACCGCGACCCGGCCGCTCACCGGTTCAGCTTTCCTCGCCGTCTCGAGCAGGGCCCGCATGGCGGAGGAGTCGAGGAACGAGCACTCGGTCAGATCGACGACGAGCGGCGCAGAAGGGCTCGTGCTCTCGAGCTTCTCCCGGAGGGCCCAGACGTTCGCCAGATCGAGCTCGCCGGTGACCCTGACGATCGCGCCTCCGGCGGGCAGCTGCTCGACCACGACCTCGAGGTCGTCGATACTTGCCACGCGGTCGAGTCTAGGCGATGGTGGAGGGCATGAGACATAGCGAGGAGCCCGGAACGGTGGGGTCGATGACCGACGACATCGTCCTCACGATCCCGACGAGCCCTCGGCTGCGAAGCGTGGCGACGCTCGTCCTCGGCGGCGTCGGGAGCCGCTTGCGGCTCTCCTACGAGAAAGTGGACGACCTGCAGCTCGCGGCGCTGAGCGTGCTCTCCGCCTCGGCCGACGACGTCGTGACGCTCGAGGTCACGGCGGGCGACGACTCCCTCGCCCTCGACATCGGCCCCCTCCCGGCCGGCACGGGCTCGGACGCAGGGCTCAGGCGCATCCTCGAGCGGCTCGTCGACAGCGTGGAGCCGTCGCAGCGGGCCGGGCGCGAGTGGCTGACGCTCCGGCTGGCGCGGTCGGCCACGTAGCGGCCGTCACAACGAGCCGGACGAGTTTGCGGATCGGAGTACGGGGCACCCTCCATCCATGAACGTGTCGAGGCGCGGGAGACGAGAATCGAATTCCAAACGGCGCACACCTGCTCTCGTCTTCGTGAGTCAACGGAGCTCTGGGCCGTCACGGCGGATGGAGAGCCTCGTCGCCTGGGTGAAGGTCACGCAGAAGAAGCGCCTGCGGGTCATCGACGTGGACGCCGACGAGAATCCGATCGTCGTCCGCAGTCTGGACGTCTCGCGTATCCCCGCTCTCGTCCTCATCAAGGACCGTCGCGTCCTCGGCCGGCTCGAAGGCAGGGCGACCGGCCAGCAGATCGACGACCTCATCCGTCCGCATCTGGCCGCGTAGACTCGGCCCCCATGTTCGAGGGGGGTCTCGCCGAGCTGCACACCCATCTGGGAGGGTCGGTCGCCTCCGACATCCTCTGGAACCTCGCCCACGAGCAGGGCATCGCGCTTCCGGTGAAGGACTTCTGGGAGTTCGACGCGCTCGTCACCGTCTCCGATCCGCGCGGCGTCAAAGGTCTCGACGAGCTCGACCAGATCTACCACTGGACTGAGCTCATCCAGTCTTCCCCGATCGCGGTCGAGCGGTCCGTGCACGGGGCGATAGGAGGCGCCTACCGCTCACAAGGAATCACAACCCTCGAGCTCCGCTTCAACCCCATGAAGCGAAACCGAGGGGGAGAGCGCGACCTCGACCACATCATCCTCGCCGCGATCCGCGGCCTCGACACTGCGAGCCTCGAGTACCCGCAGGTCCGCGCCGGGTTGATCCTGATGATGGACCGGACCTTCGAGCGGCGGCTCAACGAGATCATCGTCGAGAAGGCGATTCGGTGGGCGAGCCGCGGGATCGTCGGCGTGGACATCGCAGGGCCGCGCCCGGGACCCGGCCCCTACGAGTACGCGCAGCTCGAGCCGATGATCGAGTCAGCGCGGGAGGCGGGGCTCGGGATCACGATCCACGTCGGGGAGGAGGGAGGCGACGTGGGTCGCTCCGAGATCGGAGAGGTCGTCGAGCGCCTGCGTCCCGAGCGGATCGGGCACGGCATCCTCGCTGCCGGTGACGAAGGGCTCGAGCGCGCGCTTCGCGAGCTCGGCGTCGTGCTCGAGATTTGCCCGACCTCGAACCTCCTGACGAAGGCGCTTCCGGACGAGGAGGCCGTTCGCGAGACGATCCGCCGCTTCGTCGAGAGCGGGGTCGCCTTCACGATCGCGACGGACGGGCCCGAGATGATGCGGACGCATCTCCGCGACGAGTTCGAGCTCCTGTTCCGCATCGGCGCCCTGGACGAGAACGAGCTCCGTGAGGCAAACGCCCGCGGGCACGCCGCGGCCTTCGGTCGGCGCACGGCCGTGTCCGTCTAAGAACTCGCTACCCGTCGGCGTTGCCCGAACGAGCCGCTACCGCCGCCGTGAGCTCGGCGAGGAGGGCGCGGACCTCCCCCGGGCCGACCACGTGCACGTGCTCACGCCGCCCCTGATGCGAGCGTCCGCTCGGAAGCAGCCCGCCGACGTGACCCGCGACCGAGCCGGAGGGGAGCGCATCCAGAAGGTCGTGATCCGTCCGGTCGTCGCCGAGGCCGAGGACGAACCGTGTCTGCTCCTTGCCGTTCGGGAAGACGGTGCGCACGTAGACCCCCTTGTCCACCCCGCTCGCGCGCACCTCGACCACGCGCTGGCCGAGCAGGATCTCCGCGGGCGCCCCCGCGAGGTGCTGTCCGAGATCGTTGAGCAGCTCGTGCGCGCGCCAGGCCCCGTACTCGGGCTCGGCCTCCCGGTAGTGGAAGGCGACGCTGCAGGACTTGCGCTCCACGTGCGCGCCGGGGACGTCCGCCGCGACGCGCCGCAAGAGTCGCTCGATGCGCCGCATCCAGGAAAGGTCGAGGTCCAGGAGCGTCCGCCACTCCTCGTCCGGGGCACGCGCGAGGTAGCCGTGCTCCGCGCAGAGATGGACCGGCAGCCGCCCGAACCATTGCTCGAGATTTCGGCGGCGGCGGCCGCTCACGATGTGCACGTCCGTCCGCGGGAGCGCCACGAGGCCCGAGAGCAGATCGATGATCCCGGGCGTGGGGACGGCGAGGTCCGGATGTGCCTCGAGCTCGCGCAGGGTGCCGTCGTAGTCGAGCAGGATGGTCCTCGCCCGCGCCCTCGCGAACCGCGCCTTGAGCCGCTCTTCGACCTCGCCCTCGACGTCAGGGGGGAGCCGCCGCCCGCGCTCGCGCCGCGAGTAGCGGCCGAGGCGGGAGAGGAATCCCTCCGCCCAGTGCTTGCAGTCGAGGTCCTGAACACGCTTGGCCATCGTCTCCAGCCGACGACGCCGCTCGCCTCCGTCTAGCTCGAGCGCCGTTCCGAGCCGCTCGACGACGCCGTCCATGTTCCACGGGTTGACGAGGAGGGCTCCCGGGAGCACCTGGGCCGAGCCGGCGAACTCGGAGAGGAGCAGCGACCCGCGCCAGCGTCCGGGAGGCCCCGGCTCGGACTGGCAGAGCACGAACTCGTGCGCGACGAGGTTCATCCCGTCACGCAGCGGAGTCACCATCATCACATCGGCTCGCCGGTAGAGCGCCACGAGGCCCGGCTTCGAGATGTTGCGATGGAGGTACTCGACCGGCGTGACGCCCGGCTGGCCGAAGCGCCCGTTGATTCGCGCGATCAAGAGCTCGATCTCGTCGCGCTGCGCCCGGTACTCGGGAGACTCGAGCCGCGAGGGAACGAGCACCTGCAGCATCGTAGTCGTGCGGGCCCGTCCCGGATCCTGCTCGAGATAGCGCTCGAAGGCGAGGAGCTTCTGCGGGATGCCCTTCGTGTAATCGAGCCGCTCGACGCCGAGCACGAGCCTCCGCTCCGTGTACTGCTCCTCGAGCTGGGAGAAGAGGCGCGCGGTCTCGGGATCGCGAAGCACCTCCCGGAAGCCCGTCACGTCGATCCCGATCGGGTCGACGCCGATGCCTACGCGCCGACCGCTCATGTCGAGCGAGTCGGGCTGCGAGTCGGCTCCGAGGACCCGCAGGCACGAGGAGCGGAAGTGGCGCGCGTAGTCCCCGGTCTGGAAGCTCACGTAGTCGGAGCCAAGGACGCCCCGGAGCGCCTCCTCCCGGGTCGGGAGCAGGCGGTACACCTCGGAGGAGGGGAACGGCGTGTGCAGGAAGAAGCCCACGGCGAGATTGGGAGCCCGCCGGCGCAGCATCGCCGGAACGAGCATGAGGTGGAAGTCGTGCACCCAGACGCGGGTGTCGGGTCCGCAGCGGCCGAGGATCGCGTCCGCGAAGCGCTCGTTGACCTGGACATACCGGAGCCACGCCTCCGGGGTGATGCGGAGCCTGTCGCCGAAGTAGTGGAAGAGCGGCCACAGCGTGTCGTTGCAGACGCGGCCGTAGAAGTCCTCTTCCTCGTCTGCCGTGAGGAAGACGGGCACGAGGTTGTCCTCGCGCAGGCGCCGCGTGACCTCGGGCTCGAGGGTCGCCGGCACGACGGTCCCGGGCCAGCCGATCCACACCGCGTCGCCCCGCACGGCGCGCAGCGCCGCGGCCAGTCCGCCCGCCGACTGCGACAGCTGGAACTTGTCGCCGGTGACGGTAAAGCGCACGGGCAAGCGGTTGCTCGCGATCACGAGCGGCTTGTGTCCGGTCCCTTCAGCCAGCGGTCCTCCCTTCCGATGATGGACGTGGCGGTAGGTACAACCTACGCGTCGGCGAAAGCATCACCTATGACACGCGGTCTCGGCATCATCGGCAACTGCTCGTACAGCGCGCTGCTCCGCAACGGGTCGGTGGAGTGGATGTGCTGGCCACGCCCTGACTCGAGCTTCGTCTTCGGCCCCTTGCTCGACGCCGAGCGCGGCGGGGTGTTCGCGGTCGAGGGTGTCGACGCGACGGACGTCAGGCAGGAGTACGTCGAGAACACGAACGTTCTCCGTACGGTGTTCGACGGGCCGAGCGGGACCTTCGAGCTCGTCGACTTTGCGCCTAGGTTCCAGCAGTACGATCGCTTTTTCAAGCCGTCCATGCTCGTCCGCATCCTGCGCCCGCTCTCGGGAGAGCCGCGCGCTCGCGTGCGCTGCAGCCCGCGCTACGACTACGGCCTCGTCGAGGCGGGCTCCTGGCGCGCCTCGAACCACATCGAGTACGCGGGCTTTCCCGCACCGGTCCGCCTCACGACCAACCTGCCCCTCACCTACGTCGAAGACGAGCGCCCGTTTCTCCTCGAGCGTGATCGGCACCTCGTCCTCACCTGGGGCCAGCCGCTCGAAGCCGGACTGGAGGAGACCGCCGAGCACTTCCTCGAGCGTACGGTCGACTACTGGCGCGGCTGGGTGAAGGGGACACGCGTCCCGCGCGACTACCAGGGCGAGGTGATTCGCTCCGCGCTCGCGCTCAAGCTTCACCAGTACGAGGACACGGGTGCCCTCCTCGCCGCGACGACGACGAGCCTGCCCGAGCACCCCGGATCCGGCCGCACCTGGGACTACCGCTACTGCTGGCTCCGCGACGCGTACTTCACTCTGAACGCGTTCGAGCGGCTCGGGCACTCGGAGGAGATGGAGCTCTTCCTCGAGTACCTCCGGAACCTGGCCGAGCGCGAGGGCGCACTCCAGCCCGCGTACCGGATCAACGGCGGGGAACTCGCGCCCGAGACCGAGCTCGAGCACCTCGCCGGCTTCAACGGCGACGGGCCGGTTCGCGTCGGCAACCAGGCCTTCGAGCACCGGCAGAACGACGTCTACGGCGAGATGGTGCTCTCTGTCAGCCGACTCTTCCTCGATACGCGCTTCGTGGGGGAGATCCCTCCGCTGACCGCCGTCTCGATCGTGTCGAACCTACTCGACAAGATCGAGGCGAGGCTCGAGGAGCCGGACGCCGGACCGTGGGAGTTCCGCGGCCGCACGCGCCTCCACAGCTTCGCCGTGCTCATGCACTGGGCCGGAGCCAGGCGCTCGATCGAGATCGCCGAGGCGCTCGGCGACGAGGATCTCGCCGCGCGAGCCCGCGAGCTTGCCGGGCGAGCGCACACGCTGCTCGAGAGCCGTTGCTGGAACCACGAGATCGGAGCCCTCACGCAGGTCGTCGACGAGCCGCAGCTCGATGCCGCGAACCTGCTCGCCGTGCACCTCGGCTACCTCGACGCGGGCGATCCGCGGGCGACGTCGCACGTCGACGCGATCCGCGAGCGGCTCTCCGTAGACGGCGGCCTGTTGCGCCGCTACGACGGGAACGACGACTTCGGCTCGATGCACGCGGCCTTCACGGTCTGCAGCTTCTGGCTCGTCGAGGCTCTAGCCATCCTCGGCCGGAAGGACGAGGCCCGCGAGCTCTTCGAGCACCTGCTCGGGCTCCACAACGGGCTCGGCCTGTATAGCGAGGACATCCTCCCGGACACGCTCGAACAAGCGGGGAACTTCCCGCAGACGTACAGCCACGTCGGCCTCATCAACGCCGCCTTCAGGCTGTCGCGCAGCTGGGATTAGGCAGTCGGTACGGGCGGCCGCATTAGAGCGCGCGCTCGACTCCAGCGCGGATCCGAATACACCTCGCGGAGGGCCGGGCGGGACCATCTCGTTCTCATACTCATGGCCTCGTCGACGTTCTTCTTCGCGTGACCGCGCCGGCGCGAAAGGTATGGCTGGCGCTCGGCGTCATCTACTTCGTCTGGGGCTCGACGTATCTCGGAATCAAGATCGCCGTCGAGACGCTTCCTCCCCTGCTCACCGCTGGCACGCGCTTCCTCACGGCCGGCCTGATCCTCGTGCTCATTCTCGCGCTCAGAGGCCGCAGCCTCCGGATCAGCTCTCGGGAGCTGCTCTCGAGCGCGCTCGTCGGCCTGCTTCTCCTCACCCTCGGCGTCGGCGTCGTCCACGTTGCCGAGACGCGGATCGACTCGAGCATCGCGGCGATGATCGCGGGGACGGTTCCGCTGCAGGTAATCCTCATGCGGACTGTGACCGGAGATCGCGTCTCGCGTGCCCTTCGCCTCGGAACGGCCGTCGGCCTCGTCGGGCTCGCGCTGGTCGTCCTGCCGGGGCTCGGGTCCGGCTCGACCGCCGTCGGCCTCCTCGTCATGGTCGCGGCCTCGATCTCCTGGTCGATCGGCTCCTTCCTCTCCCCGCGACTCACGATGCCGCGCGATCCGTTCGTCGCGAGCGCGTACGAGATGCTCGCGGGAGGCGTGTTCCTCACGGCAGCTGCCCTCGCACTCGGACAGTGGCGCGACCTCGGCGGCGGAGCCATCACGGCGGGATCCGCCGCGGCGTGGGTCTACCTCGTCGTCGCAGGCTCGCTCGTCGGCTTCACTGCCTATGCCTGGCTGCTGCGCGCCGCCCCGATCTCACTCGTCGTCACGCACCAGTACGTGAACCCCCTCGTCGCGATCGCGCTCGGAATGCTCTTCCTCAGCGAGCGGCCGAGTCCCTTCACCCTCGCCGGAGCCGCTCTCGTGATCGGTGCGGTCTACATCGCCGTGAGGTCGGAGGCTCCGGGCGCCCCTTCAGGTAATGCTGCCCCGTCTGCGACGAGCGAAAAGCGAGCAAGCCAAGGACGCAGGAAGCCCCAATACCTGAACGGTATTGGGGCGACCGAGGACGCAGGCTAGCGACGCTTTGCAGCCGTCGCAGACGATCGACGGTATTGCCTGAAGGGGCGCTAGGGCTCGAGCTGCGAGCGCCTTGCGGCGAGAAACTCGAGCAGATCCGACCGTGTCAGGATCCCCGTCGGCCGACCTCGGCTAGCGACGACGACCGCCCCGCTCGGGCCCGAGAGCCCCTCGTAGACGTCGTCGAGCGAGGCGTCAGCGTCCACCGCAGGGAGCGGCGGCTGCATGGCGACGGCGACGTCTTCGTTGAGCGCGTCCGGGTTGCGGAAGACGCGGTCGAGCAGGGCGCGTTCCTGCAGCGAGCCGACGACGTCCGCGAGCGAGTCGGCCTCGTCGTTGCGCACGACGGGGATCTGCGAGATCCCGTACTGCTGCATCGCCTCGATCGCGGCTCCGACCTTCTCGTGAGAACCGACCGTCACGAGATCCGGAACGTCGTGGCCGACCCGGCGGAAACGCAGGACCTCCTCGACTGCCGGTGCCGGTGTCGTCCGCTCGAGAAATCCGTACTGGATCATCCAGTTGTCGTCGTAGAACTTCGAGAGGTAGGAGCGCCCGCTGTCCGGGAAGAGCATCAGCACTCGGGCCTCGGGCCCAAGCGTCTTCGCGACCTGGATCCCCGCCCACGCAGTCGATCCGGTCGAGCCGCCGACGAGGAGCCCCTCCTCCCTGGCGAGCCGGCGAGCGACGAGGAACGAGTCGCGGTCGGAGACGCGCACCCACTCGTCGACCATCTGTGGGTCGAGCGTCTCCGGCCAGTGCTCCTTGCCGATCCCCTCGACCAGGTACGGCCCCAGCGGGTGTTCCTCGTCGGCGGTGAAGACAGAGCCCTCGGGATCGACCCCCACGATCCGCACCGCGGGCTTTCGCTCCTTGAAGTAGCGGCCGATGCCGGTGACCGTCCCTCCGGTCCCGACCGAGACGACGATCGCGTCGACCTCACCACCGTCCGTCTGCTCCCAGATCTCCGGCGCAGTCGTCTCGTAGTGAGCCTCCGGGTTCGCGGGATTCGAGTACTGGTCGGGCTTGAACCCGCCTGGGATCTCTTCGGCGAGCCGGTCGGAGACCGAGTAGTAGCTCTCGGGCGAGCTCGGCTCGACGGCGGTCGGGGTGATCACGACCTGGGACCCATACGCGCGGAGCATCGAGATCTTCTCCTGGCTCATCTTGTCCGGCATGACGAAGATGCTGCGATAGCCACGAAGCGCGGCGGCGATTGCGAGGCCGACACCGGTGTTGCCCGACGTGGGCTCGACGATCGTGCCGCCCGGACGCAGCTTTCCCTCCCGCTCCGCGGCCTCGATCATCGCGAGCCCGATCCGGTCCTTCACAGAACCCCCGGGGTTCAGGTACTCGAGCTTCGCGAGCAGCTCACCCGGGACGCTTCGGCTCAGGCGCTCGAGCCGGACGATCGGAGTCGAGCCGACGAGCTCGAGAACGGTCGGGTACTCGCGCCTGCCCACGACGCGCGAAGACTACTTCGGTCCCGGACCCTGTATTCCCCGCGCGCCGGAAGCGCTTCGCCAAGTCCTCCTAGGACGAGGTGTGCGGTCGCCACGAGGAGCGGCGATGCTCTCCGAGCTCGAGGAGCTCGAACAGGAAGAGAAATGCTCCCGAGGAGATCGGGCGTCGGCGTCCCAGGCTCACGCTCGACCGAGGCGTCCGTGTCCGGGGCTTGGTCTGGGTCCGCATAATGCGAGGCTTCTCGACGTAGGGTCGCACAGGCCCTCCTTTCGCCTCTTGGTGCGATGTACCCGGCGGGCTGGTGACCTCAAACCTGCTGCGAGCTTCTAGTGCCTGAAGTGCCGACGGTGGGTGAAGACCATCGCGCCCCCGGCTCGCGCCACCGTCTCGATCACCTCGCCGTCCCGCCTCGACCCGCCTGGCTGGATCAAGGCCCGGACGCCGGCCTCGAGAGCCACCCCTGGCCCGTCGGGGAACGGGAAGAAGGCGTCCGAGGCGAGCACGGCTCCTTCGAGGTCGTGCCCGAGCTCGCGCGCCTTGTCGACTGCGATCCGGACGGCGTCGACACGGCTCATCTGGCCGGCCCCGATCCCGACCGTCTGCAGTCCCTTCGCGAGGACGATCGCGTTCGAGGTGACGTGCTTCACGACGCGCCACGCGAACAGGAGGTCGTCCCAGATCGAGTCGTCGAGCTCGCCGCACGTGACCTCCATCTCCTCCCGCACCTGCTCCTCGCGGTCCGGATCCTGGACGAGCAGGCCGCCGAGCACGTGGCGGAGGTCCCAGCGCTCGGCGCTCGAGCGGCGTCGTTCCAGGTCGTTGAGGATCCGGATCGAGGTCTTCGAGGCGAGCGCCTCCATCGCCTGCTCGTCGTACCCCGGCGCGTACAGCACCTCGACGAACTGGCTCGCGATCGCCTCTCCCAACGCAGCCGAGACGGCGCGGTTGAGGACGACGACCCCTCCATACGCGGAGACGGGATCCGCCGCGAGCGCCTTCGAATACGCCTCCTCGATGGTCGCGGCCACCGCGACTCCGCACGGATTCGCGTGCTTGACGATGACGCACCCGGGATCCTCGAGCTCGGACAGCAGGACACGGGCCGCGGACAGGTCGTTCAGGTTGTTGAACGAGAGCGGCCGGCCGCGGACGAGCTCTACGCGCGAAAGAAGGTGCGAGCGCGCGCCACGAAGCACGTAGTAGGCACCGCGCTGATGAGGGTTCTCGCCGTAGGCCAACTCGGTCGACTTGTCGAACGCAAGGGAGATCGTGTCGGGGAACGGCTCCTCCTTCTGGAACCAGGAGACGATCGCAGAGTCGTAGGCCGCCGTGGTCGCGAAGGCGATGCCTGCGAGGCGACGGCGCGTCTCGAAGGAGGTCTCGCCTCCGTTCACCCGCAGCTCGGAGAGGACGAGCTCGTAGTCCTTGGGCCGGCAGACCGGGGTCACCGACGCGTGGTTCTTCGCCGCCCCACGAAGCAGCGACGGCCCGCCGATGTCGATCATCTCGATCACGTCCTCGTCCTCGACCTCGAGACGGCCGACGACCTGCTCGAACGGGTAGAGGCTGACGCAGACGAGGTCGAAGGGCTCGATCGCGTGCTCGGCGAGCTGCGCGCGGTCGGACTCGAGCGCAGGCCGAGCGAGGATTCCCGCATGGATCCGCGGGTGCAGCGTCTTGACGCGACCTTCGAGTAGCTCCGGGAACTCGGTCACGTCCTCGACCCGTGTGACCCGGAGACCCGCGTCCTCGAGGTAGGTCGCGGTCCCTCCGCTCGCGACGAGCTCGAAGCCCAGCTCGCCGAGGCCGCGAGCAAAGCCGGTCAGCCCGGTCTTCTCGTACGCCGAGATCAGCGCTCGCACAGCTCTCGTACGACCCTCGGCAGGAGGCGGTGCTCGGCTGCGTGCACCCGCTCCCGCAGCGAGTCGACCGTGTCCTCGGGCAAGACGGGAACCGGCTCGCTCGCGAGCACCGGGCCCGTGTCGACGCCCTCGTCGACGACGTGCACGGTCGCTGCAGCCTCCTTCGCACCGGCTGTCAGCAGGTCCTCGAGCGGGTGCGCCCCGGGGAAGTCCGGCAGCGGCGCCGGGTGTACGTTGACGACCCTCCCCGGGAAGCGGCCGAGGAACGCCGGATCGAGCAGGTGCATGTACCCGGCGCAGACGACGAGCTCGACGCCCTGGCCGGCGAGCCAGTCGGCCATCGCCTCGTCTCGCTCGCGCCGATGTTCGAACGAGGCGAGCTCGAACACCGCGGTCGGCACTCCAGCCGTTCCGGCCCGCTCGAGAGCACGCACCCCCGGCTTGTTGGACGCGACGGCGACCACCGGGAGACGAGCGTCGAGCAGAGCCTGCAGGTTCGTTCCTTCCCCCGACACGAGCGCGCCGATCCCGCGAAGGTGGTCGCCTCGGCTACCGCGCGGCATAGCCGGGCTCCGTACGAGGCTGACGTCGCTCGCGGCACCGTGGGAGGTCACGCACGCGCGATCCTCCCGATGACGAGGTCTTCGCCCGGGTCGTCGAGAACGGCGCAGAAGCCGATTCCGAGGTTGAAGACGTCCCTTAGCTCGTCCTCTGCAACGTGTCGCGCGAGCCAGTCGAAGACCGGCGGCCGCTCCCATGCGCCCCAGTCGATTGCGACGCGCAGGCCGGAGGGAAGAACCCGCGCGAGATTTCCCTCGATCCCGCCTCCGGTCACGTGTGCAAACGCGCGCGCCCGCTCGCGGAGCCGCTTCACCTGCGAGAGGTAGCAGCGCGTCGGTGCGAGCAGGTCGTCGCCCTCGTAGTCCTCGTCCTCGAGCACGCGCCGTACGAGCGAGAATCCGTTCGCGTGCACGCCCGCGGAGGGGAAGCCGACCACGACGTCTCCATTCGTCACGCTCGACCCGTCGAGCAGGCGGTCACGGTCGACGACACCGACGCACGTGCCGGCAAAGTCGAGCTCGTCCGCCTTGTAGATCCCGGGCAGCTCCGCGGTCTCGCCTCCGACGAGCGCGACCCCCGCTTCGCGGCAGACCTCGGCTGCGCCCTCGACGAGCTCGGCCACCTGCTCGAGCTCGATCCGGTTGGCAGCGACGTAGTCGAGGAGAACGAGTGGGTCGGCGCCGGTCGTGATGACGTCGTTGATGCAGTGTGCGGCGAGATCGGCGCCACACGCGCGAAGCCGCCCTCGCGCGCGGGCGAGGATCAGCTTCGTCCCGACCGAGTCCGTGGACGCGGCGAGAAGCCGCCGCTCGTCCAGCGGATGCAGCCCGGCAAACCCTCCGAACGCGCTCGCGCCGGTCGATTCGACGGCCGCGCGAAGCCGCTCGACCACAGCCGCCCCGGTCGCGAGCGAGACGCCCGCATCCGAGTACGTGGCGCGGCCGGTCATCACGGACCGAGTCTACGGGTCCGGGCTTACAGTGACATCGTGCTCGCCCTCTCGCTCCTCACGAGCTGGTCGTTCGAGCCGCTCCAGCTCGCGCCGATCGCGGTGCTCGCAGTCGCTTACGGCCTGCGGGCGCGGACGCTCGCTCGCCGGGGACAGCCCGTTCCGGGATGGCGCAGCGGGCTCTTCGGTCTCGGCGTCGGCCTGCTCGTCATTGCAGTCGCGTCTCCGATCGCGGAGATCGGCGAAAAGGAGCTCTTCTCGTTCCACATGGCGCAGCACCTTCTGATCGGCGACCTCGCACCACTGTGCCTCCTCGCAGGACTAACGGGCCCGCTCCTGCGTCCGGTGCTCGCACTGCCGGCCGTCTACCGGTTGCGCGTGCTGGCCAATCCATTCGTCGCCCTCCCGCTGTGGGGAGCGAACCTGACGTTTTGGCACCTGCCGGTCTTCTTCGACGCGGCGGTGAGCTCGAGCGCCGTGCACGCGCTCGAGCACGTCGCGTTCTTCGCAGGCGGAATCGTCCTCTGGCTCCCGGTCGTGGAGACGCTCCCGGCGCCGGAGTGGTTCGGCAGCGGAGCCAAGCTCGGGTACATCGTCGCCGTCCGGCTCTTCGCGACGGTACTCGGCAACGTTTTCATCTGGGGCGGCGCGCCGTTCTACGGCGTTTACGACACGGGGGCCCACTACCTCGGGCTTTCCCCGCAGGGAGACCAGAGCCTGGCCGGCTCGCTGATGATGCTCGAGGGGTCCGTCGTCACCATCGTCGCCATCGCCTGGCTCTTCCTGCGCATGGCGCAGGAGGGCGAGGTGCGCCAGCAGCTGATCGAGCGCGGGCTCGACCCGCGCGTCGTGCGACGGGCGGTTCGTTACCGCCGGTGGCACGAGCTCGAAGGCAGCGCTCGCTGAGCGCCGGGCAACCTGCGGCGGCATACGGGCGGCGAGCGGTAGCGTGAGGCGCGATGAAGTACGTGAACCTCGGCTCCACGGGTCTCCGCGTCTCGCGGCTCTGCCTCGGGATGATGAGCTACGGCAGGCACGAGAGCCGGGAGTGGGCCCTCGAGGAGAGGGACGCCGTGCCGATCGTGCGTCGCGCGGTCGAGGCCGGAATCACCTTCTTCGACACCGCGGACGTCTACAACGGCGGCCAGAGCGAGGTCGTGACCGGGCGGGTCCTGTCGAAGCTCTTCGGCACGCGCGAGGAATACGTCGTCGCCACCAAGGTGTGCATGCGCACGATGCCCGGCGAGAACGGCCGAGGGCTCTCCCGAAAGCACGTTCTCGCCTCGATCGACGCCTCGCTCGGGCGGCTCGGGCTCGACTACGTCGACCTCTACCAGATCCATCGCTGGGATCCGCTCACTCCGATCGAAGAGACGATGGAGGCGCTGCACGACGTCGTCAAAGCCGGGAAGGCGCGCTACATCGGTGCCAGCAGCATGTACGCGTGGCAGTTCGCTACCGCGCAGCATGTCGCGCAGACGCCCTTCGTCTCGATGCAGAACCACTACAACCTCGTCTATCGCGAGGAAGAGCGGGAGATGATCCCGCAGTGCAGCGATCAGGGTGTCGCCGTTCTACCTTGGAGCCCGCTCGCCCGTGGGTTGCTCGCCGGCACCCGGACGCGTGAGGGTGAGCGCCTGACCACGCGGGCGAGGACCGATTCGTTCGGCGACAACCTCTACACACCCGAGGTCGACTTCGACGTGGTCGACCGCGCTGCGGAAGTGGCGGCAGCGCGGGGAGTCCCCATGGCTCGGGTTGCGCTTGCGTGGTTCTGGCACAAGCCCGGAGTGACGGCGCCCATCGTCGGAGCGACGAAGGTCGAGCATCTCGAGGATGCCCTCGCCGCCGAGCAGCTACGGCTGACCCACGACGAGATCGCGACGCTCGAGGAGCCCTACGTACCGCACGCGATCTCCGGCCATTAGCGCGTCCTACGCTGGGCCTTCTCCGCTGGGGCTTCTCCGCTGGGGCTCCTAGGCTGGGGCTCCTAGGCTGGGGCTCCTAGGCTGGGGCGGTCTCGAAGCGGAGCTTCTCGACCTTACGCGGCACCTTCGTTGGATACGCGCGCGTGAAGCAGGCCCGGCAGACGGAGTCCTCCGGCAGCTGCGTCGCCCCCCTGCATGCCGTCGACCGACAGGTAGTGCAGCGTCGTCGCGCCGATGAAGGCGCGCACGTCCTCGACCGCGCGCTGAGACGCGACGAGCTCCTCTTCGTCCGCTATGTCGATGCCGTAGAAGCAGGGCGACACGACAGGAGGCGACGAGATCCGCACGTGCACCTCGGCCGAACCCGCGTCGAAGAGCATCGCCACGAGCTGGCGCGTCGTGTTGCCGCGCATGATCGAGTCGTCGACGACGACGATCCGCCTTCCTGCGACCTCGTCGAGCGGGTTGAACTTGAGCCGGATTCCCTGTTCCCGCATCGCCTGATCGGGCTGGATGAACGTCCTCGCGACGTAGCGGTTCTTGATCAACGCCTCGCCGAAGGGGACGCCGGACGCCTTGGAGTATCCGATCGCAGCCGGTGTGCCGGAGTCCGGGATGCCGATGACGAGGTCGGCCTCGACGGGAGCCTCCTCGGCCAGCCGTTCGCCCATCCGAACGCGCGCGCCGTGCACCTCGACGCCGCCCAGCCGTGAGTCCGGACGCGCGAGATAGACGTGCTCGAAGATGCAGAGCGCGTTGCGTCCGGACGGGACGGCCTGCGCTGCGTGCTGCCCGTCGGTGTCGACCCAGATGGCCTCACCCGGACGCACGTCGCGGACGACCCGTGCTCCGATCAGGTCGAGCGCGCACGTCTCGGAGGCCACCACCCAATCGTCTCCGATCAGGCCGAGCGAGAGGGGGCGGAACCCGAACGGGTCGCGGAAGGCGAGGAGTATCCCCTCCGCGAGTGCCGTCACCGAGTAGGCGCCTTCGAGCCGCCCCATCGTGTTCGCCATCGCCTCCGGGAGCGGCGCGGGATCGCGCCCGAGGAGAGCCGCGATCACCTCCGTGTCGGAGCCGGAGCCGAGTCGCACCCCATCCGCCTCGAGCTCCGCTCGTAGCTCCTCGACGTTGACGAGGTTCCCGTTGTGGCCGAGTGCGACGGTGCGGGCGCGCCCGTGGTGGACCAGCGGCTGCGCGTTCGCCCACCGGTTCGCACCGGTGGTCGAGTAGCGGGTATGGCCGATCGCGACCTCTCCCGGCAGCGCGTGCAGCTGCTGCTCGTTGAAGACCTGCGCGACGAGGCCCATGTCGCGTACGACCGTGAGCCGCCCCTTGTCCGAGACTGCGATGCCCGCCGACTCCTGGCCACGGTGCTGGAGGGCGAAGAGCCCGAAGTAGGAGAGACGCGCGACGTCCCGGTCCTCGGACCGGATTCCGAAGACCCCGCACATCTAGTCGTCACCCTCCCAGGCGGCGCGGAGCTCTGCGATCTCCACTCCGAGGAGGGTAGCGCCGCCCGCCGCGCCCAGCACACGCAGCGGCACGTCGACGTCTGCCGCGATTCGCTGCACCGTCGCGAGCTCGTCCGGCGCGCACGCGACCACCGCTCGCCCTCCGACCTCGCCGAAGAGCTCGAGCTGCGAGTCCGCGAGCTCGACTGCCGCGCCCGAGCCTGAGAAGATCGCAGCCTCCGCGAGGCAAACCGCGAGACCCCCCTCCGAAACGTCGTGCACGAGGCTCGCGAGTGGAGCTGCGCGCCAGAGAAACGAGACGAGCCGCGTCTCGGCCAGGAGATCGAGAGGCTTCGGCATTCCGCCCTCCTCGCCGAACCAGGCCTGGTACTCCGAGCCGGCGAGCGTGACGTCCGAGGCCTCCGCGAGGAGCAGCACGTCGCCCTCCCGCCAGCCCTTCGGCACGGCGCGGACGTCCTCGACGAGCCCAACCGCACCGACCACAGGCGTGGGACGGATCGCGCGCCCGTTCGTCTCGTTGTACAGCGAGACGTTTCCGGACACGATCGGAAGGTCGAGCGCATGGCACGCGGCGGCCATGCCCTCGATCGTCTGGGAGAGCTCCCAGGCGATCTCGGGCTTCTCGGGGTTCCCGAAGTTCAGGCAGTCCGTGAACCCGAGCGGCTCGCCGCCCACGCACGCGACGTTCCGCGCCGCCTCGAGAATCGCCAGCGCCCCGCCGAGGAAGGGGTCGAGGCTCGAGACGCGGCCCTGGCCGTCGAGCGTGACGGCGAGCCCCCGGAGCGAGGGCCTGAGCCTGAGGACTGCAGCGTCGAGCCCTGGCCGGCGCACGGTTCGCGAGCCGACCAGCTGGTCGTAGCGGCGAAAGACGAAAGCGCGGCTGCGCACGTTCGGCGACGCCAGGAGCTGCAGAAGCGCCTCCGGCGTCGGTGGACCGACGATCTCGCGAGCCGGAATCACCGGCCGCGGCTCGAGCGCGAGGTCGTAGCGCGGGCACTCGTCCGTCAAGAGACGTGCAGGTATCTCCCCCACGCACTCCTGGTGCCAGAAGGCGCGGAGCTCTCCGCTTGCGGTGATCTCGCCGACGACCGAGTGGTGGAGCTCCCAGCGATCCAGGATCACCTCGACCGCCTCGAGCATCTGCGGTCGCACGATCGCCACCATCCGCTCCTGGCTTTCGGAGACCATCACCTCCCAGGGCTCCATACCCTCTTCGCGAAGCGGGACGCGGTCGAGATGGACGTCGATGCCGTAGTCCGCGGCCATCTCCGAGAGCGCCGAGGCGAGACCGGCGGCTCCGCAGTCCTGGAGGGACTCGACGAGCCCGGCCTGGACGAGCTCGACCGAGGCCTCGATCAGCTTCTTCCCGGTAAAGGGGTCTCCGATCTGGACCGAGGGGCGTTTCTCCGACGCCCCCTCGTCGAGCTCCTGGCTCGCGAGCACGGACGCGCCGCCGATCCCGTCCCGCCCGGTCGTCGCTCCGTACAGGAGGACGAGCTGTCCGGCGCCCGTCGCCTGCGCCCGCACGACGCGCTCGACCGGCACGAGACCGAGGCACATCGCGTTCACCAGGCAGTTGTCCCGGTAGGCCTCGTCGAAGACGGTCTCTCCGCCGACCGTCGGCGCCCCGACCGAGTTGCCGTATGCGGAGATCCCGCCCACCGCGCGCGAGAACTCGTGATCCGGCTGGGCGAAGCGAAGCCCGTCGAGGAGCGCGATCGGGCGGGCGCCCATGGCCACGATGTCCCGCAGGATCCCGCCTACGCCGGTCGCGGCTCCCTGGAACGGCTCCACGGCGGACGGGTGGTTGTGGCTCTCGACCTTGAACGCGACCGCTTGACCATCGCCGAGGTCGAGAACGCCGGCGTTCTCACCCGGGCCTTGCAGAACGCGCTCTCCTTCGCTCGGCAACCGCCGGAGGAGGAGTGCCGAGTGCTTGTAGCCGCAGTGCTCGGACCAGAGAAGCGAGAAGACGGCGAGCTCGAAATCGTTCGGGTCGCGGTCGAGCAGCGCACGGATGCGTTCGAACTCCCGGTCCGTGAGGCCGAGTGCGCGGTGGAGCGGCTGTTCCGCGACGCTGCTCAGAGAACCACTCAGGGGGTGAGCTTATCGAGCGGTCCCGACCTCATAATGGTCAGCCTCGAGAGCGGGGGATAGCCTCGGGCGGTTGAAGAGCTACTGGCCGCTCCTCTTCCTGCTCGCGTCGATCTGGGGCGCGTCGTACCTCTTCATCAAGGTCGGGGTCGAGGACTTTCCGCCGGCCGCGATGACGGACATCCGGCTCCTCGTCGCGGGCCTCCTGCTCTTCGGCTACCTGGCAGCAACCTCGGGCGCCAGGCGCTCGCTCGCGGAGCTGCGCGCGGCCTGGCTCCCCTGCCTCGTTCTCGGACTCGTCAACGCCGCGCTCCCGATGAGCCTCGTCGCCTGGGGAGAGACGCACATCGACTCGAGCATCGCAGCGATCGCGCAGTCCTCGGTTCCGATCTTCATCACGCTTCTCGGTCTCCGCTTCCTTCCCCAGGAGCCCTTCGGGCTCATGCGTGTTGCCGGGCTCGCGATCGGGATCGGGGGAGTCGCGATCGTGACGGGCGTGCATCCCGAAGGCGGCTGGTGGGCGGCGGCCGGGACGCTCGCAGTGGTCGCGTCGTCCGCCGCCTACGCAGTCGGCGGTCTCTACGGCCAGCTGCAGGTCCGCGGAACACGAGGCCCGGTGCTGGCCACGGGCAACCTCCTCTTCGGTGCCGCGTTGCTCCTCCCGCTCACCGTCGCGCGTCCTCCAACCGAGATGCCGAGCTTCGCCTCGGTCGCGGCGCTCGGCGGCCTCATCCTCCTCCCAACCGTGATCGGACAGCTCATCCTCTTCCGCATGCTGCGTCTCCACGGAAGTCGTCGCAGCTCGCTCGTCACATACTTGATGCCAGGGTTCGCGCTCGTCTACGGCTCGACGATTCTCGACGAGCCTGTGACCGCGGCCGCACTCGGAGGCCTCGTGTTGATTCTGGGCGGCGTCGCGCTCGCTTCGGGGCAGCGGATCCTCGGCCCGCGGGCGCAGGGAGAGCCGGCGTGACCGTCTCCATCCGTCGAGCCCGGCCGGATGACATCGACTTCCTGACCGCCCTCTTTGCACACGAGGACGTCGAGCCGTACCTCGCCGCGGTCAGAGCGCGGGACCGGGACGCCGTGCTGACGGAGGTCGAACGCTCGCAGGCAGAGCCCGAGAAGTTCGGCGTCTTCGTCATCGAGGTCGACGGCGAACGGGCCGGGACGATGCACTTCGAGCGCGTCAACCACAGAAGCCGTATTGCGCAGCTCGGCGGCCTTGCCGTCCACCCCGAGTTCCGCGGCGGCAAGGTCGGGGACCAGGCAGCACGGATGTTCCAGCGCCACCTCATTCGCGAACTCGGCTTCCACCGCCTCCAGCTCGAGGTGTACGGCTTCAACGAGCGGGCCATCCGCCACGCCGAGCGCTCCGGCTTCGTCCGGGAAGGCGCGCGTCGGAAGGCCTACTTACGGAACGAGGAATGGGTCGACGGCGTTCTCTTCGGCCTCGTCGCCGAGGACCTCGACGAGGAAGGCACGGCGTAGGCTCGACTAGGCAGTTTCCGTCGCCGGAGCGGGCGCCGATGCGGGCGTACGAAGGAGTGCGGCAGCCGCAAGCGCGCCGACGAGGAGCAGCACCGAGCCTGTCAGCAGCAGGTCGTCGAGTCCGCTGACGAACGCCGTCCTCGCGGGCTCCACGAGGTCCGGGTGCCCGGCGACGGCGCGAACGCCGGCCGAGCTCACCGCGCCGCCGAGCGCGTGCGCGTTTCCGCCGGCCGCGGTCGCGAACGAGTGCTCGACACGGTTCTCGAGCAGAGCGCCGAGCGCGGCGACCCCGATCGCCACGCCGCCGAGACGAAAGGTGTTGTTTATCCCGGACGCCATCCCGGTTCGCGCGGGATCGACGACGCGCAGTGCCGCAGCCGCGAGCGCAGGATTCGCGATCCCGATGCCGATGCCCGCGACGATGAAGCCCGGGAGCAGCGCGGTCCAGCGTGAGTCGGAATCGAGCCCGTACATCAACGCGAGGCCTCCCGCGACCAGCATCAGCCCGGCGCCGATCATCGCGCGCAGCGGCACGCGTGCCGCAAAGCGCCGGGTCGCGAGCGGGACGAAGAAGACGAAGGCTGTCAGCGGCAGGAAGCGCAGGCCGGCGCCGAGCGGCGAGTACCCGAGGATGTCCTGCAGGTAGATCGAGAGGTACGGGAACATCGAGAACATCCCGGCAGCGATGCAGAACGTCGCGACGGAAACGCCGACGAACGCCCGCTGGCGGAAGAGCGTCACGTCGAGCATCGGACGCACCTGACGGCGCTCGAGCAGGACGAACAGGAGCAGTAGGAGCACTCCGCCGACGAGCGACGACAGGATGAGTCCGCTCGACCAGCCTCGAGCGTTTCCGCGGAGGATTCCGAAGACGATCAAGAAGAGCGCCGCCGAGAACGTAACGAGGCCCTGGACATCCGTTCGCTTCGCTCCCTCGTCTCGGGACTCCGAGATCCGCGTCAGCGCCACCGAAAGTGCGAAGACCCCCACCGGAATGTTGACGAAGAAGATCCACCGCCACCCGAGCGCGTCCGTAAGGATGCCCCCGATGAGCGGTCCGCAGGCGACCGCAGCGCCGACGGTGGCGCCCCAGATGGCGAGCGCGCCGAATCGCTCGGGACCGCGGTACTCGTGGCCGATGAGCGCGAGCGCCGTTGCGAAAAGCGCAGCGCCGCCGATGCCTTGCAGCGCACGGGCAACGTCGAGGGCGGTCGTGCTCCACGCGAGGCCGCAGAGCAGCGAGGCGAAGGTGAAGAGCACGACGCCCGTCATGAAGACCAGCCGGCGCCCGTACCTGTCGGCGAGCGCCCCCGCGGTGAGAATCAACGTGGCGAGGGTGAGCGCGTAGGCGTCGACCACCCATTGCAAACCGGTCAGGCTGGCGTCGAAGCGCCGCTGGATGCTCGGTAACGCGACGACGACGATCGTGATGTCGAGCAGGAGCATGAACGTCGTCAGACAGACGGCGACAAGCGTCCACTTGCGTGCGCTCACGGCTTCTTCCATCCCCACGGAACGCTAAAGGATGCCCGAAAGAGCTCGTGTCAGAGGAGGCGCTACGTGCCCCCAGCGGCCGCGAGCTCCGCCGCATGGACGAGCGCGGCGCCGATCCAGCCCACGTCCGGCCCGCCCGCGAGGCCGCGCTCGGTGCGATAGATCCGGGTCGAGAGCGAGTAGTCCGTGCGCCCGTCCGCCCAGGGATCGACGTCTCTTCCGTCTACGCGCACGCTCGGCGAGCCGAGGAAGCGCCGTCTTCGCGCCTGTTCCTCGGTGACGACGTCGATCATCTCGACCCGTGCCGGAACGCCGGTCGCGAAGATGGCCTCGTCGACCAACGAGATGGCGAGATCGCGCGAGGGGCAGTCCCTCCGCGCCAGGATTTCGACCCGCACCGTGCGTCCCGGAGCGGTAGTCATGTTCGTCCCCCTCCCCAGGTAGGCGAAAGCACGTCCTTCTGACGCTAGGCCAGCTCGAGCCACCTCTGCAACCCCTCGTTCGAGGGATCCGAACCGGGCCGCACTTTCGCCCCTCGACGCTCGGTCAAGCCGCCTTGCTCTCGCGCTCACTGTGCGCTGACTCCTCGCTGACCTCCTTCGGGCGCCCACGCGGGAGCAGGAGAGCCGGCACCAGCGCGACGGCGACGAGACCGACCGCGATCCAGAACGTGCTAGCGAAGGCGTCGGCGAGCAGCGGCGTCGCGCTCGGCTGCCGAGCAAGAGCGGTCATGCCCTGGACCCCGCCTGGAAGTCCGGGACGTTCGCGGCGATCGCACGCTGCAGGTTGATCGCCAGCAGGGCGGTCCCGATCGCGCCGGCGACGCGCTGGACGACAGTGAGGGCGCTCGTTCCTCTCGGCGTCTCAGGACGAGAGACCGTCTGGAAGGCCGCTGCCATCGAGGGCATGATCGTGCTCCCGATCCCGAGACCCACCACGAACGGGGCTACCGCGAAGTAGCGGTACGAGGTGTCGGCCCCCACCCGTGTGAACGCGAGCGTGCCCAGCATCGCGACGAGCATCCCAACGTTGACGACGATCCGAGCGCCGATCTTGTCGGTCAGGAAGCCAGCTTGGGCGTGAACGGATAGCGGGTCAGTCGGACCTCCTCTCCTATCCTCTTCGGCGGGCGTCCATCCGCTCTAGGATCACGGCATGAGCCGCTTCCTGCACACAATGGTGCGCATCACCGATCCGGAGGCGAGCCGGCGCTTCTACGAGGCGCTCGGGTTCAGCTTCACCCGCGACCTGGACATCGTCCGCAACGGAGAGCTCGAGGCGACGAACTACTTCTACTCGCTCGGCGGCGCCGAGAACGTCCTCGAGCTGACATACAACCACGACGGGCGCACGTACGACCTTGGGACCGCATACGGGCACATCGCCATCGGCGTAGACGATCTCGACGGAACCCTCGCGCAGCTCGCGGAGCAAGGCATCGAGCCGGAACGGCCGCCGTACAGCGTGCGCGAGGGCGGGTCGCGACTCTGTTTCGTGAGGGATCCCAACGACTACCGGATCGAGCTGATCGAGCTCTAGCCAGGTCGCATCACCGCCAGTCGACCGAGACGACCTCGACCGGCTCGTCGAAACCCTTCAGCTCCTCCGCGCGCGGCTCCGAGAGCCGAAACGCGCTCGCGACCCCGTCCACGGTGCCGAGGCTGACGAGAATCTCCCCGCTTCTCGCCGCTGCACCGACCCGCGCCGCGAGGTGCACGCCCTCCCCGCCGTAGTCGTCCGAGTCCGTGCGGAACGCACCGCCGGTGTGGACTCCGATCCGCACGTCCGGCGCGACGATCTCCGCAGCGAGCGTCCGCTGGATCGCGACCGCCGCCTCGAGGGAACCCTTGGCGTTGTCGAACGAGGCGAAGAAGCCGTCGCCGGTCGTCTTGATCACCTCACCGCCGCTAGCCACAATTTGCTCGCGCACGAGCTCGTCGTGCCGCGCGAGCAGCCTCTTCCATTTCTCGTCGCCGAGGGTCGCGAGCAGCTTTGTCGAGTCGACGATGTCGGTGAAGAGGAAGGTGCGACGTGCCTCGAGCCTGCCGAGGAACTCCTTCGCGCGCTCTTCGTCAACACGCGCTCCCAGCCGCTGGAACACGGAAAGCGCGGCCTCGAGCTCGATCGTCGCCGCGTGCTCGTCGCCTTGCCGGCGAAAGGCGACGCCGAGGAGCGCACGGGCCTGTGCCGCCTCGTACGGCGCGCCGATGCGCTGCCACTCGTCACGAGCCTTGCGCAGGTCGCGACCCGCCGCATCAGCGTCTCCCTCCGCCAGAGCGATCCGTCCAAGCGCGAAATGCACGGTGGCGTCGAAAGCTGGCGCTCGCTCCGTGCCGAGCTTGTACGCGTCCACGATGCTTTCGAGCTCGCGCGTAGCGGAGCGGGCCGACTTCAGGTCTGCGGCCGCGAGCGCGATCTCTACCTGGGCCGGCAAAGCGCGGAGGCGCGAGAGCGGGAGCTGAAGTTCCTCGAGCGCGCGCGTGATGCCCGCGACAGCCGCATCGATCTTTCCCTCTGCGAGGCGGAGCAGGGCAAGCCCGGGTTGAGGATCGCGCCCCAGCTCATTCGCTTTCGCGTACGCCTCCTCCGCGAGCGCGAAGTCACCGCGTCGCCGCCGAATCTCGGCTATCTCGTAGAAGCCGCCTGCCGTGATACGCCGATCGAAGTCGTGAAGCTCCTCGCAGGCGGCAATTGCCTGTTGCTCCGCCTGTGGCCAGTCGCCGCGGAGGCGGAGAACCTCCGCGCGGTGAATGCGGCAGGCCCCGGGAAATCCGGAGACGTCGAGCCGGTCACACCAGCGGTTCGCGGCCTCCGTCCACTCGGCAGCACGTCGGTAGTCGCCGAGATCCTGACAGGCACCGATGGTGATGCAGTAGACGAGACCGGTGGAGAACGGCTGCAGATCGCCCGAGACAGCGGCGGCAGTGGCTTCGTCGAGCAGTGCCAACCCGGCCTCGACGTCGCCACTCATCGCGAGCGCCCGCCCCTTGCCGACCATCGCCAACGCCTGCGCGTCGCGATCACCGAAGCGCTCGGCGAGCGCGTAGGAACGATCGAAATTGTCGATTGCTCTCGGCACGTCGCCCGCGGTGAACAGAGCCTGGACGGCGCGGCTCAAAGCGAGACCAGCGTGCACCGCGGACTCGGGTTCTCCTTCGAGGAGGCGCTCGGCTGTTGCGAACCACCCTCGTGCCACCGCGAAGGCGCCGCGTCCATGCTCGTCCCAGTAGAGCATCAGAGCTAGTCGGGCAGCCCGGATCTTGTCCCCGGCGGCCGTGAAACCGGCGTACGAGCGCTCGCGCAATCCGATTGCCTGGTCGAGCCGCCCCGTCCACCAGGCGGCATGGGCGAACTTCTCCAGATCGTCGGGCGCGAGCCGCTCCACCACGGCGGCGGCGTACGCGTCGTAAGCGTCCCGCCAGGCGTGCCGCTCCGCGGCCTCGCGCGCGGTGTCGAGGGAGTCGACTGCATGCGCCATCGTCGATTCATTGTCACACCGGCTGGAACCTGCCGCCAATGCGCGCCATCTGGCGAGCTCCGCAGCCCACTCGGCGATCATCACCGTCCACCAGTACGTGTGCCCGCTCGGAACGAGGGGATGACCGACGCGTTTCGCCAGGCTTAGGCTCGTTGCTCGTTCTTGGCACAGAGCGGTATCCCATCTGTGACCCGCCCGCACGTACGCTCGCCCCATGGCGTCGACCGAAGCCAAGCCCCGGACGGCGGCGCCGCGTGTGACGACCCCGTGGGGTGCGGCCGAGCTCATCGACGAGGTGAAAGTTCCCCAGCAGGCGGCCGGCAAGCGCTTCACCGTGATCGCCCAGCTTCTGGAGACTCGCGACGGCGAGCGGCTCGTGCGCTTCGCGTATGCGACGGCCGGATCTGCCCGGCGCGGTCCCGTGACGATGCGGGCGCGCGACATCGAGCGGCTGCGGGCGGCGCTCGAGCGCGCGCCCGCTCTCGGCGAGGTTCTCCGTGTCTGAAAAGCGGCCGGAGCGCTACGCGGCCGCGAGCACGCGCTCGGAGGCGGCATCGACGAGAGCGGCGAGCAGGAGCCCTCCGTCCGCCGAGCCGAGAAGCGGATCGACCGCGTGCTCGGGATGGGGCATCAGGCCCATGACGTTGCCGCGCTCGTTCACGACTCCGGCGACAGCGCCGAGCGAACCGTTCACATTCTGCGCGTAGCGGAGCACGATCTGTCCACGCGCGGCAAGACCGACGAAGGTACCTTCGTCGGCGAACCAGGCGCCCTCGCCGTGCTTCACCGGCAGGACGAGCTCTTGACCGTCGCGGCAGCGGCTGGTGAAGACGGTCGCGGGGTTCTCGACCCTGACGGCGACGTCGTCGCAGACGAACTCGAGCTGCCGGTTGGGCCGAAGAACACCTGGTAGCAAGCGCGCCTCGCACAGGATCTGGAAGCCGTTGCAGACCCCGAGGACCAAGCCGCCGCCCTCGGCGAACCGCCGGACCGCGTCCATGGCAGGTGCGACGCTCGCCATCGATCCGCAGCGAAGGTAGTCGCCGTACGAGAACCCGCCCGGAAGCAGGACGGCGCCCGTCTCGTACGGTAGCTCGGTCTCGTCGTGCCAGACGAACACAGGCTCGGCGCCCATGGCCCCGAGTGCCCAGGCGGCGTCGCGGTCGTCGTTCGAGCCGGGGAAGACGACAATCGCGACTGTGGGGCGGCGAGTGCTCACGAGCCTTCCAGGCGGATCTCGTAACTTTCGATCAGCGGGTTCGCCAGAAGCTCGTCGCACATCCGCTTGATCTGAGCGCGGGCATCGTCGCTTCCGTTCGCCTCGACCTCGACCTCGACGTCGACGAGCCGACCCACACGGACCTGACCAACGGCGAAGCCAAGCTTTCGCAGCGAGCCCTGGACCGCTTCGCCCTGCGGGTCGAGGATGCCCTGTTTCGGCCGGATGAGGACGGTCGCTCTCACAAAACGACGGCGGGGTCGGCGAGGTAGCGCTCGAAGGCCACTCCGGTCAGCCGCTCGAAAGCCTCGACGTAGCGCTCGCGGGTTCCGCTGACGACCGACTCCGGAAGCTCAGGCCCGGGGGGCGTCTTGTCCCAGCCCGTTTCCTCGCACCAGTCTCGGACGAACTGCTTGTCGAAGGACGGCTGCGGTCGCCCGGGCTCGTAGCTCGTCGCCGGCCAGAAGCGGGACGAGTCCGGGGTCAGCGCCTCGTCCGCGAGGACGAGCTCCCCGTCTCGCGAGACGCCGAACTCGAACTTCGTGTCCGCAAGGACGATTCCCGCGGACTTCGCATGCGCAACGCCGAAGCGGTAGAGCTCGAGGGACGCTTCCCGGGCAGCGCGGTACCGTCCCTCCCCGCACAGGTCGGCCGCGCGTTCCTCGTCGATGTTCTCGTCGTGCCCCTCGCTGGCTTTCGTGGCGGGGGTGAAGATCGGCTCGGGCAGCCGCTCGGACTCGCGGAGCCCCGCGGGGAGCGCATGACCGCAGACGACCCCGGTCGCCTGGTAGTCGTGCCAGGCCGAACCAGCCAGATACCCGCGGACGACGCATTCGATCGGGAGCATCTCGAGCCGCTCGCAGACCATCGTCCTGCCGTCGTCCCTCAGCTCGAGGAGATGGTTCGGGACGCTGTCGCGCGAGCGCGCGAACCAGAAGGCCGAGAGCCCGGTCAGAACCCGTCCCTTGTCGGGAATGAGAGTCGGGAGGACGACGTCGAACGTCGAGATCCGATCGCTCGCGACGAGAAGGATCCGGTTCTCGTCGAGGCCGTAGACCTCTCGTACCTTGCCGCTCACGACGTGCGTCGCGTCAGGCACGGACCTCCTCCCGCTCCGAGGCCAGTGCACGAAGCCGGCCGAAGACCACGTCGGCGTGACGAACGAACGAGTCCCCGTCGAACACCTCGTCGAGATCGAGGCGCCCGGAGAGCCCGCTGTCGTTGCGAACGAGCTCGCGAAAATCGAGGCCCTCGTCCCAGGCTCGCATCGCGTGGCGCTGGACCGAGCGGTAGGCGTCGTCGCGTGAAAGGCCAGATTCGACCAGCGCGAGCAGGAGGCGCTGGCTGAAGAAGAGGCCGCCAGTGGCTTCCAGGTTCGCACGCATTCGCTCCTGGCGGACCACGAGCCCTTGCACGAGCGTGGTGAAGCGATCGAGCATGTAGTCGACCGCCAGAAACGCGTCCGGCAGCACGATCCGCTCCGCCGAGGAGTGCGAGATGTCCCGCTCGTGCCAGAGAGCGACGTTCTCGAGACCGACCAGGGCGTAGCCTCGCACCACTCGTGCGAGCCCGCAGATCCGCTCGGCAACGATCGGATTGCGCTTGTGCGGCATGGCCGACGAGCCCTTCTGGCCGCGGCCGAAGGGCTCCTCGACCTCACGCACCTCCGTTCGGGCCAGATGCCGGATCTCCAGCGCAAACCGCTCGAGGGACGACGCAACGAGCGCGAGCGCTGTAAGGAGCTCCGCGTGACGGTCGCGCTGGACGACCTGCGTCGAGCTCGGCGCAGCCTCGAGCCCGAGGCGCTCGCACGCGATCCGCTCGACCTCTGGGTCGGTGGTCGCATACGTACCCACGACCCCGGAGAGCTTCCCGGTGCGCATCGAATCGAGCGCGCGCTCGACGCGGCTCCGGTCACGCGCCAGCTCGAAGGCCCAGCCGGCGAGCTTCAGCCCGAAAGTGGTCGGCTCGGCGTGGACACCGTGCGTCCGCCCGATCGTCGGCGTTCGTGCGTGCTCCTCCGCACGGGCGACGACTGCGCGGAAGGCCGCGTCCAGCCCCTCGAGCACGAGTCCGCCTGCGTCTCGGACGGCAAGCGCGAGCGCGGTGTCCACGACGTCCGAGGAGGTCAGACCGTAGTGGAGCCACCGGCCCTCCGGCCCGAGCGCTTCGGCCACGGCGTCGACGAATGCAGCGACGTCGTGTTCTGTCGTGCGCTCGAGCTCGGCCACGCGCTCCGGGGTCGGCACTCGCGCGTCTCGTGAGATCGACGCGACCGTCTCCGCCGGCACCCTCCCGAGCTCGGCCCACCCTTCGAGGGCGGCAAGCTCGACCCGCAGCCACCGTCCGAGCTTTGCTTCCTCCGACCAGACGCGCGCCATTTCCGGTCTGGAGTAGCGCGGGATCACTGGCTCGATTCTAGTTGGCGGGGCCGCGGGGGTCGGGTCCGCACAGTCTCGGCGCGAAGCCATACCCCATCCGTTCGCCTTTCCCCAGTAGGCTCGAAGTGGGAGGAGGCGAGGGGTGGCCCCAGGGAATTCACGGGCGCAGCGCGTACGTCTGCCCTGCGGCAGCCGCCAGCGCGATGTCCTCACGTCGCCGCATTCCCTCGAACGCGATTCGATCGGCCGCCCGGTACGCGGCCTCGCGGGCACTCCCGATGCTCTCGCCGAGACCAGTCACCCCCACGATTCGGCCACCGTTCGTAACGAGCCGCTCGCCGTGGAGCGCGGTGCCCGCATGGAAGACGAGCGCGCCGTCCTGCTCGGCCTCGCTGACGCCCGTAATCGTCGAGCCGCGATTCCCTTCGGCCGGATAGCCGGCCGCCGCGAGCACGACCGTCACAGCGGCCGCTGAGCCGGTGACGAGCGAGACGCCGCCGAGCTCGCCTCCGGCCGCAGCGGCAAGCGCCTCTCCGAGATCGCCCTCGAGCAAAGCCAAGACCGACTGTGACTCGGGATCCCCGAAGCGGCAGTTGAACTCGAGGACGCGTGGGCCGTCCTCGGTCAGCATCAGCCCGGCGTAGAGGAGCCCGACGAACGGCGAATCGCGGCGCCCGAGCTCCGCGAGGACGGGCCGATGGATCGTCGCGACGAGCTCTTCGATTTCCCGCTCGCTGAGCCCCGGCACGGGCGCGTATGCGCCCATCCCGCCTGTGTTCGGGCCTTCGTCCCCGTCGAACGCGCGCTTGTAGTCCTGCGCAGGGGCAAGCGCCAGCGCGTCCCCGCCGGAGCAAATCGCGAACAGGGAGAGCTCGGAGCCTTCCAACAGCTCTTCGACCACGAGTCCGCCGCCGATCGCACTCACGGCCGCGAGCGCGCGATCGAGCTCCGGTTGCGTGCGGCAGACGAAGACTCCTTTTCCGGATGCGAGCCCGTCCGCCTTCAAGACACAGGGCGGTCTCGCAATTGCGAGCTGAGCAGCGGTGGGCACCCCGGCGGCCCGCATCACGGCCTTCGCGAACGCCTTCGAGCCCTCGATCTTCGCGGCGGCGGCACTCGGCCCGAAGACGGCTATGCCTGCGTGCCTCAAGACGTCTGCGATGCCTGCGACGAGCGGGCCCTCCGGCCCGACGACGACCAGATCGACGCCGAGGGAATGCGCAAGTGCGAGGACACCTTCCGCGTCTTCTGCCCGAATCGGGTGGCAGTCGCCGAGACGCGCGATTCCGGGATTCCCGGGGGCGGCGTGGAGATCGGAGACCGAGGGCGCCTGGGTGAGCTTCCAGGCCAGCGCGTGCTCCCGCCCCCCGGAGCCGACGAGGAGAACCCTCACGGCTCGAGTCTATGCGGCTCTTGACGTAGCACAGTCTTCGCGTACACGCTCCCGAGATGGAGTCCGCGTCCGGGATGTTCTCCTCTGCCGATGCGTACCAGAGACACGTGGGACGATATGGAGACGCGCTCTCCCGCGCGCACATCGAGGCTGCCGGCGTTCGCCGCGGCGACTGGGTCCTCGACGTCGGGTGCGGACCAGGAGCCCTGACATGTGCGCTCGCCGACGTGACGGGCGCAGAGCACGTCGCGGCAGTCGATCCGTCGCCGTCCTTCGTCGAGGCCTGCCGGGCGAGAGTCGTCGGAGCGGACGTTCGGGTCGCGAGCGCCGAGAAGCTTCCGGAATTCGGGCGAAGGTTCGACGCGGTCATGTCCCAGCTCGTTGTCAACTTCATGCAGGACGCCGAGGCAGGGATCGATGCGATGCGGGCGGCAGCACGCGACCGCGCTCTGGTCACCTCCTGCGTCTGGGACTACGCAGACGGCATGACGATGCTGCGGGCGTTCTGGGACGCCGCTCTCGAGATCGATCCCACCGCACCCGACGAAGGTCGAACCATGCGCTACTGCACTCCGGCGGAGCTGCGTGCACTCTGGGAAACCTGCGGTCTCGAGGATGCAGAGACCAGCGCCATCGAGGTCCAAGCCACGTATGCGGATTTCGAAGACCTCTGGGCTCCCTTCCCGACCGGACTCGGGCCGTCCGGGGCGTACTGCGCGTCGCTCGATGCCGGAGCGCGAGAGGCGCTGCACGACGGATTCTTTCGACGCCTCGGCGAGCCGAGCGGAGCGTTCACGCTCCGTGCCCGCGCCTGGCTCGTTCGCGGACGCGCCTAGCGAAATGCGAGCACCCGGTCGCGGGAAGCGCCCGTACCAACGAGCTGCACGCGCACGCCGAGCGCATCCTCGACGAACGACACGTAGTCGCGGGCGGCCGCGGGGAGGCCATTCGTGCCGATCTCGTCCTCCCACCCGTGGAGTCTCTCGAAGACCGGACGGCAGTGATGGAAGTCGCTCTGGTGCGCCGGAAACTCCTCGCTCTCGATCCCGTCCGGAAGCCGATAGCGGACGCACACCGGTATCTCGGAGAAGCCCGAGAGCACGTCCAGCTTGGTCAGCGCAAGCGAGGTGATGCCGTTCAGGCGGACCGCGAAGCGAAGCGCGACGAGATCGAGCCAACCGCAGCGTCGCTCGCGTCCTGTGACAGTGCCGAACTCGTGCCCGGCCTCCCGCACGCGTGCCTGGGCGTCGCCCTCGATCTCGCTCGGGAACGGCCCCTCGCCGACCCGCGTCACGTAGGCCTTGGCGACGCCGAGGACCTCGTCGATCCGATTCGGCCCGATTCCGAAGCTGACGGCCGCCCCGGCCGCGATCGGGCTCGACGAGGTGACGAAGGGGTAGGTCCCGTGGTCGAGGTCGAGCAACGTTCCCTGTCCACCTTCGAACAGCACACTCTCTTCCTTCCGCAGCGCCCGGTCGACGAGGAGAGACGTGTCGGCGATCAGCGGTCGGATGCGCCCAGCGTGCTCGAGCAGAGTGGCGACGATCTCGTCGGCGTCGAACGGCTCGAGCTCGTAGACACGCTCGAGCCACACGTTCTTCTCGGCGACCGCCAGGCCGATCTTCTCGCGCAGGATCTTCGGATCGACGAGGTCCTGAACGCGGACCCCGATCCGCGTCGCTTTGTCCGCGTAGGCAGGGCCGATGCCGCGTCGGGTGGTTCCGATCTGCAGCCTCCCGAGCCGCCGCTCGCGGGCGCCGTCGAGCGCGACGTGCCACGGCATGACGAGGTGTGCGTTCCCGGAGACGAAGACGAGGCCGTCCGTGCGGAGCCCGCGCGCTTCGAGCTCGTCGATCTCCGCAATCAAGACAGCGGGGTCGACGACGCAGCCCGCCCCGATCGCGCAGACCTTGCTGCGGATGATTCCCGTCGGGATCTGCCGGATCTTGTACGTCTCCTCGCCCACGACGATCGTGTGCCCGGCGTTGGGGCCGCCCTGGTAGCGGCAGACGAGGTCGGAGTCCCGCGCGAGCAGGTCGACGATCTTGCCTTTCCCCTCGTCGCCCCACTGCGCGCCGACGATCACGGTCGCGGGCACGTGACCCAGTTTTACACGCAGTTGCGGCGCCGCCAGGTCGGCGAATTCGCTCGCCGACAGCTAGGCGGCGGCGAGGTCGGCGAATTTCGCGTACCGCCGCAGGAACGAGAGCTTGACGAGGCCTGTCGGCCCGTTGCGGTGCTTGGCGAGAATCACCTCGGCGAGGCCCTGTTGATCGGACTCCTCCCCGAGGTAGTACTCGTCCCTGTATACGAAGAACACGAGGTCGGAGTCCTGCTCGAGGCTCCCCGACTCTCTCAGGTCGGAGAGGATCGGCCGCTTGTCGTGCCGTTGCTCGACCGCGCGCGAGAGCTGGGACATGGCGAGGATCGGCACCTCGAGGTCGCGGGCGAGCACCTTGAGCGCGCGCGAGATCTGTGACACCTCCTGCACCCGGTTCTCCACGCTCGCACCCGAGGTCATGAGCTGCAGGTAGTCGACGATGATGAGCCCGAGCGAGGGCTCCTTCGACTTGAGCCTACGGGCCTTCGAGCGCACCTCCATGATCGTCGTCGAGCCCGCGTCGTCGACGTATATCGGCGCCTTCATGAGCCGGTCGCACGCCGCGGTGAGTCGCGGCCAGTCGTCCGGGGCGAGCCGGCCCGTGCGCAGCCTCTGCGACTCGACCTTCGCCTCGCTGCACATCATCCGCTGCGTCACCTCGGACTTCGACATCTCGAGCGTGAAGAGCGCAACCGGCGTCTCGTGCCGGACTGCGAGGTTGGCGGCGACGCACAGCCCGAGGGCGGACTTCCCCATCGACGGCCGCGCCGCGAGGATGATCAGGTTCCCGGGCTGGAATCCGGAGGTGAGCAGGTCGAGCTCGCGGAATCCGCTCGGCACGCCGGTGATCTCGGCGCCGGCCTCGTACAGCTGGGTGATTCGCTCGAAGCTCTCCTTGAGCAGGACGTCGATATGCGAGAAGTCGCTCGTCTCCCGCTGCTGTCCGAGCTCGAACACCATCTGCTCGGCCCGGTCGACGAGGTCTGTGACCTCCCCCTGGCGCTCGTGCCCCAGCCGCGTGATCTCCTGGCCGACGCGAACGAGCCCCCGCAGCATCGCCGACTCCTTGACGATCCGCGCGTAGTGCTCGACGTTCGAGGTGCTCGGGACGAGCGCCGCGAGCTCCGCGACCCGGGCCTGGCCTCCGACATCCTCGAGCTGGCCGCGCTCCTCGAGCTCGTTTGTGAGCGTGATCGCATCGACCGGCTCGCCCTTCGTCCAGAGGCCGATGGCTGCACGAAAGACCTTCGCATGGCTTTCGCGATAGAAGTCCGACGCGTCGAGGATCTCGCTGACCGTCCCGACGGCGGTCGGCGAGAGAAGCATCGCGCCGAGGACCGACTCCTCGGCCTCGAGGTTCTGCGGCGGGACGATCGCGGTTAGAGCGGGGCGCGCGCCGGCAACACCGGAGCCGGAGAGACCTGTCAGCTGGGGCCTGGACACAGGAACAGGAGTCAAGCCGTCGGGCGGGGCGACGTCCACTCACGCTCCGCTGCCGCG
>VAWZ01000154.1 GCA_005888365.1 Actinomycetota bacterium
TGGGCGAGCCAGCGGTCGTGGCAGCTGAGCGTCGGCTCCTCGCTCTCCGTGCCGCCGGCCTTGATCGGGACGAGGAGAGACGTGCGGTCGAGGAGGAACCCGGTGGCGGCGAGCACAACGACCACTCCGATCGTCCAGACGAGCCAACGCCGCATCAGCGAAGTCGCCCGTATGCACGCCAAACCGGCACGGCTGCTACGCTTCCCGAGACCGCGGTCGCGGCTCTACCGTGTCACTTCCTTCACGGCGAGCGGGGACTGCGGAGTCGACTAACGAGAGGAGATGCATGACCCTCACCAAGGAAGTCAAGCAGGAAGTCGTCGACAAACATGGGCTCGGGCCGGCGGATACAGGCTCCCCGCAAGTGCAGATCGCACTTCTCACGAGACGGATCAACGATCTTACCGAGCACCTCCGGCAGCACCCGAAGGACCACTACTCGCGGAGGGGTCTGTTGCGGCTCGTGGGCCGGCGCCGGCGCTTCCTCGACTACCTGCAGCGGAAGGACATCGAGGGCTACCGTGCCCTCATCAAGGAGCTCGGCCTGCGCCGCTAGGCCGAAACTCCCGCCCGCGGGAGGTGGATGTTTGAGCGAGCTCCCGGACGGCCCCGGAGCTGACTCAAACCTCCACCTTCCGGAAACGAACGGAAGAGTGAAGGGAATACGGATATGAGCACAGTGACCGGGCGCACAGCCACGGTTTCCGTCGAGGTGGGCGGTCAGGAGATCGTCTTCGAGACGGGCAAGCTCGCCAAGCAGGCAGACGGCGCGGTCCTCTGCCGCTCGGGCGAGACGATGATCCTCGCGACAGCAGTAGGTCGCGCCGATACGCGGGCCGACGCGGACTTCTTTCCGCTGACGGTCGACGTCGAAGAGCGGATGTACGCCGCCGGGAAGATCCCCGGCGGTTTCTTCAAGCGGGAAGGTCGCGCGAGCGAGCGGGCCACGCTCACCGCGCGCATGATCGATCGTCCCATCCGGCCCCTCTGGCCGAAGGGCTTTCGCAACGAAGTGCAGGTCATCTGCACGGTTCTTTCGGCGGATCTCGTGACGCCGCACGACATCCTCTGCATCAACGGGGCGTCCGCGGCGCTCATGATCTCGCCGCTGCCGTTCCTGGGGCCGATCGGGGCCGTTCGGATAGGGCAGCTCGACGGCGAGCTGGTCGTCAACCCGTCGCTCGAGGCGCTCGAGACGTCGACACTCGACCTGATCGTCGTGGGGACACGCGAGGGGCTGACGATGGTGGAAGCCGGGGCGGACCAGGTTCCGGAGGACACCCTCCTCGAGGCGTTCGAGCTCGCGCACTCGGAGATCCGGCGGATCTGCGACGTCCTCGAAGACCTGCGGCGAGATGTCGGGCGCCCAAAATGGGTCGACGTCGACCTCACCGCCGAGCTCGACGCCGTCCACGGTGAGGCCGTTCGTGCTGCCATCGCCGAACACGGTTTGCGCGAGGCGAGCGCAGTCGTCGAGGAGCTCGTCTCCACGGCGTCGCCCGAGATAAGCATGACCTCGACCGAAGAGGACATGGTTCGTCGGACGCAGGTTCGCGCGAGCTTCGCCTCGATCTTCGAGAAGGCGCGCATGGCCGCCGTGGAGGGTCCGGTGCGCGAGCAGTTCGAGACCGAGCTTCGCGAGCTCACGGACGCCGAGCAGGACACGAAGGAGCTCAAGTCGGCAAAGCGCGACCTGCTCTTCGACCGGATCTTGGAGGAGGTCCAGCTCCCGTTCCCGGTCGGTTCGGCGCCTGCCGAGGGAGAGCCCGCCGTCAAGGACTCGGCGACACGGCAGTACATCAAGCGCGCGTGTGAGGCGATTTACAAGGATCTCGTGCGGCGGAAGATCGCGGTCGAGAAGCGGCGTCCGGACGGTCGTGCGGCAGAAGAGATCCGACCGATCGAGTGCGAGGTCCAGGTCAGCCCGAGGACGCACGGCTCTGCCCTCTTCACCCGCGGACAGACGCAGATCATGACGCTGCTCACTCTCGGAACGGTGAAGGAGGGGCAGAAGATCGACGACCTCTCACGTGAGCAACAGCGCCGCTACATCCACCACTACAACTTCCCGCCGTATTCCGTGGGGGAGACCGGCTTCATGCGAGGGCCGAAGAGGCGTGACATCGGCCACGGCGCTCTCGCCCAGCGGGCCTTGCAGGCCGCGATCCCGTCCGTGGAGGAGTTCCCGTACACGATCCGCCTCGTGTCCGAGACGCTCGAGTCGAACGGCTCGTCCTCCATGGGCTCGGTGTGCGGCTCGACGCTCGCCCTGATGGACGCGGGTGTGCCGATCAAGGCGCCCGTCTCCGGGATCGCCATGGGTCTCGTCAAGGAAGGCGACGACTACGTGATCCTCACCGACATCCAAGGAGCCGAGGACCATCTCGGCGACATGGACTTCAAGGTCGCCGGGACGCAGGCCGGCATCACCGCCCTGCAGATGGACATCAAGATCACCGGCGTCACGCAGGAGATCATGCGGGCCGCGCTCGCCCAGGCCCGGGACGCGCGGGAGTCGATCCTCGAGGTCATGCTCGGCGCGATCGCGGAGCCGCGCTCCTCGCTCGCAGGCCACGCGCCGCGCATCTCTACGGTCAAGATCGATCAGGAGCAGATCGGGCTCGTCATCGGCAAGGGCGGGGAGACCATTCGCGCCCTCGAGGCGGACTACGAGGTGCAGATCGACATCGAGGAGGACGGCACGATCCTCATCTACGCGACCGAGGGGACGAAGGCCGACGCAGCGATCTCGGCGATCACGGCGTTGACGAAGGGCCCCGAGGTGGGGGACACCTACACGGGCAGGGTCGTGAAGACGACCCAGTTCGGTGCCTTCGTCGAGCTCAAGAAGGGCACCGACGGGCTACTCCACGTCTCGAACGTGGGACCTGGTCGAGTTGGACACATCGAGGACGTGATCACACGAGGCGATGTGCTCGACGTGCTCGTCCAAGAGGTGGACAAGGACCGTGGCCGGATCGGCCTGAAGCTCGTGGCGAAGCACGAGAACGGCAGCCTGGTCATGCCGGAAGAGCTCATCGAGCGGGCGAAGAACGCACCCCCGCGCGAGGAGCGCGAGGAGCGGCCGCGTGGCGGGCGGGACCGCGGACGACCGCGCGAGCGCGAGCGCCGCTAAGGAGCATAGGAAGGGGCGGCTTCGGCCGCCCCTCATTCATTCGGGGGTGAGCACCAGGGGCACGAGAGCGTGCGCCAGAACGTCGCTCCCGACGAGCCCTTGCCGATAGGCGGTCACGCCAAGCTTGGCCAGCAAGTGCTGGATGTGCGTGGCCACGGTCTTCGAGCTGATGACGAGCGCGGCCGCGATCTGCTTCTGCGTTTTCCCCTCCGCCAGAAGCGTCAGGATCTCGCGCTCGCGCGGGCTGAGGCTCGGCTCTCCGTTGGGGGGAGCGCCGTTTCCGTTCCCGGTGCCTCGACGTTGCCGCCTGCTGAGCGAGCGGCGAACTCGCGCGAGGAGCTCGCCCGAGTCGAAAGGCTTGATCACGTAGTCGTCGGCGCCGAGCTGCAAGCCCGCAACGCAGTCGAGCGGCGTCGTTCGCTCTCCGGACACGAGAATCACCGGGAGCTCCTCGCCGAAGCGGTCGTGGAGCTCGCGGAGGAGCTCGAATCCGCTCGTCGGCCCGGGAAGCTCGACCTCGACGATCGCGAGCGCGGGACGTTCGTCATCGAGACGCTCGAGCAAGAGCTCGGCGTTCTCGGCTGGCCTCGGCTCGAAGCCCAGGCGCACGGCGACACGGACCGCCTCCGAGCGGGACGCGTCTTCGTGATCGACGATCAAGATGGTGCCGCAGTCACCCACCGGTCTTCCCCCAGTCTTCCGATGCGCATCATGCGCCAGAAGTTCCTGGAAATCAAGCATTCGCCCTAAGGTCGCCGCCGCTTGCCGATTACGGCGGACGCCGCTAGTCGAACAGCCGGCTTCGGCTCAACCTTCCTCTAGGCAACGGCGGGTCGACTGCGGCGGCACCCGAGGGGGGTGCTGGCCGTCGTCCAGGAGGAGGGGGGCCTTCTCCTCCCGCAAGATCAGAAACTGGGAAGAGGAGGACTAAATGGCAACACGATTTCTCGGGCCGAGCGGAAGCGTTCGGCGTCACACACGTCTGCTCACACTCTCGGCTCTCATCGCGGCGGCGTTCACGGTGTTCTTCGTCGCCGCGTCCGGCGCAAACTTGACCGGGAGCACATTCGAGAGCACCGACGGGAACCTGATCAAGAGCACGGGCACGGACTGGTGCAACACCGTCGTGAGCAACGTGTGCACGTCCACCGCACCAAACCTCGTGCAGGGCCAGGACAAGCCGCCTGGCGCGCAGACAGACGACTCGTTTGCCAACGGCACGAAGCAGGACGATGCCGTCCCGAGCATCGGAACCGGCGGCATCCCGAACAAGGGCGACCTCGATCGCTTC
>VAWZ01000074.1:0-4015 GCA_005888365.1 Actinomycetota bacterium
CATGGCTCTTCGAGCTCGGGCGGCTCGCGATCGAAGCCTCCACGCAACCGTTCATCGTCGTGGCGCTCCTCCTCGTCCTCTATCGCACTTGGAGTTTGCACCGCTGGCGACACGCGGAGGCCGTCGCCGCAGGTGTTCTCCTCGGCCTGCTCACGTACTCATATACGGGCAGCCGTCTGCTCGGACCGCTCCTGGCGCTCGCACTCTTCGTGTTCGCGGGGCACGGTCGCTGGAGATGGCTCCTCGCTGCATGGGCGACGTTCGTCGCCTTGCTCGTGCCGATCGGCGTCTACGGACTTCGGCATCCCGGTGCGCTCTCCGCTCGCTACCGGGAGACGACGATCGCGCGCAACGGCCTCTCGGGGCCGAGGCTGGTCGTGCAGGCGGTCTCGAACTGGCTGCACGACGTCGACCCGTGGCACTGGGCGACCTCGGGCGACCCGGCCCCGTACATCCACGTCGGAGGTGGCTACGGCTCTCTGTTCGGGTCCGTCGTCGCGCTCGCCCTTGTGGGGATCGTCCTGATCCTGCTGCGGTACCGCCACGATCTCTGGTGGCGCTACGTGCTCATCGGGGCGCTGCTCGTTCCCGTACCGGCAGCTCTCACCGTCGATCGCTACAACGCGATCCGCCTCGCCGCGCTGCCGGTGTTCGTCCTCGTGCTTTCGTTTCCGGCGCTCCGGGAGATCGTGGCGGCGGTGCGGCGGGGCTGGGCGGCGCGCGTCCTCGCGGCGGTACTCGTTGCTGCTGTCGGGTTCCAGTTCGCCCAGTTCCTCGACGCCTACCGGACGAACGGCCCCGGCCGGCTCGTCCTCTTCGACGCCGGGGTGGGGCCGCTCCTCGCGCGGCCGTTCGCGAGCGGGAAGACGATCTACATCGACTACGACGACCGGGACGCCCAGACCGAGGCGCTCTGGCAGGCGGTGGCGCAGGGACTGCCCCGCGACCGCATCTCGATCCTCCCGGACGGCGGCATCCCTCCGCGCGGATCGACGGTCTTCGGACGCTTCCAGCCGTGTGACTACGTCTGCGTCGAGACCGCACGCTGGGAGACGTACTGGGTCGCGCGGGCCGAGGGCCCGAAGACGGCCTGAGAGCCCCTACGTCCGCGTGAGGGGTGTCCCGGTCGGGAGCCAGTCGACCCGGCCGATCCAGCGCTCCCGGTTCTCCGCGTACCAGCGGATCGTCTGGAGGACGCCCTCCTCCCAGGAGACCTGCGGCTGCCAGCCCGTCTCCCGCGTGAGTTTCTCGTGGCCGACGCGGAGCGCCAGGACGTCGCTTGTGCCGGGACGAAAGCGAGACTCGGCCGTGACGAGGCCGCGACCCGCCGGCCAGAACCCGTTCTCCTCGCCGATCCGGAGGATGAGCTCGGCCCACGCGCGCATCGAGACGTTCTCACCCTGACCGTAGACGTACACGTCTCCGGGCAGACCGTGCGCGGCAACCGTCAGGTGGCCACGGACGCCGTCGGTGCAGAAGCAGAAGTCCCGCATCGGCTCCAGGTTTCCGAGCTCGATCGTCTCTCGCGTGAGCGCCTGCGTGACGATCGTTCCCGTCACGTAGCGCGGGTTCTGGCGCGGCCCGTAGTTGTTGAACATGCGAGTCACGACGCCCGGGATGCCGAAGGCGTCGCAGTAGTTCATCGTCAAGAAGTCGGCGGCCACCTTCGACGTGGCGTAGATCGACTTCGGGTTGATTGGCGAGCGCTCGTGGAGGATGAGTCCCCCGGCCTCGTCGAAGTCGTGGTGGTGTGCGACCGACTCCTGCACGTTCCCGTACTCCTCGGACGTCCCGGCGGTGTCGAACTTCTCGACCTCGAGCTCCCAGTCGACGATCGCCTGCAGGAGGTTCAGCGTGCCGATGACGTTCGCCGACACCGTCTCGTAGGGTCGATGCCACGACTCGCCGACGTGGGCCTGGGCGCCCAGGTGGAACACGTAGGGCCGGTCGGG
Source organism: Actinomycetota bacterium (assembly GCA_005888365.1). Taxonomy (GTDB): domain Bacteria; phylum Actinomycetota; class Thermoleophilia; order Gaiellales; family Gaiellaceae; genus GMQP-bins7. Next base: position 1,953 of record VAWZ01000074.1, read on the forward strand.
CGTCGTTCGAAGCTCGCGAACGAGGTAGTCGACGGACGTGCGGTCCGTGAGGTCCGCGAAGTGCACCTTCAGACGTTCGCGGAGGTGTCCGATGTTGTTGAGCGCACCGCTCGAGTTCGCCCGCACGAAGGCGTGGACGGTCGCTCCGAGCTCGACGAGCGCGTCCGTAAGGTGAGACCCCATGAAACCGTCCGCTCCGGTGACGAGCACGGTGCGACCCTCGTAGACGTCGCCGAACTCACGGCGGAGGTTGTCGAGCGTGCCGCCTGTCCAAAGGGTGTCGTTCGGCATGGTGCGTACGCTTCCGCGTCGGTGAGCAAGCGTACAGACTCGCCCGGCCCGGGCTCGCTTCGCGCCGGCGTCTACACGGCGGCGTCGATGTTGCTGGTCTCGGGTGTCGCAGCGGCGGTCGGCATCGTCATCGCCCGGAAGTTCGGGCGTACGGACGAGACGGACGGCTTGCTCGCCGCGTACGGTGTCTTCATCGTCCTCGCCATCGCCGCCCAGGCGATCCGGGTCGCGATCCTTCCCGAGCTCTCTCGCGCACGTGACGCCGATCGGCTGGCTGGAGAGGTTGCCGGGTATGCGCTCGCGCTCGCGATCTTTGCCGTTCCGCTCGTCCTTGCCGCGGCACTCGTGGCGAAGCCGCTCGCAGGACTTCTCACCGGCGGAGACACGGGTATCGCTCGGAGCACCGCGGCAGATGCGCTGCAATGGATGGTGCCGGCGGCGGCGGCATACCTCTTCGCAGGCCTCGCGGCGAGCGCGCTTGCAGCGCTCGACGACTACGGGACGGCAGCGCTCGGCTACGCGGCGGGGAGCGTCTTCGGCTTTACGTTGATCGTCCTTCGTGCCGGCCCGGATGGAATCATCGCCGTCGCGTGGGGCATGGCGCTCAATGCGACCATCGCCGTGGCCGTACCGGCGATCGCACTCTCGGTCCATGCCTTCCGCGCGCGCATGCCGGGCGCGGCGATGCGGCCGACCGGCCCGCCTCTGCATCGGCGTCTCGGTTCGTTTGCCGTGAGCGCGGCGCTGCCGCTTGCTCTTCAGCTCCTCTACGTCGTCTGCCTGCCGTTCGCCGCGCGAGTCGGCACCGGGGCTCCCACGAGCTTCGTGTACGGCTATCTCGCCGCAGCGTCTTTGGTTACGGTCGCGGCCGCCTCCCTGGGCCTAGCGACCTCCGTCCCGCTCACACGACGAGGACTCGGGCCGAGAGCGACGGCCGACCACATCGTCGCGGCCTCCTGGATCGCACTCACGCTCGTAGGTGCCGCAGCAGGAGTGTTCGCGCTAGCCGGGGGAAACCTGGTCGGCGCCGTGCTCGGTCATTCGTACACCGGAGATGTGGGCTCGCAGCTCGGGCGTCTCGTCGTGGTCCTGAGTCCCTGGATGATCGCGTCGGTGGGAGTCGCAGTGACCTTCCCTCTCTGCTTCGTCGTCGGTCGAACGCGCTTGCTCCCCTGGATCGCGCTCGCCGCGGTTGCGCTCGAGGTCCCGCTCGCGTGGGCGTGCGAGCGGCTGCTCCATCTCGACGGACTCGCCGTGTCGCTCGCCATCTCGACCTTCGCCGTCCTCGCGGTTCTCTTCGCCGAGCTTCGCGTCTTCTTCGTCGCCCTTCGCGGCCTGCTTCTCGCAGCCGGGGTGGTGGGCGCGATCTGCGTCCTTGCCTTTGCAGCCCCGGCGCTCAGGTTGGGATCAGTCGCCTCGGCAGCCGTAGGTCTCGTGCTCTACGTCGGCATTCTTGCGCTGCTTCGGCCGCCGGGCCTCCAGGCGAGCTGGCGTTACCTCCGTGCTCTCGGCTGAGCTCTGCGCAAGATCGGAATCTGCTCGCGCAGATTCCGATCGCGCGAAGATCCTGAAGACGGCCGCTTCGCGGCCTTGTCGCTGCGTCCTCACAACGAGCTCCCTGGATCGGAACTGCTCGCGCAGATTCCGCTCGCGCGAAGATCCTGAAGACGGCCGCTTCGCGGCCTTGTCGCTGCGTCCTCACAACGAGCTCCCTGGATCGGAACTGCTCGCGCAGATTCCGCTCGCGCGAAGATCCTGAAGACGGCCGCTTC
>VAWZ01000074.1:4113-20732 GCA_005888365.1 Actinomycetota bacterium
CGCGTCGGTCGACGACTGCGCATCGGAACCTCGCGCAGATTCCGATCGCGCGAAACCCCTGAAAACGGCAGCTTTGCGGCCTGTCGCTGCGTACTTGCGGCCAGCGTTGTGGTTAGCTCGGCGCTCGTAGCTTGCGCACGAGCCAGATCCCCGCTCGGGTCGAGAACACACGCATGCGGGCAGACGCTGCGAGCCGGCGGGCGGGCGGCAGGTAGGCGAAGCTCATGCGACCGTGCGCGGCGAGCGCGTCGGCTTCGCCCGGCGGGTCGTCGTCGCGCAGCTTGCGGATGCAGGCCGTTCGAAAGCTGACGGGTTTCTCGAGCTCCCAGGTTGCGCTGCCGCGCACGTAGTCGACGATCGCCGCCACAGGAGACAGATACGCGTCGTCCAGCAGCATCCGGCCGCCCGCTCTCAGGAGCGGTGCCAGGTACCACCAGTCCAGAATCGGGTAGGGGAAACCGTGGGCGCCGTCCACGAGGACGAGATCGAGCCTCGAGTCCGGCAGCTTCGGAAGCACGTCCTGGGAGCGTCCGATGTGGAAGGTCACACGCGTGTCGTCGATTCCGCGGGCAGCGCACGCCTCGCGAACTCGGCGCTCCTCGTCGGGGTCGGGCGTCACCGCCTGATGCTCCGCACCGGACGCGGCGAAGACGAGCGTGCTCGCACCTGCTCCCGTCTCCAGCGTGCGCATTCCTCGCTGTACGTTCTGCTCGAGCCAGCCGAGAGCCTCCCAAGCCAGCCCCCAGAACTCCTCGCGGCGGTGGAGGCTCGGAGGCGCGCGGCGCAGCGACTCCGTGAGGGAACCGGCCACGAACGTATCATCGCTCGCATCCCGAAGCGGCGCGCGCTCATCACCGGAGTGGGAGGGCAGGACGGCTCCTTCCTCGCCGAGCTCCTGCTCTCGCAGGGGTACGAGGTCGCCGGCATCGTCCGCCGCCAGCCATCGGTGTACGCGTCCAACCTCGGCGCGGTTCTCGAGCGCATCGAGCTCGTCGACGCCGATCTCCTCGACCGTCCATCGCTCAACCGTGCCCTCGAGGAGACTCGTCCGCACGAGGTCTTCAACCTCGCAGCGCCTTCCTTCGTGCCCCGCTCGTGGGACGAGCCCGTGCTCACCGCCGAGTTCGCAGCGGTTGGGGTCACGTCCCTGCTCGAGGCGATTCGCGCGGTCGACCCCGACATCCGCTTCTATCAGGCCTCATCAAGCGAGATCTTTGGGAGGCCGCTCGAGACGCCTCAGACCGAGGAGACGCCGCTCTCGCCGGTCACTCCCTACGGGGTCGCAAAGGCGTACGGCCACTTCATCGCCCACAGCTACCGGGACCGATATGGCCTCTTCGCGTGCTGCGGCATCCTCTACAACCACGAGTCGATCCGCCGCCCGCTCGACTTCCTCCCGCGCAAGGTGGCACGCGCGGCCGCCGCGATCTCACTCGGTCTCGAGAGCACGCTTCGGCTGGGCGACCGGGACGCGCGGCGCCACTGGGGATACGCGCCCGACTACGTTCGTGCCATGTGGCTCATGCTGCAACAGGACGAGCCCCAGGACTACATCGTCGCGAGCGGGGAGAGCCGTTCGGTACGCGATCTCGTCGCCTGCGCCTTCGCTCGTGTGGGCCTCGAGTTCGAGCCACACGTCGTCTCCGACCCGGCGTTTCGACGCGGCGTCGCCGAGCTGCACGATCTCGTCGGAGATCCGAACAGAGCGCGCGAGGTGCTCGGCTGGACGCCGAGCGTGACGTTCGAGGAGCTTGTCGGGATCCTCGTCGACGCCGAGCTCCAGAGCCTCTCCCACGGTCAGGCGGCGAGCTCGGCGTAGACGTCGTCGTGCGCGCGCGCGGTGGCTTCCCAGGTGAACTCGGCGGCCCGGGCGAGGCCCTTCGCGCCCCACTCGGCGGGACTCTCGAGCACCTCCTCGACCGCCGCGGCCATCTCCTCGACCGACGTCGGGTCGAAGAGTCGTGCGGCATCGCCGCAGACTTCGGGGAGAGAGGCGGCGTTGGAGCAGGCGACCGGGCAGCCGCACGCCATCGCCTCGAGCGGCGGCTGGCCGAACCCCTCGTAGAGACTCGGGAAGACGACCGCCGCGGCTTGTCGGTAGAGGCGGACGAGCTCGTCGCTCGGCACTCTGCCGACTGTGCGCACACCGGCGGGCACGGGGCCCTCGTAGCCGGTGAGCACGAGCTCGAGCCCCGGGTAGCGCGAGCGAAGGATCGCCATCGCCTCGAAGAGGCGTCCGTGGTTCTTGTGCGGCCAGCCGAGGGCCGGGTAGAGCAGGAACTCCCCCCGCGCGTCGCTGCCCGGGAAGAAGCGGTCGTGGTCGATGCCGAAGTAGATCGGCCGAACCCGCTCCTCCTTTACCTGAAGATGCTCGACGATCGTCGCGGCGGCGTGGTGAGAGATCGTGACCACGAGACGGCTCTGCCGGACCGTCCAGCCGTAGACGATTCGCCGATAGACGCGTTCCGCGGGTGAGAAGAACTCGGGCAGGAGCTCGTGCTGCACGTCCAGGACCGTCGTCACGGCCGGCACGCGCCGAACGGGCGGGATCATCACGCTCAGGGGAAAATGGACCGCGTCGAGGGCCCGGAACCGCCGGCGAATGCTCCCTCCGAATGCCGACGCCTGCCCCATGGCGCGCAATCGCCCTCGCATCGAGCGCGACGCGCGGTATTCGTCGACGACCTCGCTCGGGAGGCCTTCGACGTCGACCGCAATCGTCGGCAGGTAGAGCCGGTACTCGTGCCGTCCGACGCGACCGAGAGCGCGCACGAGCTCTCGCGCATAGTTCTCGCTTCCACCGGAGACCCCCGGGATCAGCGTGAGCATGCTGATGCCGACGCGCACGCCGCTGGGTTACGCGCCCGCGGCCCGGTAGACATCCTCGTGGCGACGCGCTGACTCTTCCCACGTGAAACCGCCCGCCCGCGTGATGCCGAGCACGCGCAGCTCGTCGGCCAGTGCGAGGGTCTCGCGGACCCCGTTTGCGATCGCCCGCGAATCATGGGGGTCGAAGTAGACGGCGGCGTCGCCGCAGACCTCCGGTATCGCGCCTGCATTTGCCGCAGCGACTGGGCAACCCGAGGCCATCGCCTCGAGCGGCGGCAATCCGAAACCCTCGTACAGGCTCGGGAAGACCAGGCATGCTGCTGTGCGGTAGAGCGACGCGAGCTCCTCTGCCCGTACCTCGCCGAGGCTCTCAACGCCCTCGGGAAGCGCCCCGAGCGACTCCAGGCCGCCGCCGGTGAGAACCAGGCGCAGATCGGGTAGCTCGGCCCGCAAGAGAGCGAACGCCTCGAGCAGCCGCGCGTGGTTCTTGTGGGGCCAGGGGCGTGCTGGATAGAGAAGGAAAGGCTCGCGAAGCTCCTCCCCCGGACTGAAGAGTGCGTGCTCGACTCCGTGGGGGACCACGTGGACGCGTTCCGGCTCGAGGTCGAGCCGCTCGAGTGCGCGCGCGCGGACGAATTCACTCGGGACGATCACCGCGACTGCGCTCTGTGCCGCGCGGTCGTAGCCGTAGCGTCGGAAGATGCCCCGCGGGCCTGAGAAGAGCTCCGGAAGGTCTCGGTGCTGGAGATCGTGCAGGGTCACGACCGTCGCAACCGGCGCTCGGGGGATGGGAACGGTGAGTGGGTAGTGGAGGACGTCTATCTCGTGCAGCACCCTTCGGATCGCACGCGACGCGGCCGCGGAGAGCCGCATGGCGGGAATGCGGCGCGCCCCGGTGTGGGCGAAAGGGAGCTCGCGAGCCGTGACCGACGGGAGGCCGTCTGCCGCGTCACGAGCGCGAGCGGGCGCGAGTGCCCGATACTCGAGCGTTCCGCCGGACGCGAGTGCGCGTGTGAGCTCCCGGGCGTAGGTCTCCGAGCCGCCGAGCTGGCCCGGGGCAAGGGTCAGCAGCGAGATTCCGACGCGCACAGACCGATCCTAACCCCTCGCTAGAATGCCGCGATGCCTTCGGACGACGGCGAAAATGGCGAATCTGCAGGGATTTCCGTCGATGTCGAGGAGCTCTTCAGGCGGTTGAAGGAGGAGGTTCGCCGCTCCGGGTCGGACCCGGGGGCCGCCCCGGGAAGCGAGGACGAACGCCGGGCGGCCCGGGCGGAGGTGGAGCGTCTCTGGCCTGTCTCCGCGGACCGCACGCTCCGGTTGAGACCAGGGGTGCGAGGCGGTCTCGGGACGCCGGTCAAGGCGGTTCTGCGGAAGCTCATGCGCTGGTACGTCGAGCCCCTCGCCTACGACCAACGGTCGTTCAACGCAGCGGCTCTCCGCCTCATCGACGATCTCCAGGAGCAGGTCGACCGCCTCGAAGCCGAGATCGCGTCGCGTCACGGCTAGCTTTTGAAGACGGCCCCTGGCTTCCATGGGCGGATCTCCTGCATGTGACGCCGGGGCACAGCGTCTCCACGCCCGGGAGGAGGTCGCGCGGTTGACTCCCTGGAGCCTGACTGTTCTGAACCGGTAACACGACTGCGCGCCCGCCTACAATCGTGCGATGCCTGGGCAAGACGGCCGCGCCGTGGCGGAAACGATTGACGCGGCCACGCGATCGCGCCGTCTTCGCGACCGTGATCGGGCAGAGCGGCTCTGGGCGGTGAACGTCGATGGGGCGGCGCGTCGGCGGCCTGGCGTCCGCGAATTCCTCGTGGCCCCCGCGAAGACTCTTCTACGCCCGGCGCTGCGCTGGTACGTCCGCCCGCTCCTGGACGCGCAACGCGACTTCAACGACGTCACGTTGAAGCTCATCGACGATCTCCACGGGCAGCTCCTTGCAGCGATCGACGAGAGGCGCGTCGAGGAGCTGGAAGAGCGTGTGTTGCGGCTGGAACGCGTCCAGCGCACTCCGGCACCGGCCGGGACGCAGGCACCAAATCTCGCTGTACCGTCGGTGCCGCTCGACTACTTCACGTTCGAAGCGCGCATGCGCGGCTCGCGCTCTGACATCCGCGCTCGTCAGCGCGTATACCTCGCGGACTTCGAGAGGCAAGAGCCGGTCCTTGACATCGGCTGCGGTCGTGGCGAGTTTCTCTCGCTACTCAGGGAGGCAGGAATCGACGCTCGCGGAGTCGACCGCGACGCAGACATGGTCGCGTTTTGCCGGTCGGAGGGCCTTTCAGTCGAGCATGCGGACGCACTTGCGTACCTCGAGCGAGTTGCGAACGGCTCGCTAGGAGGAGTCTTCGCAGCACAGCTCGTCGAGCACCTCCCCACGAGCGCGCTCGTCCGCTTGCTGGAGCTCTCGGCTGCGAAAGTTCGTCCCGGCGGAACAGTCGTGCTCGAGACGCTGAATCCGCTCTCGCTCGGCACTCTGAAGAACTACTTTGCCGACCTAACACATGCGCAGCCTCTCGTCCCCGAGACGCTCGTTCTCCTTGTACGTCAGGCGGGCTTTGCGAAGACAGAGCTGCGATTCCTGAACGAGCCGCCGGAAGAGGAGCGCCTGCGAGCGGTCGAGCTTCCGGCCGAACGTGCATTCGACGACGCGCGCATCGCCCTCGCGGCGAACATGTCGCGGCTGAACGAGATCCTCTTTGGGCCGCAGGACTACGCGCTCGTGGCGCACCGATGAGAATTGTCGTGTGCGTTCCACAGGTGCCGTTCGCTCGAGGGGGGACGGAGGTGCTGGCAGAGGGACTCGTGGCCGCTCTTCGCGAACGTGACCACGAGGCCGAGCTGGTCGCCCTTCCATTCAAGTGGTACCCGGGAACGCGGGTCCTCACGCAGGCGTTCCTGTGGCGACTTCTCGATCTAGACGAGGTTGACGGACAGCGGGTCGACATGGTCATCGCGACGAAGTTCCCCTCGTACGTCGTTCGACACCGCGAGAAGCGTGTCTGGCTCGTCCATCAGTTTCGCCAGGCCTACGAGCTCGATCGCACCGAGCTCGGCCAATTCGGCGAAGCGGAGGAGGATCGGGCCCTTCGCCGGAAGGTGCAGGAGCTCGACCGCATTACGCTGGCGGAGGCGACGAAGCTGTTCGCCATTTCTCGCAACGTCGCGGGGCGGCTCGAGCGCTCGACCGGACTGCAGGCAGAGCCGCTCCCGCCGCCGCCCCAGAACCTCGGCTTCCGGTGCGAGGGCTACGCCGACTTCATCCTGTCGGTGAACAGGCTCGACCGTGCAAAACGGATCGATCTGCTGATCGAGGCCGCAGCTCTCGAGCCTGCCCTCGAAGTCGTCGTCGCGGGCGACGGTCCGGACCGCGAGCGCCTCGAACAGCTCGTGTCGGCGCGCGACCTGAACGGGCGCGTTCGCTTTACCGGACGGGTTCCGGGGGCGGAGCTGGCCGACCTCTACGCGAGCTGTCTCGCCACGTTCTACGCGCCGATCGACGAGGACTACGGGATGGGTCCCTACGAATCGTTCCTCTCGGAGAAGCCGGTCATTACGACCAATGACGCGGGCGGGCCTCTGGAGGTCGTGGCCGATCGCCGGACGGGCCTGGTCGTTCAGGCGGAGCCGGCGGAGATCGCGGCCGCGGCGCACTGGCTCCGGACGCACGTCGCGGACGCAGCCGCCCTCGGAAGGGCTGGAAAGGAGATTGCGGCTGAGGTCACGTGGGAGCGCGCGGTCGACAGGCTTCTCTCGTGAGGCGCGGCGGGTGAGAGTCGCATACTTCTCGCCCATGCCGCCGGAGCGGACGGGCGTCGCCGACTACAGCGCGCTCCTCGTCCCGGCCCTCGGGGAGAAGGTCGAGCTCACCGTCGCGCGGCGAGGAAGCAAGCGCGTCCCGCGAGGGACCGACGTCGCCCTCTACCACGTCGGGAACAACCCCGACGCGCACGCCTGGATAGTCGACGCGCTCCGGCGCCGGCCGGGTGTGGTCGTCCTCCACGACTTCGTTCTCCACCACCTCGTCGCGGGGATGACCGTCGGACGTCGGGACGGCCACGGCTACCTCGGTGCGATGGAGCGGGAGCACGGAGTCGTCGGGCGTCTGCTCGCCCACGGCGTGCTCGACAAGCGCATCCCGCCGATCTGGGAGTCACGACCGGCGGATTTTCCGCTGCCCTGGTTCGTGCTCGACCAGGCGACGAGCCTGGTCGTCCACTCGGCGACGGTCCGCGATCACGTGCGAAGTGCCGGGTACGAGAGGCCGATCTCGGTCGTGCCCCACCCCGCGTGGCCCGTTCCCGAGGTCGCCCCCGAGCGAGTTGGCGATGGCCCTGTCGTCGGCTGCTTCGGAGTGGTCAACGCGAGCAAGCGCATCCCAGAGCTTCTGCGGGCGTTCTCCACCGTTCGAGAGCGACGACCGGATGCGACGCTGCTCCTCGTCGGACCGACCTCGCCGGGCTTCGATCTCGATCGCCGTCTGCAGCGCCTCGGCCTCGACGAGGCCGGTCTCGTGCGCGAGAGCTGGATCGACGAGATGCGACTCTGGCGCCTCCTCGCGGGCGTCGACGTCTGCGTGAACCTCCGCCATCCGACGATGGGGGAGACGTCGGGAAGCGTGATCCGGTCGCTCACGCTCGGGAAGCCGCTTGTCGTGAGCGACGTCGGCTGGTTCTCCGAGCTTCCGGACGAGGTGGCGGTGAAGATCCCGGTGGACGAGACGGAAAGCGAGATGCTGGCGTCAGCGCTCGAGCTGCTCGTTACGCGAGACGACGTGCGAGAGGCAATGGGCCGGGCTGCCGGCGCGCTCGCCAGACGAGATCACGACCTCGAGCGGGTCGCGGAGCTCTACGCGGCTGCGCTCGAGCGATCCGCAGGCGGGGAGGCTGTGAACGAGGCGGTGCTACGGGACGTGAGCAGGGCCGCGGCCGATGTCGGGATCTCCCCCGATGCCGCAGAGGCGGGGGAGATCGCACGACGTCTCGCCGAGGTCGAGCTTGGTCGCTAGGTTCTTCCGTCGAATCCCCGTCTGGCTCTGGCTGCTCGCGATCGTCGTCGCCTCCGCCGATTTTCGCTTGCTCCTCGCGGGCGGGGTCGCGGCTCCTTTCATCATGGTCGACGAGGTCATCTGGGCCGAGCTCGGGCGCGGCTTCGCCGACAAGGGCGAGCCGCTCGTCCGCGGTGTAGCCGAGCCGGGATACAGCGTCGTCTATCCGCTCGTCATCAGCCCGGCGTACGCGCTCTTCGACAATCTCCCTCGGGCGTACGCGGCCGTGAAGCTCATCAACTCCGTCGTGATGTCGCTCGCGGCCGTCCCGGCGTACTTCCTCGCCCGACGCGTCGTCGGCCAGGGGCCTGCCCTGCTCGCCGCGCTCCTCGCGATCGCGGTCCCGTCGCTTGCGTACACCGGGACCGTCATGACCGAGAACGTGTTCTACCCGCTCTTCCTCGTCGTCGCGCTCGTGCTCGTCCTCCTGCTCGAGCGGCCGACGCTCGTGCGCGTCCTCCTGCTCGCTGGCCTCGTCGCCCTGGCTCTCGAGACTCGGATCCAGGCCGTCGCGATCGTGCCCGCCGCTCTCCTCGCGCCGCTCGTCCTCGCTCTCTTTCAGCGACGCGGCGTCCGGGAGACGTTCTCCCGCTACCGCGCTCTCTACGGAGTCTTCGTCGCGCTCGGTCTGCTCGCCCTCGTGCTCCAGCTCGTGACCGGCCGCTCGACGCAGGACCTGCTCGGCGCGTATGCCCCTGTCGGCAGCGCGAGCTACGGACTCGGGAATGCGTTGCACTACCTCGCCTGGCACGTCGAGGAGTTGGCTCTCTACGTCCTGGTCGTGCCGTTCGCGGCAGCGATCGTGCTTCTGGCACGTGCTCGCTCTCTCGCCCCGCCGCTGCAGGCCTTTCTGGCCGCGCTGGTCTCGTTCACGGTCTGTTTCGTTCCGATCGTGGCGGTCTTTGCCTCGCGCTTCTCGGACCGGATCGAGGAACGGAACCTCTTCTACCTCGCTCCGCTCCTCGTGATCGCGCTCCTGGCGTGGGTGGAGCTGGGTGCGCCCAGGCCACGCGTGCTCGCTCCCGTCGCCGCGGGGGCCTCGGCGCTCCTCGTCCTCCTGATCCCGTTCGATCGCTTCCTCACCACCTCGGCGATCTCCGACACGCTCATGCTGCTGCCCTGGTGGTCGCTGCAGGATCACGTGGGCTCGGGCTGGGTGCGGCCCGCCGCGCTCGCGCTCGCCCTCGCCCTCGCCGCGGCGTTCCTCTTCGTCCCCCGCAGGTATACCGTCGCGCTCCCACTTCTCGTGTTCGCACTCTGGGTTCTCGCGGTGAAGCCGATCTGGTGGGGAACGCACGGATTCGAGCACTTTGCGCGCGGCTCGCTCTTCCAAGGGATACGGACCGTCAAGACGGACTGGATCGACCGCACCCTTCCGAGCGGCGCCGAAGCGGCGTTCATCTGGACCGGCCGGACCGACCGGCTCACCGTCAGCGAGAACGAGTTCTTCAACCGCGACGTCGGGCCTGTGTACTACGTCGCGAGTCCGACCCCGGGCGGGCTGCCGGAGACGAGGATCCACATCGATCGGGTCACGGGCGCGGTCACGCTCCCGGGACACAGGCCCGTGCTCAGTCGGTACGTAATCGCGGACTCGTCCTTCGAGCCCGACGGGAAGGCGCTCGCCCGGGACAACGGGTGGGGGATCACGCTCTGGCGGGTGAACCCGCCGCTGATCTCCGCGGTTCGCATCGACGGGCTCTTCCCGAACGACACGTGGTCCGGGAAGAACGTGACCTGGATCCGGCGCCGGTGCACACCCGGCCTGCTGCTCGTATCCGTCTCGAGCGACCCGAGCCTCTTCGTCGCGCCGCAGACGATCGTCGCGCATACGAACGGCGGAAAGTCGACACAGGTCCGGCTCCCGCCCAACGGGCAGGCGGTGCTGAAGGTTCCGCTCGCCCCCGCGCCGGCGACCGGTCGCTGCCGTGTGGACTTCACGGTGACCCCGACCGCCGTCCCCGCGAGGGTGAGCCCCGAGAGCACGGACCGGCGTGAGCTTGGCGCGCACTTCAACCGCTTTCTCTACCAGCCCGGCGCGGGTAGATGAGGATCGTCGTGGACGTGAGCCCGTTGAGCCATACGCCGCTCGGGATCGGGAACTACATCCGTGGCTCGCTCTCGGGGCTCGTCGAGGTAGCCGCCGGGAAGCACGAGATCGTCGCCTTCGCCCCCACGAGTCTCGAGGGGCCGAGCCGGATTCGATCTGCGCTCGCCGGCACCGACGTCGAGCTCCGCCTCTGGCCGCTTCCGGCTTCGCATGCGGTCCGGACGCTGTGGAGCCGGGTCGGAAGACCGGCCGCCGAGCGCCTGCTCGGGCGCTTCGACGTGCTCCATTACAGCGACTGGATGTATCCACCGCAGGCGCACGGTGTCCGGGCCACCACGATCCACGACCTCGTTCCTCTTCACTTCCCGCAGTGGTGCACGCGGAGAACGATCGCGATGCACACGCGCAAGTTCGAGAACGCGGCCCGAACCTGCGATCTCGTATTCGTCAACTCCGATTTCACCGGTCGCGACGTCGAGCAGACACTGTGCGTGCCGAAAGAACGGATTCGAGTGGCACGCCCGGGCGTGCGACCGATCTTCCGGCCCGACGGCGCAGCAGCCGAGCTCGGGGGCCCGTACGCGCTCACGGTCGCGACGCTCGAGCCACGCAAGAACCTCGGGACCCTGCTCGAGGCGCACACGCACCTCGTGGACGAGCTCCAGCTTGCGGTTGTCGGCGCGGAGGGCTGGGGCGAGCAGCCCGCGCTCGACCGCCCGGGCGTGCGCCGCCTCGGATACGTCGCAGACAATGAGCTCGCTCGCCTCTATCGCGGCGCGGCGGTCGTCGTCTACCCGTCGCGCTTTGAAGGCTTCGGCATTCCCGTCGTCGAGGCGATGGCCTGCGGCGTCCCGGTCGTCGCGTCGAGCCATCCGTCGCTCGACGAGGCGTGCGGCGACTCGGCCGTACGAGTCGCCGCCGACGACGCCGAGGCAATCGCGGCGGGAGTTCAGCGTGCGCTCGTGGAACGCGACCGGCTCTCGGCCCTCGGCCTCGAGCACGCGAAGGGATTCTCGTGGGGAGCGGTCGGCGAGATCCTCCTCGGCGCGTACGAGGAGGCGGCTGCGTGAGAACGCACGAGGTGATGATCGTCGTCACCCGCGGCGCCGAGTTCCTCGTCCTGTTGCGCTCGCCCGAGCGTCGCGGCTACTGGCATCTGCCCGCAGGCGGTGTCGAGGTCGGGGAGACTGCCGCCGAGGCCGCTGCCCGCGAGCTCGCCGAGGAGACGGGCTTACGGGCTCCCGTGACTCCGCTCGACCTCGAGCTCGGATACGAGGCGGCCTCCGGACGCATGCGCGTCGACTCGTTCGCTGCCGGGGCGCCGCCGGGATGGGAGCCGGTGCTCGACGAGGAGCACACCGAATATCGCTGGTGCTCGACCCGTGACGCCCTCGATCTGCTTGCCTACGACGAGCCGCGTAAAGCCGTGCGCCAGGTGGCGCGGCAGCTGGAGGTGACGACGTGAGAGTCGGCGTCGACGTCTCGCCGCTCGTTCAGACGCGTGCCGGAACCGCGCGTCACGTCCGCGGCCTCCTCGGCGCTCTCCGGGGCCGGGAGGCGCTCGAGCTCGAGCTCCTCGCGTTCGGCGGAGCGGGTCGTCTGTCGAGCATCGCCCGTGACGCAGTCTGGTATCCGCTCGGGTTGAGACGCAAGGCCGCGCGCTTCGACGTGCTCCACTGTCCGACGTTCCGCGCGCCCGCGAGCGCTCTTGCCCCGGTGGTCGTGACAGTTCACGGGACGCGTTCCCGCGGTGGCACGGTCTCTACGGGCGCGCCGGGCTCCGCCGGGTTCTTCGCGCCGCGGACGCCGTCGTCACGGTCTCCGAGTTCACGAAGGCGGAGGTCGCCGAGCTCGGGGGAGTTCCCGCCGAGCGGATCCGGGTCGTCCCGAACGGTGTCGACCCGGTCTTCCGGCCTCTCGGTGCGGAGCCGGATGACGCAGTGTCACGAGGAACCTATGTCCTCGCGGTAGGGACACTCGAGCCGCGCAAGAACCTCGGTCGCGCGGTGGAGGCCGCACGCATCGCAGGCATCGAGCTGCGCGTGGTCGGCGCACGAGGGTGGGGCGAGGTCGACGTCCCGGGGTGGGTCGGCGAGGTTCCGGACTCCGAGCTCGCCGGGCTCTACCGGGGCGCGGCGTGTGTTCTCTACGTTTCCCTGTACGAGGGGTTCGGCCTGCCCGTCGTCGAGGCGATGGCCTCCGGATCGCCGGTCGTAACCTCGAAGGGAACCGCGATGGAGGAGATAGCGGGCGGCGCGGCCGTTCTCGTCGACTCTCTCGATCCCGCCTCCATCGCCAACGGCATCGACGAGGCCCGGGCGCGGCGTGGAGAGCTCGTTGCGGCCGGTCTCGCGCGTGCCGCGGAGTTCACTTGGTCGCGCAGCGCAGACGCGGTGGAGAGTCTCTGGCGCGAGCTCGCATGAAGCTCGTCGTGATCGACGCCGATGTCCTCGGCCGGCACCGCACGGGTGACGAGACGTACATTCGGAACCTGCTCGAGGAGCTTCCATCGCTCGCGGAGGCGGCGGGACTGCGTATCGCGGCGGTGACTCGCCGCCCGGACCTCGTCCCGAAGGACGTGGAGGCGATCGGGCTGCGCGGTCGCAGCCAGGGGCTGCGCATGGCGCTCACGCTGCCAAGACTTCTGCGACGGCTCGGCGCCTCGCTCTGCCACACGCAGTACGCGCTTCCGCTGCGTCCACCCTGTCCCTGCGTCGTGACCGTGCATGACCTGTCCTTCGTCCGCCGGCGCGAGCTCATGGGCTGGAAGGATCGGTTCGTCTTTCGCGCCGTCGTCCCTCGCGCCGTTCGACGAGCGGCACGCGTCCTCACCGTCTCGGAGCGCACGAAGCGGGATCTCGTCGAGCTCTACAACGCGTCGCCCGAGCGCGTCGACGTGACGCCGAACGGCGTCGACCGGGTGTTCCGTGCGCTCATGCCCGGCGAGGAGGCGCCAAGAGATACGCCACGAGGGCGGTATGCGCTCACGGTGGGGGCGATTCAGAGGCGGAAGAACCAGCTGGCGGCGCTCGAAGCGGCGGCTGCTCAGGACTTGCCGCTGGTCGTGGTGGGGCCGGAGAACGATCCGGCGCTCGCAGCCGAGCTTCGTCGCCGCGGCGCCTTCGTCGAGGGCTACGTCGCGACCGAGCGTCTCGCCGAGCTCTACCGCGGCGCTGCCTGTCTCGTGCATGCGTCTCTGTACGAGGGGTTCGGGCTGCCGGTCGTCGAGGCGATGGCCTCGGGTACTCCGGTCGTCGCCCTCCGAGAGCCCGCCGTGGAGGAGATCGCGAACGACGCTGCAGTCCTCGTCGAGGAGGAGCAGCTCGCAGCCGGGATCGGAATGGCTCTCGCCGAGCGGGACCGGCTGGTAGAGGCCGGACTCGAGCGCGCCCGGCAGTTCAGCTGGAGAGCGACCGCCGAGCGAACGCTCGAGGTCTACCGGAACGTGCTCGCAGGGTGAAGGTGTCGGCGGTCGTCGTCTCGCACGGCCACGCTGCGGAGCTCGAGGGCTCCCTCCCCGCGCTCGCGCCGCAGGTGGACGAGCTGCTCGTCATCGCGAACGTGCCCCGCTCGGTGGGCGTCCTTCCGGAAGGGGCGCGAGTGCTGGAGAACCGCCGGCCGCTCTCGCTGGCCGCAAACATCAACGCCGGAATCGCCGCCACGACCGGCGCATACGTCCTCGCCGCCAACCCGGATGCGATCCCCGCTCCCGGCGCCGTCGCCGCTCTCGTCGGGTTCGCGGAAGCGCATCCGAGGTGCGGCATAGCCGGCCCGCAGATGCGCTGGCGCGACGGATCGTGGCAGCCGACGCGGAGACGGTTCCCGACCGTGCGCGGCACGCTCGTTCGGCGCACGCCCCTGCGTCGCTTGCGCAACCCGTACGAGCGACAACGCGAGCACTATCTCCTCGACGAGCAGCCGTCAGAGCCGGTGGAGGCGGACTGGATGCTCGGAGCCTTCCTGCTCCAGCGACGTGAGATGCTCGACCAGCTCGGAGGCTGGGACTCGGGCTACCGCCACTACTGCGAGGACATCGACCTCTGCTACCGGGCCAAGCTCGCCGGCTGGGAGCGCTGGTACGTGCCGCAGGCGGTCGTGGCTCACGAGTATGCAGCGGTGATCGACAGGCGCTTCTTCTCGCGACACACGCTCTGGCACCTACGCGGGATGGCGCGTTTCGTTCGCAAGCATCCCGAGCGCCTGCTCGCGCTGTGAGGAAGTACGCCCGGCAGGCAGAGGACTGGAGCGAGCGCCAGTACGCGGACGCCACCGCGTACCTCAGCCATCGCGCGGACCTCGTGATGTCGCTCGGACCGAGACTCGAGCCAGGTGACGAGGTGCTCGATCTCGCGTGCGGTGACGGTGCTCTCGCGGAGCCCCTTCTCGCCCGCAGGCTTCGCTACCGCGGCGTCGACTCGACGGAGGAGATGGTGGCGGAGGCGCGACGACGCCTAGGCCCGGAGGCTTCGGTCGTGCTCGGAGACCTCAACGACTACGAGCCGGCCGAGCCGGTCGCCGCGACGACCCTCTTCCGCGCCGTCTACTACGCGCGAGACCGGCGAGCCTTCTTCCGACACGTCGCGGGATTCACCGAGAAGAAAGTCGTCTTCGACCTCAACCCCCGCCAGTACGAGCTCGCGGGAGTCGTCGCGGATCTCGGGGCAGCCGGGCTGGGACGTGTCGCGCTCCGGCCTTTCCTCATCCCTCAGACCGTCTCGCTGCCGCGACCGCTCACGACGCTCGCTCGTGCGCTCGAGCGCTCCGGCCCGCCCGCGCGACTCGCGCTGCGGTTCCGCTTTACCTACGTCGTCGCCGCGTCGCGTTGAGTTACCTCAGCCGCCGAAAAGCGGCTGGAAGTGGAGGTCCTGCACGACGGCTCCCAGATGCCGCCGGTCACTGAACTTCGCCGGGTCGAGCTCCTGCGGGACGAAGGTCGGCCGGATGCTGATCTCGAGCCGCCACGGCCTCCTCGGCACGGGGAGAGCGAAGCCCTTCGCCTTGCACTGGTGGATGACGCGATGGGTTACCGCAGTCACGTGCGCGATCTTCGGCTCCTTGTCGGGGCCGACCCCGACAGGGCCGACTCTTATGGTCGCGTACCCGGGGACGTCCTTCCCACACGACGCGACGCGGGAGAGGATTCCCACCGCGAGCCCTGGCCCGTCGTGGGCGACGTCGTAGCGCGTGTACGACGCCGTCGCCGGACTCTGCGCGTCGGGGGCAGCCATCCAGCCGTCCGACTGGACCCCGGTGACGGCGGCGGCGAGGTTGAGCGGACCGCCGTCGAGGCGATAGAGACGACTCTGGCCCACCTGCTTTACCAGGCGTCCCTGCAGCTCGACGCCGTTCAGAGCAAGCGCGTACTGCGTGTCCGGCGGCGGCCAGAGCCTCCCGTTGGCGGCCGCGAGATCCGGCGTCAGCACCGGCCCGCCAACGCGCGCTGCAGTGCCGTCGATGCTCCACATCTTGCGAATGGACTTGTTGAAGAACTCCGTCTCCCAGATGCCGGTCGGATCCGTGATCCCCTGGCCGATGACGACCACCGATCCTCCTCCCGTCTTGCGATCGACCCAGTCCAGCGGTTTCGGGAGGTTCTGGTCGATCTGAGTCGACAGGTGACGTTCACCGCGAGCGGCGTAGACCTCCGCGGTCATCGACCACGCCATGACGAGGACGGCCGAGACCGCTGCGATCGCGACGAACGCCCGCGACTCTCTGCGCAGAAGACGAAGCGCGACGACGACGGCGAGCGCAAGGAAGCAGACGACCCACAGCCCGCGCTTGATGCCGTCCTCCGACCAGCCGAGCTCGCGGTTCGCAAAGGC
Organism: Actinomycetota bacterium; assembly: GCA_005888365.1. Taxonomy (GTDB): domain Bacteria; phylum Actinomycetota; class Thermoleophilia; order Gaiellales; family Gaiellaceae; genus GMQP-bins7. Next base: position 19,868 of record VAWZ01000074.1, read on the forward strand.
GGCGATCGCGAGTCCGTGCGCCTCGTAGTAGGGGAATTCAGACAGATGGAGTGGCGTACCCCGAACGACGTAGAAGGCAACGAGCGCGGCACCGCCAATCGCCCACCAGCGACCCATGCCGCGATGCATCGCGAGAGCGGTCGCTGCGAAGAGGGTAGGCGCGAGGTAGATGAGGTTGCGCTCGGCGACGATCGTCGAGAAGACGGTCGAGACGTACGCGCCCTTGATGCCCGCGTACCAGATGAACACCCCCAGCGCCACGACACTCGTCGTCACGAAGGCCCGGCTCTCAGGCGTGCTCCGCTCCCGCTTGGGGCGGGCGAGTGCGGCGATTCCAGCGACGACCGGCAGCACGCCGATCCCGATCGCGAGCGCTCCCGTCGCCCAGACGGCGTTGTCGAAGATCCGATCCTTGTACTGCTTCGTCGTGATCGCCCAGCTCTGGGACAGATGCCCGAAAAGCGCGGAGAATCCGACCGCGATCCCGACCAGCAAGACCGCGCCGCCGATCCAGTCCCACGTCCCGAAGCCCGACCGCCAGCGGCGTCCTGCCTCCGACTCCCACGCCAGCCAGATCAGTGCGAGCACGAGCACGACGAAGAGAATCGCGAGCTGCGTGCGGGTGAGCGCCGCGGCTGCGCACGCGACCACCGCGACTGCCGCTCGACCCCACGTGGGCCTGACCAGCAGGCGCGCGATGAGCCAGAGCGAGAGGGTGGCGAGCGGATAGGCGAGAGGCTCCCGCACGAAGATCGGTGAGTACGCCATCGCGGGCACTGCGATCGATGCTCCCGCCGCAGCGAGCGCGTACCAGGGAGGTACCACGAGCCGCGCGAGAGCGTAGGCGGGGAAGACGGCCGCGGTC
>VAWZ01000102.1 GCA_005888365.1 Actinomycetota bacterium
TTCCCATCCGAGACGATCGCGAGCTCCGTGGGCACTCCCGCATGCGTCAGAAACGAACGGATCGAGGCTACGTGCTCGGGAAGGTCGCGCTCGCACGCGAAAGAGACCACGCGCAGGGCTAGCGGAGGCGCGGGATCGACCCTCTCGCCGACGTGCGCCTCGAGGCGGCTCTCGTACGCGTCACGCGCACCAACCGCGCCAGTAGGCCACGTCTTGCTGAGCCACTCGTGGTACGCCGTCTGCTCGGTCTGAGCCCAACGCGTCCTGGGCAGGCGACGGCGGCCAATCCGGGAACGAAGCCTGATCAAACGTAACCCATGCATTCCGGGCGGGATCCTGTCAGGAGTCATGGCCGGACAGCGACTTCACGCCAATGCGTTGCGAAGTAGCGACAGGTGGTTCTTGTCGATGTACTCATCAACGGCACGGCGGGCGCCTTGCCAGTACGCGTAGTCATCGACGATGAGAGCCCCCCCTACAGCGAGACGTGGATACAGGTGCACGAGCTCGTGCTTGGTGGACGAGTACCAGTCGGTATCGAGGCGAAGTAGCGCGATACCCTCGGGGGCACGTTCCGGGAGCGTTTGCTCGACCGGTCCTTTGACGAAGTGGATGCGCGCCTCCGGGTAGCCGACGCCGAGGACCGCCTCACGCACCTCCTCGAGCGACGCGGCAGCCTTGTATTGGGCGTGGGCGCGAGGATCTGCAAGCAGATCTACCGCACGCTCTCCCGTGTGCCTGACGTCTTCGTCCCCCGGTTCCGTCATGCCCTCGAACGTGTCGTAGAGATAGAGGTCGCGGTCGTCGACCCCGAGCCTGCGGAGCGTCAGGGCCACCGCCATCATGCTTCCGCCGCGCCAGACCCCGCATTCGACCATCGCTCCCGGTACAGCATTGCCGACGACATACTCCACCGCCCGCGCGAGTGCGTAGATCCGCGGTGGGGTCGTCATCGTGAATGGCTGGACCCGCAGACAGAGCTCCCGATCTCGCTCGTCGAAGTCGGCGGGAAACGTATGTTTGAGGGCGACTTTCGAGTCGGGCGTAACCGTGCGGGTCGACCAACCCCTCAGGCGGAGCGCACGCCGCGGATGGAGCCGCCACCAGCGGCTCGACTCGAGGGCCGCGACCCTTTCGCGGAGCTCCCGAGCCTCCTTCGCGAGCCGCCGGTTCTCCTGAACGAGCGAATCCAGGTCCTCAGACATCGGCATTCTCGGCCGAGTCGCTCACCAGGCGGACCAGCCGCCGTCGACGACGATGTTGGCACCGGTGACGTACGAGCTCGCCTCGGAGGCGAGGAAGACGACCGCTCCGAGCGCTTCGTGGGACTCAAGCATACGACCCATGGGCGAGCGCGCCTCGTATGCGTCGAGGAACTCGCGCGGCTGGTCGTTCCAGACGCCGCCGAGCGTCAGCGTGTTCACTCGCACTCCCGACTTCGCCCAGTGCGTCGCGAGATAGCGGGTGAGGTTGAGAATGGCCGACTTGGAGACCGAGTACGCAACAGGCTTCACGAACGTCTCTCCCCGCTCGCGCCGAAAGGCGTACAGCTCCTGGACAGGTGACAGAAGACCGTAGATCGAGGAGACGTTCACGATCGACCCCCTGCCCTCGCGGGCCATTGCGGCGCCGACGACCTGGCAGCAGAGGAACGTGCCCTTGACGTTGACGTCCATCACGGCCGCGAACGACTCCTCGGGATAGGTCTCGAAGGGGCCGACTTCCTCGGCGGGCGCATCTGGGGGCGAGTCGAGCGCGGCGTTGTTGACCAGCAGGTGCGGGAAACCCCATGCCCGTTCGACCTCCTTCTCCGCCTCCTCGAGCGCGAAGCGATCGGTGACGTCGACCTCGTACGCCCGAACTCCGTCCGGCACCTCCCCACGCTCGACGTCGAAGACCGCGACGCGCATTCCGCGCTCCGCAAGCCCTGCCGCATACACCGAACCGAGCTGGCCGAGGCCGCCCGTCACGATCGCGACGCGGCCCTCCAGGTCGAACAGCGGATCTGTCACACGCGGCGCGCTTCGGTCACGCTTCGGAGACGCCGCGGGCGGCGACGGCCTCGCCGACGCCCTCGACGTCGTCGCGCGTGACGTCCTGCTCGAATGCCAGCGGCCGCAGTAGGCGGCGGCCCAGCAGGCGGTCGAGCTCGTATGGCGGCAGGCCGCCGTCGGCGGGTGACTTCGCCTCGAGGTCACCCGGCGTCAGCACGTGCCCTGCCTCGAGATCCCGCGAGGCGACGAGCTTCTTTCCCATCTTCGTCAAGGGACGCTCCTCGCTCGGAAGCCGGCGCTTGACTCCGTCCCCGAGCGCGACCGGTACGCGCTGCAGGTCTCGAACGAGCCGACGCATCCCGTCCGGCATGAGCGAGTAGGCGTGATCCGAGCCCTTCCACGCGTGGTTCAGCGTGAAGTGCTTCTCGAAGACCCGGGCCCCCAGCATGTATGCGACGAGCGCCATCGCGATGCCGTTCTGGTGGTCGGAGAGGCCGATCACGAGCTCGGGATAGCGCTTGCGAAGCGTCTCGATCACGCGCAGGTTGAGGTCTTCGACCTCGGCCGGATACGACGCGGTGCAGTGGAGGACGCAGAGCTGCGAATTGAGCGGGAGGATTGCCTGCACCGCGCGGTCGATGTCCTCGAGCGTGCCGCCTCCCGTCGAGAGGAGGAGCGGCTTCCCGAAGGTCGCGACGTACCGCAGGAAGGGAACGTTCAGCAGGTCGCCCGACGCGAACTTGAAGGCGGTGACGTCGAGCTCGGCGCAGAAGTCCGCGCTCGACGGATCGAACGCGGCCACGACGAAGCCGAGCTCGAGCTCGCGGGCGTAACGACGGAGCTCGATCCACTCTTCTCTGCCCAGCTCGAGCGCCTCTCGATGCTCACCGTACGTCGCGCCGAAGCTGTTCTCGTTGTCGTACGGCGTGTCGTAGAACGCGCGGGTGAAGAGCGCGCGATTGTCCCGCTTCTGCAGCTTGACTGCGTCCACGCCGCACTCCTTCGCAGCGTGAATCAACGCTTTCGCCTTCTCGAGGTCTCCCTGGTGATTGTGACCGATCTCGGCGAGCACGTAGGCCTCGCCGCCCTCGTGTATCCGCGTTCCGTCGATGCGGAGCTCAGGCATCCGCCCGATGGTACTGAGGACCGCGGCGCATGTTCGGTGTTACGCCTCGAGCGCGAGGTCGTACGCGCCACGGATGCCGCTGACGGCAGCCTCCCAGGACCATTCCGAGCGTGCCCGGTCCCGCGCCGCTCGCCCGAGGCGGTCGCGGAGATCCGCGTCCTCGAGGAGCCGCTCGATCGCGGCTCGGAGTGCAGCCGGATCTCGCGGCGCCACGAGCAGGCCGGTGACTCCGTCTTCGACCGCGTCGAGGAGCCCGCCGACTGCCGTCGCGACGACCGGCCTGCCGTACGCCATCGCCTCGCGCGCGACGACACCGTAGCCCTCCCGGTGGGACGGACAGACGACGACCGCGGCCCGCTCGTAGTGCGTGCCGAGCTCGGGCGGCGGCACGAACCCGAGCGCGTCCGGAAAGAGCTTCCGGAGCGGGCCGTCACCGACGACAACACGCGGGATGCGTTTCGTTGCGTCGGCAAGGTCGCGTACGCCCTTCTCCTCCGAGAGACGCCCGACGTAGAGCACGTGCGGTGGCTCCTCGGGCTCGGCGACCTCCTCGGGCAGCGCGACGCCGCTTCGCACGAGGGCCGTCTCACGGGCGCCCAGCCCTCGCGCTGCGGTCGCGATCGCGGCGGACGGAGCCAGGACGAGCCGAGCTCGACGCAGGAGCCAGCCAAACGCCCAGGGCACCCGTCGAGCGAGCTCGACATCGCTCCCCCAGAGCTGGACTACGAACGGCTTGCCGGTCGCGAGCGCGGGGAGCGCCGAGGGAAGCCAGTGTGCGTGGACGAGGTCGGCGTCCCACGCAGCTCTCCGCGCCGCACGGGCGAACGAGGCCAGGAAGAGAGCCAAAAAGAGCACACGCCATGGCCGATGCCTGAGATTGCCGACGATCCCGTGGCCGTACGCGATCCCGAAGTGGCGGAAGGACGCAGGCGAAACGACGCCGACATCGAGACCGGAGGCGCGCAGGTGCTCGACCGCGTCCCGGACGAAGACTCCGGCGACGTCGTCCGCGAAGCGCGGGTACGACGTCGTCAACACGACGACCTTCAAGCGACGGGACGAGCCCGCCGCGCGAACACGACAGGAATCGCCACCGCGAGCGCCGCAAAGACGTAGAAGTAGTAGAAGGTCATCGTGAGGTAGAAGATGTTCGAGACGAGCGTCGCGACGAGCGCCGCGGTCATTCCCCAGGACAGTGGGCGGACGCGCGCGCCGAGGGGATCGTGGGCCGCGTCGAGCGCGCGTCCGATGCGTCTCCCGACGCCGAGACGCAGGAACACCCAGAGGACGAACACCGCGAATAGCGCGGTGCCGACGATTCCCGACTCGACGATCTGCGACACGTAGAACGAGTGGGGGCCGAAGTCGGGGCGGCCGGTGACGAACTCGTAGTAGACGGCGAAGTTGTTGAGGCCGAGCCCGAAGAACGGGTGCGTGTGCAGGATGTCCGGGATGAAGCTGTAGACGCCGAAATGCGGCGACGCGGCCGCGTGACTCACGTTCGTGCGAGCGCGCAGCACGGTACGGAAGTAGTCGAAGCGAACCGCGACGACGGCGGCGACGATGCAGGCAACGGCCGCGAGCGGCGCGAGCAAGTCGCGACGGCGTAGGTAACGGCGGTACGGGACGGCGAGCAAGAGGGCGCCGACACCGAGGCCCAGAAGGCCGCTCCGTGACAACGTGGCGAGCTCGACGACGAGGAGGAATGCGAGCAGGACGGCGAGGCGAAGCTTCCACGGATGCGAGCGCTCGAGCCGCATGTAGATCGGGGTCAGGATGAGGAGCGGCAGGGTGAGCTCGATCCCGAGGTGGTTCGGATCGCCGGTGAGCCCGTTCGGGCGGTACACGGCCTGCGTTCCACCGATGACGCCGAAGATGTTGATCGCGGTCGCCCGTCCCGTGATCGGCTGGACGAGGATGTGGTCGAGGCTCCCGCCGGTCAGCTCGGCGACGCCCAGCTGAACGACGCCGTAGACGCCGTTCAGGGCAATTCCCCCGCAGAACGCCGCCAGCGCGTACCAGTAGAAGCGCTGCGGCCGCCGCGCGAGCAGCGTCACCCCGGCGACGAGGAACCCGAGGTGCAGCACGAACTTGACCATGCCCTTGCCGTACTGCGTCAGCGCCTGCTGGGTGTCGAGGTTGAAGTAGCCGATGAGGTAGACGAGCAGGAAGGCTGCGAAGAACGCGAGCGCCACGACGGAGGTGCGCGTCAGGCCCGCGTCGCCTCGCTCGAGGCGGTCCCAGAGGAAGACGACGAGAAACCCGGCCGTGAGAACGTCGGCGACCGAGAGGTCGGCCCCGATGGACCACTGGATCTTTGCGAAGCTGACGACGAGGATCGTCGCGAGGAAGAGGCTGTCGAGCGCCGGCTGGGCGAGAACTCGCTCAGCCCGCCTGCGCAGCACGAGTGCGTGCGCCGTCACCCCACGATCTCCTGCAGAAGCTCCGCGGTCTCCTCCACTCGCGCTTGCCGCGAGAGCGAGTGGCGGACGTCCTCGGGGAGCACGACCGCGGGTAGGCCGCCGTCGAGGTAGCGGGCATGGAGCCCCTCCAAGGCCGCGCGCAGCCCGGCGACGTCGTCCGGGGCGGCAACGATGCCGGCCCCGGTCTCCCTGATGAGTGTTGCGGCGGCGCCGTCCACGGGCACCGCGGCGAGAATGGGACGCGCGGCAGCGAGGTACTCGAAAAGCTTGCCCGAGAGAACGCCTCGGCCCCGGCCTCCGGCGTCCGGAACGAGGAGCAGGAGCGCCTCGGAGTTGCGCTGCAGCCGAAGCGACTCGGCGCGGGGCGTGTAGGGAACGAGCTCGAGGCGGTCGCCGAGCCCGAGGGACTCGGCCCACTCGCGATCCGAGGCACGGAAGTCGCCGACGAAGCGCGCGACGATGTCGAGGTCGGAGTCGAGGAGCGCCTGCAAGAAGGGGCGCGGGTCCCGCCTACCGAAGAAGCTGCCTGCGTGCGTGATCCGGAAGCGAGAGCCGCGCCGGTATCGGAGCCCGGCGAAGTCGTCGAAGTCGCACCCGTTCGCGATCGTGCGTACGACGCCCTTCGGCTCGAGGGCTCTCACCTCGTCAGCGATGGCCTCCGAGACGCACGAGATCGCGTCGGCGCTCCGCGCGACGAGCTTGGCGAGACCGCTCGCTGCAGCCTGCTTCGCGCGTGTAGCCGCGGTGTCGGAGCGACGGTGCGGATTCGCGATCAGCGGGTCCCTGAGGTCGGCGAGCCAGCGCGCGCCGGTCGCACGCTTCACGGCTGCGCCGACGAAGTGGATAGATCCGGGCGGGGAGGTCGTGATCACCGCGTCGACCGCTTCCCGGCGCGCGATCCGGATAGCGGCCGGGATCGCGGTCAGGTTCCAGGTGACGCTTGCATCCGGAACGAGCAGGCGCCGAGAGGCGATGCGCGCATGCACGAGCGCGCGCTCGACCCCCTCGGTGCCGTGCAGCTCCTCGGCGGGTCTTCGCGCCTTGGGCCCGACGTAGCGGGCGCGGTGCACCCACGCCTGAGTCGGGACGCGCAACTCGGCGTCGCGGTGGACCCATTTCGGGTCGTCAGGGGCGAGAACGTGGGTCTCGACGCCGAGCGCCGGGAGATACTGGGCGAGCTTGAGCGGGCGCTGGACCCCGCCGCCTCCGGCGGGCGGAAAGTACATCGTCACGAGGAGCACCTTCACGCGACGCGATGGTAGAGCGAGGCGGCTCCGTCGCGGGCGGCGAGTGTTCTAACCGAACGCATACAGGTTGCGTCTAGCGTCCGAGGAGGGTGACGCCGCAACCCCTCGCCTGCGTATGTTCCACATGAAGCCGTCGGCCGGTCGTACGTTCGCCTGCACACTCGCTTTGCTCGCGAGCGCACTCACGTTCCTCGCCTTCGGGGCCGCCTCGGCGTACGCGACGACCTCCTGTGCCAAGAAGGTGCTCGCGGACTGGTTCGACAACAGTCGCATCGACGGCTTCTACCCGCTTCACTGCTACCAGGAAGCGATCGCAGCCGTTCCGCCGGAGATCCGCGACTACTCCGACGCCCAGGACGTGATCACGCAGGCCATGCGGGAGGCGAGCGGGCGCAGGATCGCGATCAGCAAACGAAAGCCGGGCGGGGAACCGATCACGCCCCTTGCCGCGCCGCCCGTGAACACGGCGGGGCCGACGAGCGCACCGCTCCCGCTGCTCGTTCTCGGGGGCTTGGCGCTCGCCCTCCTCGCTGCCGGAGGAACGGGGTATGTCGCACGACGCCGACGCGCCGGTAGTGGCCACGACGTGAACGACGACGATCTGAGCTGAGCTTTGTGCTCGCCAAGCACTTAGCGCGTCGCTGCGAAGGCCTCGCGGGCTGCCGCGATCGTGGCCTCGATCTCCTCGTCGCCGTGCTCGGTCGAGAGGAACCACGTCTCGAACTGCGACGGCGGGAGGTAGACGCCTCGCCCGAGCATGGCGCGGTGGAAGCGCGCGAAGCGCCCCGTGTCGGCGCGTTGCGCCTCGTCCCAGGTACGCACCGGCGACTCGCTGAAGAAGAGAGCGGCCATCGTCCCGCTGCGCACCGGCTGGACGGACACGACCGCCTCCGCAGCCGCGTCACCCAACCCTCCGCGTAGCCGCTCTCCCACCTCTTCGATGCCGGCCCAGACGCCCGGCTCTCGAATCGCCCTCAGCGTCTCGATCCCCGCGGTCATCGCGAGCGGGTTGCCCGACAACGTCCCCGCCTGGTAGACGGGCCCCTCAGGGGCGACGAGCTCCATCACCTCGCGTCGACCGCCGTACGCGCCGACCGGGAGGCCACCGCCGATGACCTTCCCGAGCGTCGTCAGGTCGGGCGTGATCCCGTACAACTGCTGGGCGCCGCCCGGATGCACGCGGAACCCGGTCATGACCTCGTCGAAGACGAGGAGGGCGCCGTCGGCAGCGGTCAGCTCTCGCAGGCCCGCGAGGAACCCTTCGACAGGCAGGACGAGGCCCATGTTCCCTGCGACGGGCTCGACGATTACGGCGGCGATCTGACCGGAGTGCTCGGCGAACAGCCGCTCGACGGCGGCGAGGTCGTTGTACGGCGCGACGAGCGTGTCGACGACGGCTCCTTTCGTCACGCCTGGTGAGTCGGGCAGGCCGAACGTGGCGACGCCCGATCCTGCCTGCACGAGCAGAAGATCCGCGTGGCCGTGGTAGCAGCCGGAGAACTTGACGATCTTCGAGCGGCCGGTATACGCACGAGCCAGACGAAGCGCGCTCATCGTCGCCTCGGTGCCGGAGTTGACGAAGCGGAGGAGCTCGACGCTCGGCATCGCCTCCCCGACGAGCACGGCCAGCTCGGCCTCGAGCGCGGTGGGGGCGCCGTAGCTCGTCCCACGCCGCACCGCTTCCTCGAGCGCGGCCACGACTCGCGGATGGGCGTGTCCGAGGATCAGAGGCCCGAAGGAGAGGACGTAGTCGACGTAGCGGTTCCCGTCGACGTCGAAGAGGTATGCACCCTCCCCGCGCTCGACGAAGACGGGGGTGCCGCCGACGGCACGGAAGGCGCGCACCGGGGAGCTCACGCCGCCCGGCATCAGCTCCTGAGCCTCGGCGAACAGGCGCTCCGAGGTCTCGTGTGTCACCCGGCTACCGGCGAGAGGGAACGCACGATCGAATCGGCCGCGGCCTCACCGGACGCGATGCAGTCCGGGATCCCGACGCCGCGGTAGGCGGCCCCTGCTAGCGCCACGCCCGGGTGACGTGCGAGCGCCGTGTCGATTCGCTCGAGCCGCTCAGGATGGCCGAGCACGTACTGAGGCATGCCGACCGGCCAGCGATGCAGGCGGGTCAAGCACGGCTCCGACGTAACTTCGAGGAGACTCAGCTCGGCTCGCGCGGTGTCCACGAGCTGCTGGTCGGATCCAGGCGAGATCCCTCGCAGGTACACGCGAAGCAGCGCATGGCCCGCCGGCGCCCGCTCCTCCCATTTGCTCGAAGTCCAGGTGCACGCCAGGACCTCCGAGCCCTCCGTTGCCGGAACGACGTAGCCGTAGCCGTCGAGCGGATGCCGAACGTCCTCGCGTCGGTAGCCGAGCGTAACGACCGCGGACGATGCATAGGGAATGTCGCCGATCAGCTCGGCGAGCTCCGAGTCCAGACCCGACACGAGGGTCGAGGCCGCGGGCGCAGGCGTCGCGATGACGACTCCGTCGGCGAGCAGGACGTCTCCTACGTCGAGCGCGTAGCGACCGGCCCGCGTCCGCAGTGGCTTCGGCGTCCCACCTCGAATCGTCGTGTGCTCGAGGCTCTCGACGAGCGTGTCGGCGAGCGTCTGCATACCGGAGCGCAGCCCGACGAACGCGGGGTACGGGGACTCCGATCGTGACTGAGCAGCGAGGCCGCGCAGCACGCTTCCGTGCTCGAGCTCGAGCGCACGGAGGTTCGGGAACGTCGCGCGCAGCGAGAGCTGCTCGCCGTCGCCCGCGTAGATCCCGGCCATCAGCGGCTCGACCAGACGCTCGTATGCCTCGCGACCGAACCGGCGCGCGACGAACGAGGCGATGGACTCGTCGCCGTCGGGCGGAGCTGCCGGAAGGTTCTCCTCGGCCGCGAAACGTTCCCTCCCCCCGTCGGACAGGAGCCGACTCTCCGAGAGCGCCTCGAGGCTCGTCGGGATCATCCCGGTCAGGCCTTCGGGCAACGGGTGGAGCTCGTCGCCGCGACGTACGAACGAGCGGGCGTTCTCAGGACGGCGAGCGATGAGCTCCGCTCCCAGGCCGAGCTCCTCGCAGAGCCCGATTCCACGCTCCTTCCGAGAGAGGAAGCTGTCGGCGGCGCCCTCGATCACGAACCCGTCGACGTGCTCCGTCAGGAGCTTTCCGCCGAGACGGTGCGTCGACTCGACCAGGACGACCTCGATCTCCTCGAACAGGGCCTCGAGCCGGCGGGCCGCCGCGAGCCCCGCGATCCCCCCGCCGACGACGACGACTCTCATGCGGCGGCGGCGGCGAGCCAGGACTCCGCACGGACGCGCACAAGGCCCGCGAGCGTCGAGACGAAGAGCGGATCGTCGTTCAGCGCGGGCGGGCGCTCGAGCCGAACTTCGAGCCGCTCAGCAATCTCCTTCGCCCGCACGTCCACGTCGAACAGGAGCTCGACGTGATCGGACACGAAGCCGACGGGGACGACCACGACATCCCGGATCCCGCGCCCGGCGAGCTCCTCGAGGTGCTCGCCGAGGTCCGGCCCGGCCCAGGGCTCCGGCATGCGACCGGCTGACTGGTAGCTCCAGGACCAGGAGTCGGGAGCCAAGCCGGCGCGCCCGGCGACCAGCCTGGCCGTCTCACGGCACTGCGCGTCGTATGGATCGCCGTCTGCGAGCACGCGCTGTGGAAGGCTGTGCGCGCTGAAGACGACGTGCACGCGGTCGCGTTCCTCCCCCGGCCAGCGCGCAAGACCCTCCCCGACGCGTCCGGCGAACGCCTCGATCAGCCCCGGAGCGTCGTGGTAGCTCGGGACGTGCGCGAGCTCGATTCGGCCACGGTAGAGTTCGAGGCCGTCGCCGATCCTCTGCTGATAACGCGCGACCGAGAGGGCGCTGAAATGAGGCGCGAGGACGAGACTGACGGCATGCGCGATGCCGTCCTCGAGCATGTCGCCGACGACCTCTTCGATCCAGGGCGACCAGTGACGCATGCCGAGGTAGCAGCGGTAGGTGCCCCCGAGCTCGTTTGCGAGCGCGTCGACCTGCCTGCGCGAGATCTCGAGCAGCGGCGAGCGCCCGCCGATCGCGCGGTAGCTCTCGGTGATCTCCTCGAGCACAGCGCGTGGTGTGGGCCGTCCGGCTCGAATGTCGGCCAGGTAGCCGGGAATCTCGTCCAGCGCCTCCGGCCCGCCGTACGCCATGACCAAGACGCCGATCGGCAAGACCGGCCTCACGAAGTCCGCTCGCGTACGTGTTCGACGAGCCGGCGGACGTTGTCGGTCGGCGTCTGCGGAACGAGCCCGTGGCCGACGTTGAAGACGTGGCCCGGCCGGCCGCCTGCTCGATCGAGCACGTCGTCGATTCGCGCGCGGAGCTCCCGCCAGGGCGCGAGCAGGGCAGCCGGATCGAGGTTTCCCTGCACGGGACGCTCGAAGCCGACTCTCGCCCAGGCCTCGTCGAGCGGCAGCTGCCAGTCGAGGCCGACGACGTCTCCTCCGCAGCCGGCCGCGTCCTCGAGGTACGCGGAGACCCCGAGCGCGAAGTTGATCACGGGCAGGCCCGTGCGCGAGACGGCGGCGAAGAGCTCGCGGTTGTGCGGAGCGACGTAGCGGAGGTAGTCGTCGCGCCCGAGCGCGCGACCGGCCCACGAGTCGAACACCTGCAGCGCCTGCGCCCCGGCACCCGCCTGCGCGAGCAGGTAGTCGGCCTGCACCGTTCCGAGCTTCGTGAGGAGCCGCTTCCAGGCGGCGGGCTCGGAGAGCATGAACGCCTTCGTGCGCGTGAAGTCCCTCGAGGTCCCGCCCTCGATCGCGTAGCTGGCAAGCGTGAACGGCGCTCCCGCGAACCCGATCACCGGCACGTCGCGGGGTTCCAGCTCCTCGCGCAGGATGCGAATCGCCTCGAGCGTGCCGGCCATGGTCTCCTCGGCCGGCGGAACCCCGAGCAGGTCGACGTCGCGCGTCGCAGAGATCGGATTTCGGATCCGCGGACCGTCTCCGGCCGCGAACTCGAGCTCGAGCCCCATCCCGACGAGCGGCGGCAAGATGTCCGCGAAGACGATCGCGGCGTCGAGCCCGAATGCGTCGACGGGGAGGAGCGTGACCTGCGCGGCCAGCTCGGGAGTCGAGACGAGCTCGAGCAGCTCGTGGCGCTCGCGCAGAGCCCGATAGTCGGCGAGATATCGCCCCGCCTGACGTAGCAGCCATACGGGAGTTCGCTCGACGGGGAGCCCGCGGCAGGCGCGGAGGAAGACAGAAGTGGGCTCGACGTCGACGGCCGCCGGCGCCTGTGCCGTCACCCCACCTGCTTGTTTCGAGCTTGCTTCGGAATGAGCAGCCATGGCGCGATGCGGCGCTGGACGCCGGGATGCAGCGTCCTCAGTCGCGCCCATATCTCAGTGGATATGGGCGCTCCCTGCGTCCTTGCCTCACTGCGCCCATCACTCGCCTCGCGCCGGGCGATCATCCCGAAACAAGCTCTGCCACGCCACCCTGCCGACGAAGAACGGGCCGAGCCGTTCGAGATGGAGCGAGGTCTGACGCGTCTTCCGCATCCGCTGGACGATGATCGACAGCGGGTGCAGCTCGCGCCCGAGCAGCCCGACGACGAAGTCGTTGTCGTGCCGGTCGAGCCCGTGGCAGGCGAGCCGGATGTCGTAGCCGAGACCGGCGCGCCCGAACGCCAGGCCCACTCCGCCGTGCTCCATCAGGATCGCGTTCTGCTCCTTTCGAGAGAGCTGCTCGAAAGAGCCGTCGCGGCGCAGCGGATACCAGATCGCCCAGCGAAGCGCGGGATCGAGCACGCGGCGGCGCGGCCGCTCGACGAGCGTCTCGTCGAGATCCTCCTCGTGCCCGAGCGCGTACGTGCGCCCCAGCATGGTCAGCTCCGGCTTCGGCCGCAGCTCGCCGAAGGGAGCGGAAGTGAACAGCGTCCGGGTGGTGGTGACGAACGCGTCCGGGCTCTCGCTCAGCGTCAGGACCGCGACACCTTCGGGATCGTTCACGTCCTCGTAGAGGACGGCGTCGATCTGGGCCGCGGCCAGCGCATCACCCAACGCGGCGCTGTCGCGCGCGCCGCCAAACGCATAGAGCTGCATGTAGAGCCGGCGGTCGAGCGAGGTCGTCTCCCCGTCCGCGGTCAGCCCGTGCTCGGCGACGTCGATCTCCTCGAGGCTCTCCTCCTCCGGCCGCTCGTCGACACGGACTTTCATACGCTCTCTTGGAGCCAGCGGGCGGCGTCCGTCGCGTGGTAGGTGACGATGAAGTCGGCTCCCGCCCGCCGCATCGCCGAGAGAAGCTCGAGAACCGCCGGGCGCTCGTCGAGCCAGCCGCTCATGGCCGCCGCCTTCACCATCGCGTACTCGCCGCTCACGTTGTACGCGGCCAATGGAAGCTCCGGGAAGCGCTCGTGCACCCGACGCACGACGTCGAGGTAACCGAGCGCGGGTTTGACGAGCAGCGCGTCCGCGCCCTCCTCGACGTCGAGGGCCGCCTCGCGGAGCGCCTCGCGCGCGTTCCCCGGATCCAGCTGATGCGTCCTCCGGTCGCCGAACGCCGGCGCGCCCTCGGCCGCTTCGCGAAACGGGCCGTACAGAGCGGACGCATATTTCACCGCGTAGGACAGGATCGCCACGTGCTCTAGTCCTTCGTTGTCGAGAGCGGCGCGGATCGCGCCGACCATGCCGTCGATCATCCCGCTCGGGGCGACGACGTCGGCACCGGCCTGTGCGTGGGAGATCGCGATGCGGGCCAGCACCTCGAGCGTCTCGTCGTTCAAGAGGTAGCCGCTGTCCTCGAGGAGGCCGCAGTGGCCGTGGTCCGTGTATTCGCACAGGCAGACGTCGGTGACGAGGACGAGGTCCGGGCTCGTCTCTTTGAGCGCACGGATCGCCTGCTGGACGACGCCGTCCTCGGCGTGACTCTCGAGCCCGAACGCATCCTTCGTCTCCGGGATCCCGAACAGGATCGCCGCCTTGATGCCGAGTGGCCCCAGTGCGCGAGCTTCGTCGACGACCAGATCCACCGACAGCTGGTCGATCCCGGGCATCGAGGCGATCGGCTTGCGGACGCCGCTCCCAGGGATCACGAAGAACGGCTGCACGAGATCGTCGGGGGAGAGCGTCGTCTCGCGGACGAGGTCGCGGAGCGCAGGCGTCCGGCGCAGCCGGCGTGGCCGGCGGGCGCCCGGACGGAGCCGGAGCGCCTCGAGCGGATCGGTGTCGAACTGCGTCAAGGCTCGGTCGTCTCCTCGAAATGGTCCACGAGAGCGTGAATGATGCCCTTCGCCGTGGCTTCGTCGGCGACGATCCCGTCCGGAAGCCCGACCTCGCGCGCGATCTCTGCCGTCTTCGGGCCGATACAGGCCACGAGGGCATCGCCGGCTCCTCCTTGCAAGGCGAGACTGCGAGCGGCGGAGCCGCTCGCGAGCACGACGGCATCGGCTGCACGGAGCTCGGCGAGCTCGGAAGCCGTGCGCTCGACCGGGACGGTGCGGTAGGCAGTCATCGCGCTGACGTTCGCTCCACGGTCACGCAAACCATCGGCAAGTCCGCGATCTGCGAGGTCCGCCTGCGGGAGGAGGACGCGCGCTCCGGCGAGCGGCTCGAGGCCCGCGACGATTTCCTCTGCGGCGAACCGGCCCGGCACGAACGACGGCTCGACCCCGATGTCTCGCAGGGCAGCAGCCGTGGCAGGGCCGACCGCCGCAACCTTGGCCGCGCCCAGCTCGGTCATGAGCTCTCCGACCGCGCTGACGCCACTCGCGCTCGTGAAGACGACCCAGTCGGAGCCGTCGAGGTCCGCGAGGACAGCGGCGAGCGCCGACACCTCCTCCGTGGCTTCGATACGGACGAGCGGCAGTACGAGCGTGGCGGCGCCGAGCGCGCGCAGCTCCCCGGCGAGGCGCTCAGCGCGATCTCGCGGACGTGTGATGACGATGCGCCTCCGCTGGAGCGGTCCTCTAGCCACGTACCGCCGCCAGGATGCGATCGGCACCGGCCGCGAGCGCCTCGCGTGCCAGTCGCTCGCCGACGTCCTCGGCCGCTCCCTCTCCCTCGACTCGGACGATCTCCCGTCCGTCCGGCGAGAGCACGAGCCCCACGAGATGCACCGCCTCCGTCCCCACCTGACCGGCGTGGGCGGCAACGGGAGCGGCGCAGCCGCCGCCGAGCGCGCGGAGGAACGCCCTCTCGGATGTTGTCGTCGCGCGTGCAGCGGGATCGTCGATCGCGGCGAGCAGCTCCAGAACCCGCGCATCGCCGGTCCGGCACTGGACGCCGAGCGCGCCCTGGCCCGGCGCGGGAAGCATCGCCTCGACCGGCAGCCACTCGGACACTTCGTCTTCGAGCCCCAGCCGCAGGATGCCCGCGGCCGCGAGCACCGTCCCCTCGAACGCGCCCTCGTGCACCTTTCGGATGCGGGTGTCCACGTTGCCCCTGATCGAGCGGACGTCGAGCCCAGGCCGGAACGCATGGAGCTGTGCGGAGCGACGAAGGCTGCTCGTGCCGACGACGGCTCCGTCGGCCAGCCCCGCGAGAGTCGAGCCGTCCCGGGAGACGAGGCAGTCCCGCGCGTCGTCTCGAGGGCAGACGGCGCCGATCGTGACGTCGAGCGGGTCCTCTGTGGGGAGGTCCTTGAGCGAGTGCACGGCGAGGTCGAGCCCGCCGTCCCGCAACCCCTGTTCGAGCTCCGCGGTGAAGAGGCCCTTGCCTCCGATCTCCGGCAGCGGCTGCTCGCTCGCCTGCGTCCGGTCCCCCTGCGTGACGATAGGACGAACTTCGCAGGAGAGACCCGGCCATGCCGCTTCCAGCAGCTCGACGACACGAGCGGTCTGGCGCTGGGCGAGGGCCGACCTTCGGGTCCCGACGACGACCGCCTCCGCGGGCGGCCCCGACCTCATCGACGCCGCTGAGCGTCCAGCCCGAACAGGTCGCGAGCGGCCGCGGCGACCTGTTCGGCGTCACCGGCACCCGCGCGCTCGCGCAGCCGCGCCGTCGGCTCGTGCAGGAGTTTCTTGACGAGCGCCCGAGAGAGGCGCCGAACGTGCTCGGCCGTCTCGTCGTCGACGTCGCCGAGAAGACGCAGCGTTCGCTCGACCTCCGCCTCACGAATCCGTTCCGCTCGACGCCGCAGCGCTGCGAGGAGCGGCTCGACCTCGAGCTCCCGGTAGCGGCGCCCGAACGTCTCGACTACCTCCTCGACGATGGCCTCGACCTTCGGCACCTCGCGGAGCCGCGACGACATGGTCTCGTCGAGGCCCGCCCGGAGGTCGTCGACGTCGAAGAGGGAGACGCAGGGGACATCTGCCGCGCCTCTATCCACGTCAGCCGGCACGGCGAGGTCGACGACGACGAGCGGGCGTTCGCCTCTGAGGCGAGCCGCAGCCTCGACCTGACGCGCGGTTATCACGGGAGACTCCGAGCTCGTCGCCGTCACGACGAGATCCGCCCACTCGAGCGCGTCCTCGAGCTCGTCGAGCCCGTACGCCGCCCCGCCGAACGGTTCCGCGACATCCCGGGCACGCTCGGGTGTCCGGTTCACAACCGCGGTCTGGCGGATGCCGCGACTGGAGAGCGCCTTCAGCGTCTGCAGCCCGATGCGCCCGGCTCCGACCACGAGCCCGTGGCGCTCGCGAAGATCGCCGAGCACTCCCTCGGCGAGCGACAACGCCATCGAGCTCGCGCTCGCAGGGTTGGCGCCGATCGCGGTCTCCGCCCGTGCCCGTCGCCCGGAGGTGACCGCCGAGCGGAAGAGGAGCTCGAGGACAGGACCGGCGGCACTGTCGCGCCGAGCCTCGTCGAACGCGTCGCGCACTTGGCCGAGTATCTCCGCCTCGCCGAGGACGAGCGAGTCGAGCCCGGATGCGACTCTCGCCAGATGACGAGCCACGTCCTCGCCCGCGTGGACGTAGAGATGGTCGAGGAGCGCCGAGCGATCGGCCCCGTGAGCCTCCGCGAGCGTATCGACGAGAACCTCGCGGCCTTCGACGACGCCCTCGACGAGGTAGGCGTAGAGCTCGACCCTGTAGCACGTCGCGAGCACGGCGTACTCGTCGACCTCTGGGCACCGGTCCGCGCCGAGGCCGAGCGTGCCGAACCGCTCCCGCAACTCGACGGGAGCCGTCCGGTGACTGACCCCGAGGCAGATCAGGCGGTCCACGGTCGCCGAACAACTTTACTCGTCGCCGTGCTTAGAACTCGATTCAGAATGATCGCCCGCCGCATTTCGACATGACCGCTCATCTTGAAGCGAGTTCTTTAGGAGAATGTCGACGTGCGTGCCCTCGGAATCGACGTCGGAGGGACGTTCACGGACGCCGTCCTCGTCGCCGATGGAGCCGTGCTCACGGCGAAGGTTCCGACCCGCGAGCACCAGGAGGAGTCCGTGCTCGCCGCTGCCTCCGCAGTCGGCGCCAAAGACCTCGACCGCTTCACGCACGGAACGACGATTGCGACCAACGCGCTCCTCGAGCGAAGAGGCGCGCGCACGGCGTTCGTGTCCACGGCGGGGTTCGAGCATCTGCTTCACCTCCGGCGCCAGACCCGCGCCCATCTCTACCGCCCCTGCGTGGATCACGCGCCGCCGCTCGTTCCGATCGAGCGCTGCGCCGGCGTCACGGGTCGCATGGGACCGGAGGGCGAGCTCGTGCCCCTCGACCTCTCGACCCTGCCGCGCATGGACGCCGAGGCGATCGCGGTCTGCCTCCTCTTCTCGTTCCGCTATCCGGGGCACGAGCAGGCCGTCGTCGAGGAGCTGCGGCGACGCCATCCGGAGAGCCACGTCGTCGCGTCGTACGAGGTCGCCCCCGAGTTCCGGGAGTACGAACGGGCCTCGACGACGGCGGTCGACGCGTACCTCGGCCCACTCCTCTCCCGCTCCCTCCTCGCGCTGGCCGACCTGTGTCGAGGCGCGGGCCTTCCGGAGCCGCTCGTCATGCGCTCCTCGGGCGGCCTCGCAACGCTCACCGAGGCGGCTGGCCACGCCGCCTTCGCGCTCCTCTCAGGGCCCGCCGCGGGAGTCGTCGGCGCGGCTCGCATCGCAGACTCCGCGGGATACGAGAACGCGCTCGCTTTCGACATGGGCGGGACGTCGACGGACGTCTGCGCAATCGTCGGCGGCAAGGCGCGTCGCGAGCACGAGCGCCTCGTCGGCGACCTCCCGGTCCGGCTGCCGACCCTCGGCGTGCACACAGTCGGAGCAGGCGGTGGCTCGCTCGTCCGGCTGGACGAGGGCGGCGCCTTGCACGTCGGACCCGAGAGCGCCGGCGCCGAGCCCGGCCCTGCCTGCTACGGGCGCGGCGGCACCCGCCCCACTGTGACCGACGCGAACCTCCTGCTCGGCCGGCTCCCCACGTCGCTGCCCGGCGACATCCGGCTCGATATGGAGGCGGCACGGCGGGCGCTCGACGAGCTCGACCCGGCCGACGTGATCGAGGTCGTGAACGCGGAGATGGTGCGCGCGCTCCGCGTGATCTCGGTCGAGCAAGGTCTCGATCCGCGCGACTTCGTGCTTGTTGCCTTCGGCGGGGCGGGGCCGCTGCACGCGTGCGCGCTCGCCGATGAGTTGGGGATGGAGACGGTGCTCGTTCCCGCGTCCGCGGGTGTCCTCTCCGCGCTCGGCCTCGTCGCGGCCGAGGAGCGAGTCGACGCGGTCCACTCGTACCTCCTCCCGCTCGCAGAGGCAGAGGAGCTCCCGAACGAGGGCGAGGCCGACCTCCGCTACGCGGGGCAGTCGTTCGAGCTCACGATCCCCCTCGGTCCGGGTCTCGCAGACCGGTTCCATTCCGCGCACGAGGAGCGCTACGGCTACGCCGATCCGACGCAGCCGCTCGAGCTCGTCGCGGTGCGAACGGCGGAGCTCCGCGCCGCGCCCGAGGTGCGGGTCAGCGGGCCCCGACGAGTAGCTCGAGGCCCGCAGGTCGTGGAGCTCGAAGGCGCCACGGCCTGGGTGCCGGGAGGGTGGAGCGGCGAAACGGACGTGCAGGGCACGCTGGTCCTCAGGCGGGGCGAATGATCCCCGTGGAGTTGCAGGTGATCGCGAGCGGCCTGCGTGCGATCGCAGAGGAGATGGGAGCGGTCCTCGTTCGCTCGGCCTTTTCCGCGAACATCAAGGAGCGGCGCGACTGCTCGACCGCGCTCTTCGACGAGGTGGGCCGGATGGTCACCCAGGCAGAGCACATCCCGGTCCACCTCGGCGCCATGCCCGAGGCCGTCGCTGCCGTTCGCGCGCACGACCCTCCGCTCGGCGAGCCCTGGATCCTGAACGATCCGTTCGCGGGAGGGACTCACCTTCCCGATCTGACGATCGTGACGAGGACGAAGCTCGGGTATGCGGTCACGCGCGCACACCACGCCGACGTCGGCGGCTCGGAGCCGGGCAGCCTCCCGGCTGGGTCGACGACACTCGAGCAGGAGGGCGTCGTCATTCCGCCGACGCGGCTCGACGCCGATGCCCTCGAGCGCCTCGTCGGGCAGATGCGGAATCCGGACGAGCGGCGAGGCGACCTGCGGGCCCAGCTCGCAGCGCATCGCCTCGCCGAGCGGCGACTGGCGGAGGTGTGCGAGCGCCGCGGGCGACGGCGGGTCGCGGAGGCGATGGACGAGCTCCTCGCGTACTCCGAGCGCGTCGCCAGAAGCGCGATCCGAGAGCTCCCCGACGGCACGTACGAGGCGACGGACCGCCTCGAGCTCCCCGACGGCTTCCTCCACCTCCACGCGGTGGTGACGATCGCGGGGGACGCGATCGACATCGACTTCGCGGGCACCTCGCCTCGACACGGGGGAAACCTGAACTGCCCGCTCGCCGTGACCCGGTCCGCCTGCTTCTACGTCGTTCGCTGCCTCACGGCGCCGGACCTTCCGGCCTCGGGCGGCGCCTTCGTGCCCGTGACGGTTCGCGCCCCGGAAGGGTGTCTCGTCAACGCACAGCGTCCGGCCGCGGTCGCCGCCGGGAACACCGAGACGTCGAGCAGGATCGTGGACGTCGTTTTCGCCGCCTTCGGACAGGCGATCCCGGTGCCCGCGCAGGGCCAGGGAACGATGAACAACGTCGTCCTCGGCAACGAGCGCTTCACGTACTACGAGACGACCGGCGGGGGACAGGGGGCGTGCCCGCACGCGGACGGGCCGTCCGCCGTACACGTCGCGATGTCGAACACGCTGAACACTCCGGTCGAGGCGCTCGAGCTCTCGTATCCCCTGAGGGTCGAGCGCTACGAGCTGCGGCTCGGGTCGGGGGGCGCGGGCCAGTTCCGAGGCGGGGACGGAGTCGCTCGAGCGGTGCGTGCGCTGGAGCCCTGCCGCCTCTCGCTGCTCACCCAGCGCCGGGCGCTCGCGCCCCGCGGAGCCCAGGGCGGAGAAGACGGGCTGCCCGGCCGCAACGAGCTCAACGGCGCGGAGCTTCCGAACTTCGTCACGTGCGATCTCGAGGCCGGCGACGTACTCCGCGTCGAGACTCCGGGAGGAGGCGGCTTCGGCGCAACCGGTCAGGAACGAACCGGCAGCCGGTAGAGGACGAAGCGCTCGTCCCGATAGAGCCGCGGTAGGCTGAACGTGCGCCGGATGCGCAGGCGGTCGACGACGAGATACTCGGCTCCGTACCGCTCCGGGATAGCGAGATCGCCGGAAGCCGCGAAAGCCCGCGCGTCGCGGGCACGGCCGTACGGGTCGTTCTCCTTCGTGTCGGCGACATGTCCCGGCGGAGCGACGGCGATGTAGACGGGTGCGGCCGCCGCGAGCCGGTAGCTCGTCTCCTGGTCCGAGTACACGATCGCGCCGGCCGCCACGTCGGTACGCAACGCGTGCACGAGCCCCGGCGAGAGCGTGCTCAGCGGAGGCGCCGAAACGGGCGTCCAGCGGGCGAGCCCGTAGGCGACGATCGGGAGCAGGAAGAGCGCGGCTGCGAATCCGGCGTCGGCCTCGAGCGGCGACCCGCGCCGCATTAGTCCGACGACGAGTGCGACCACCCCGGCGGCGCCGGCGATCCAGACGATCAGGCCCGGCGCCCCGTTCTTGAGCGCGTACTGGAAGTCGCCGGGATACGCCACCTCGAGGACGGCCCCGGCGATGAGAGCGAGGGACGGAAGCACCGGGCCCACGAGCCGCGAAAGGACGCCGAGGCCTCCCGCGAACGCGAATGCGAAGGGAAAGAAGCCGGCTGTGCGGCGCGCCTGCGAGAGCGACACCGCGTCCGCGAAGTGCGTGAAGAGCAGCGGAACGAGGCAGACCGCGAGCACCGCCAGCGACCCACCAAGCACGAACGCAGCCCAGCGCCGACGCGACGCGAGACATGCGAGCGGGAAGAGAACGATCGCGACGATGGCGATCGGGCCCGTCCGGGTGAGGACCTCCGGAGCGAGGCTGTAGCTCGACGGCGAGCGGACGTGGAGATAGGTCTTGTAGTGGACGATCGCGCGCTGCAGCTCGGAGGCGTTCGGAGAGACGGACGCCGTGTGCCCGACGACCGGGACGAGCCAGAGCACGAACAGGACGGTCGGCAACGCCAGCGCACCGAATGCGGCGAGCCCGGCGCGGAGGTCGGAACGGGACCAGAGCGCTCGTACGGCGAGGAATCCGACGAACGGGATCCAGAGGAAGATCGCGTACGTCGGGTGGATCACCGCAAGCGAGAGCCCAGCCGCGGCAACGGAGAGGTAACGCGGAACCGACGGCGCCCGTAGGGCCTCGAACGCGAGCGCAAGAGCCGCCGGCACGAGAAGATGCCGCGCTGCCGGCTCGGGTTGGGCGAGCAGCGCGTAGGCGCCTCCGTGTCCGGGGGCGAAGCAGACGAGGCCCGCCTGGGCGCCCGCGACCGCACCCGCTGCCCACACCCGGCGAAAGAGCGCCCACCCGGCCTCGTACGCCACGAGCACCGCGAGCGGCGCGAGAAAGCTCGACGCATGCAGGAAGACCTGCGTCGGGTCTTCTCCCGAGAGCCTGGCGACGACGGCCAGGAAGCCGTGCCAGAGCGGGAACGCGTATCCGGGATGAAGGCCTCCGTCCTTGAACTCGATGACGCGGTGCAGCGTCAGATCGTCGAAGGCAAGGAGCTTGCGGACGCGGGCGAGGTGGAAGAGCCCGTCGCCCTGAACCGTCCCGGCGACGTGCCAGAGGATCACGCCCACGATCACCCCGGCTACGCCTGCCCACCAGCGTCCGGGCGCTCCCCGGGCTCTGCCCGCCGGGCCGCGCCTGCGCGCGAGCATCGCCGCCAGGGCGGCGAACCCGGCGACGGCGAAGAGAGCGATCGCGGTCGTGAGCGAGGAGATCAGCAGAAAAGTGACGACAAGCGCTCCGAAGAGGAGCGTGAGCGACCAGGCCAGCGTCGCGGAGACGCTCCGTACTCCGAGCGCCCGGGCGAGGCACCAGCCCGGCGCCAGCAGGAGCGCAATCGCGAACGCGAGTCGGAAGTACAGCTCCAGAGCGTTCATCGGCGGGTCTCTCGCCGTTGAACGTGGGGAAGCGTGCAGGAAACCGAGAGGTTCCCGACGTTCTCAAGAAGTAAGGGGAAGCACGGGGGAAACATGGTTTCCCCTGTGAACGCGAGCCGAAGGTGAACGCTTGTCATTTTCCGAGCAGCGTCGCGACGTCGCCCGAGCCGAGCCAGCGTGCCGCCTCGCGGTATGTCCGGGCGCGTTCCCCCCTGAAGAGGACGCCGCGCATCCGGACAGCGGCGAGGAGAAGTCGCCTCGCCTTCTCCGCCTGCTCGGGCCCTCGGTGCTTCCAGAAGAAGAGCAGGTGGCCGCGCAGGTTCTCGCGGTAGAGACGGCCTCCGTGCGAGGCGGCGCCGACGTGTACACACTCGGCGCCGGGAAAGAAGAGAACCCGCCAGCCCGCCTCGCGAAAGCGAAAGCACCAGTCGGTTTCCTCGCTGAAGAGGAAGAACTCCTCGTCGAGGTATCCGACGTCCTCGACGGCTTGGCGACGGACGAGGAGGCACGCGCCCATCACGAACTCGGCCGACCGCACCTCGTCGTAGGCGAAACCGTCGCCGTAGAAGCTGTTCAACAGCCGCGAGCGCGGCGCGAGCTTGCGCAGGAAGAAGTACTCGGTAGCAAGTCGCCAGAGCGTCGGAAAGCCGCGCACCGACCGTTGCAACGACCCGTCCGGGTTCAGCAGGCGAGGCGCGACGACAGCCGCACGCGGTTCGCCGTCCGCGAACGCGACGAGTCGCGAGAGTGCGTCGCCCGCGAGCCACGCGTCGGCGTTCAAGAGCAATACGTAGCGGCTCTCGGAAGAGCGGAGACCGACGTTCCAGGCTGCGCCGAGACCGCGGTTTTCCACCGCGATCACGGTCACGTGCGGAAACCGGGAGCGGACGGACGCGACCGTGCCGTCACGGGAGCCGCAGTCGACGACGATCGTCGGAGCCCGAGCGACGCTTTCGAGACAGCGCTCGATCCAGGGCAACGCGTCGTACGTGACGACGACGACCGTCGCGTCCGCCGGCTGCCCGCTGCTAGCCATGCTCGATGCGCGGGCTCACCCCGCCGCGCATCCCCTCCCAGATCATGACGGCGCCTCCGGGCAGCGCCAGGACGGCGGTCAGGAGGAAGAAGAGGAAGCCGGCGGCGAACGCCTGATCCGCGCCGACGCCGAGTCCGCCCAGGAAGCTGACGAAGAACGCCTCGCGCACCGCGAAGCCGTTGAGCGTAAACGGTACGAGCAACACGAGGAAGAGCAACGGCCCCATCACGTAGTAGATGCGCACACCGAGCTCGATCCCGACCGCCCGCGCGGTCGCCCAGATCGAGAGCACGCGTACCGTCTGCACAACGAACGTCAGGGCGAGCACCCCGTAGAGCAGCCGGGGCCGCGCGCGGTAGGCGTGAATCGCCTCGTAGAAGGCTCGCAGCGGCCTCGCGAGTCGGAGCCTCTCGAGGACGGGCTGCGCGAGCCGGAGGAGAGGTCGCGCAGAGCGGGCGAAGAAGACGAACGCGAGCAGCATCGTCCCGAAGACGAAGACGCCCTCGAGCCAGAGGTAGCCGCCCACGTCGTAGCGACCGACCGAGAGCCCGAAGCCGATGGCTCCGAGAACAACGGTCGCGGCCCCTCCCAGCCCTCGCTCGAGGACGACCGTGCCGGTGACGACCGCCGTCCGACCGGGATTGCGGCGCACCGTCTCGACCACCCGCACCGCGTCCCCGCCGAGCGACGTGGGCAGGATCTGACCCGCCGTATAGGCGACGAAGTAGGCCCGGGTCAGCCAGGACAACGGCTCGGAGACGCCGTGCGCCCGCAGGAGGCGGCCCCAGCGGAACGCGAGCGCAGGAACCGTCCCGACCATGATCCACACGGCGAGCGCGAACCAGGCGACGTCGGCGTTCCGGAGCACGTCGACCGTCGTGCCGAGGTCGATCTTCCAGACGAGGTACGCGACCGCCGCCCCCGTGAGCAGGAGCGTGCCGACGATGCGGGTGGTTCGTCTCACGCGTGGGCGAGAACGTCGAGCGTCAGGAGCTCGTACGCCACGTTCGCGGCCGCGATCGCCGTCGGCTGGCCGGGCCCATCGTACGGTGGGCTCACCTCGACGACGTCGAAGCCCGAGAAGCGGAGCCCGCGAAGCGCCCGCACGTAGCCGAGCGCCTCGCGGGTCGTGAGGCCGCCGGCCTCGGGCGTGCCCGTCCCGGGCGCGAAGGCCGGGTCGAGGACGTCCACGTCGAAGGAGAGGAAGAGCGGCCCCTCCCCGACTCGCTCGCGAACCTGCGCCGCGTACTCCTCCGGGCGGAGCGTCACGAGCTCCTCGCCGCGGATCACCTGGAAGCCGAAGTCGCCGGGAACGTCGAGATCGGAGGCCTCGTACACGGGGCCGCGCATTCCGGCGAGCAGCGAGCGCGCAGGGTCGACGAGCCCCTCCTCGAGCGCACGGCGAAATGGCGAGCCGTGGTAGTAGCGCTCGCCGCAGTACAGGTCCCAGACGTCGGCATGGGCATCGAGGAGGACGAGACCGACCGGGCCGTGAACGGCTGCGTGTGCGCGCAGCTCACCGAGGACGACGAGGTGATCGCCCCCGAGACAGAGCGTCCGCACGCCCGCACGTACGATCGGCTCGAGCTGCGCGGCGATCTGACCGACGGTCTTCTCCGCGTTTCCAGGTGTCACCTGCAGATCGCCGAAGTCGGCGACCGAGAGGCGGCCGAAGACCGGCGCACGCTGCACCGAGTTGTACGGGCGCAGCGCGATCGAGGCCGAGCGGACCGCCTCAGGGCCGAAGCGGGCGCCAGGACGGTTGGTCGTCGCGGTGTCGAAGGGAATGCCGAGGACCGCCACGTCGACCCCTTCGGGATCGAGTGGCGTCGGGCACCGAGCGAACGTCTTGATCCCGGAGTACCTGGGAGCGGTTCGCCCGTCGGGAGGCGCATAGCGAGGACGGTCCTCTCCGGGCACGCGGCGACCGTACCAGCGGGCGAAGCCGGTGACCGTCTCCACGGACGGTCACCGGCTGGCCTGGCGGCTACGCAGCCTCGGAGACGAGCTCCTCGGCCCCGAGGACGGTGGCCTCGGCGGGCCGGCGCTTCCGCGGGATGAGAAGCGCGACGCCGGAGCCGACCGCGACGACCGCCGCGCCGACCCAGAGCGCGGGGACGAGACCGTCGGTGAACGTGACGGGCGTCCCGTAGCCGCCCGCGTGCGCGAAGATCGAGGCGAGCACGGCGACGCCGAGCACTCCGCCCATCTCGCGGATGGCGTTGTTCGTACCGGAGGCCTTGCCCTCCTCCTGGGGGCGAACCGCCGAGAGCACGACGTTCGCGACGGGCGCGAAGAAGAGCGCCATCCCGATTCCGGACAGGACGAAGGCACCGACGAAGGAGGCGTAGCTCGTCGTCGCCGTCGAGACAGCCGCGATCCACGCGAGCCCGATCGCCTGCAACGCGAGCCCGAGCGCCATGAGCGGCCGTCCGCCGATACGGTCGGACAGGGCACCGGCGATGGGCGCGACGAACATCGGCATCGCCGTCCACGGGAGGATCCGCAGCCCCGCCGCGAGTGGCGAGTAGCCCTGCGCGGTCTGGAAGAACTGCGTCAGCAGGAAGATCGAGCCGAACATCCCGAAGTACATGAGCAGCGAGGCGCCGTTCGCAGCCGCGAAGGCTCTGTTCCGGAAGAAGCGCATCGGCAGCATGGGCTCGGCGGCTCGGAGCTCCCAGGCGACAAATGTGGCGAGAAGAGCGGCGCCGACCGCGAGCGCCCCCACGATCGAGGGGCTCGACCAGCCGTCGGAGTTGCCGTTCACCAGGCCCCAGACGATCCCGAAGAGGCCCGTGCTCACGAGCCCGAGACCGGGAAGGTCGAGCGCCTTGTCGGGTCCGTAGGACTCGACGAGCCGGGTCGCGAGTGGAAGCACGGCGATGCCGATCGGCACGTTGAGCCAGAAGATCCACTGCCACGAGATCCCCGACACGACGGCTCCGCCGACCAGCGGCCCCATCGCGACGGCGAGACCGGCGATCCCCGACCACGCACCGAGCGCCAGCCCCCGCCTTTCGGCGGGGACGGCTGCGCTGAGGATCGTGAGCGTCAGCGGCATGACGATCGCGGCGCCGAAGCCTTGCACCGAACGAGCGGCGATCAACCACTCCGGGCTCGGGGCGAGCGCCGCTGCGGCCGAGGCGCCGGTGAAGAGCGCGACGCCGAGCATGAAGAGCTTCTTTCGCCCGAACCGGTCGCCGAGCGCGGCGCCGGTCAAGAGGAAGACGGCGAACGTCAACGTGTACGCGTTGACCGTCCATTCGAGCTGTTGCAGAGACGCTCCCAGATCGACGCGGATCACGGGAAGCGCAGTCGACACGACGAGGTTGTCGAGGACGACCATGAACAACGCGATCGAGGTGATCGCGAAGGTCCAGATCGTGCGGGTGCGGGGCTTCATGCTGCCCTCCTTTCCGTCGGGTGTAGTGATTGATCACTCATTTGCAGGTAAAAAAAGAGAGAGGTCTCATTCCGCCTCGATGCAGCCCTCCGCAAGACGCGCCGCCCACGAGTCCCGCGGCTCGCGCGAGAGGGAGTAGTCCATCGCGGCGAGCACGTTCAGCAACATCCCCGTTGCGAAGAAGCGAGAGATCGTCTGGGGGTCCGCACCGGAGACGGCCTCGACGTAGTCGACGAGCCTGCCGTAGCCTCGGGCGACACCGGCGCGCACATCGTCGTCCTCGACCGACGCGGCGTAGGCCTGCAGCTGGCCCTGCAGCATCGAGCGGTCGTCCTCGATCAGGTTTCGGTACGCGTCGCCGATCGCGCGCAGCGCATCCGCGCCCGACTTCCCTGAGGCGGCGGAGCGGAAGGTGTCGAGCGTTCTCGCCATGCAGGCGTCGTTGACCGCGAGGAAGAGCTCCTTCTTCGAGCCGAAGAGGCGGAAGAGGTACGGCTGGGAGATGCCGGCCCGGCGGGCGATCGTGTCCGTCGAGGCGCCGTGGAGGCCATGTCTCGCGAACTCGTGCCGCGCGGCCTCGAGAACCGCCTCGCGCCTGGCCTCAGCCGTCTGTCTGGTAGCTACGTGTGCCATCGGAGTAAGTTATCACTCACTCACATACCTCGTCAAGCCTTGGCAGACCCGATCGACCTGCTCCTCGGTCGTCGTGGCCGAGAAGGGAAGGGCAAGAGCGCGCTCGAACGCGCGGTCGGCCCCCGGGAACGGCCCTTGCGAGCTGTAGGCCTCGAGGCGGTGCAGGGCGTACGTACCGATCTGCGCCTCGATTCCCACCTCACGCAGCCCGGCGAGCGCCTCGTCGCGCCGGTCGAGCTGGACGACGTACGCCTGCCAGCCGTGCCTGTCTCCCTCGACGGCTCGCGGGACGAGGACGAGCTCTTCCAGCCGCTCTGTGTACCAGCCGGCGACCTGCTCGCGCGCCCGGAGGAGCTCTTCGAGTCGCGCGACCTGCGGGACCCCGAGAGCGCACAGGACGTCCGGCAGGCGGTAGTTGAACCCCGGCCGCGGCATGTCGCCGGAGCGTGTCCAGCCATGGTGACGGAGCGTCCGAATCGCCTGGTCGAGGCTCTCCTCGTCGGTCGTGACCGCGCCTCCCTCCCCCGTGGTCACGATCTTCCGCGGATGGAAGGACAGGCACCCGGCGACGCCGAGCGCCCCGCACGGCGTTCCTCGATACCGCGCGCCGAGTGCCGCGGCAGCGTCCTCGAGGAGCACGACCTCCTGCGGCACCGCCGTCTGGAGCTCCACCCACTGGACGGGCCGGCCGAACAGGTGCACCGCGACGACGGCCCGAGTTCGCTCGGTCACGGCGGCGGCGATCGCACCCGCGTCCGCGAGGAAGGTGTCTGGATCGACGTCGACGAGGACGGCGGTCGCACCGCAGAGCCGCACCGCGTTCGCCGTGGCTGGGAACGTGTAGGCCGGGACGATCACCTCGTCACCCGGGCCGATCTCGAGTGCGAGGAGCGCAAGATGGAGCGCGGCAGTTCCTGACGACACCGCGGCGGCGTGGGAGGTTCCGACCGCACTCGCGAGTGAACGCTCGAACTCCTCGACCACGGTCCCCATCGTCAGCTGACCGGTCGCGATCACCTCCGCGACAGCGGCGAGCTCTGCCTCGCCGACGTCCGGCCGGGCGAGACGAATCGGTGCATCATTCATCGGCTCGGAAGAGCCGAGGAATGGGTGGAGGGGTGTGGGGAACCGGGCGGTTCCCCACGTTCTCGAGAAGAAGGGGGATGCACGGGGGAAACATGGTTTCCCCCGTGAACGCTAGCCGGAGGCGAGCGTTCGTCACGCGGTCGGAGCTCCGAGCCTCTCTCGGTACCACGCGATCGTCCTGGCCAATCCCTCGTCGAGCTCGACGCTCGCCTCGAACCCAAGCAGGCGCCGGGCCTTGTCCACGTTTGGCACCCGCAGCTCGACGTCCGTGTAGTGGACCGGCTGGAAGACGAGCTCGCCGCTGCAGCCGGTCAGGCGCTTGACCCGCAACGCGAGGTCGTAGATCGTGACGGCGGAGCGCGCATTCCCGACGTTGAAGCTCTCGCCGACGGCATTCGGATGCTCGAGCGCGAGGAGGAGCGCATCGACCATGTCCTCGACGTAGCACCAGGCCCGGATCTGCGATCCGTCGCCGTGGATGACGAGATCGCGCCCGGCGAGGGCCGCTTCGATGAACGCGCGAATCGCGCCTCCTCCGATCTGACCCGGCCCGTACACGTTGAACGGGCGCAGCGCGACGGTCGGCAGGCCGAGCTCGTCGTAGTACGCGCGAGCCATGTGCTCCCCGGCAAGCTTCGAGACCGCGTACGTCCAGCGCGCCTCGCCGACCGAGCCCTGGGTCGTGACGTGCTCTTCGTCCACCTTGTAGGCGTACGTGCCGAAGACCTCGCTCGTCGAGAACTCGATCGCCCGCTCGAGCGTGTCCTTCGCGGCGAGCGCCGCCTCGAGCGCGTTATATGTGCCGATCAGGTTCACGCGCATCGTGCGCACGGGGCTCTCGATCACGGTGTCGACTCCGGCAATGGCTGCGGCGTGGACGAGGTGCGTTGCTCCCTGGACGACGTCTCGGAGCAGTTCGCCGTCGAGGACGTCGCCGTGCACGAAGTCGAAATTGGGATGGTCGGCGAGCGCGGTTCCGCTCAGTGAGTCCCGGTGCAGGTTGTCGACCGCGACGATCTCGTTCTCCTCGATCAGGCTGCGGGCGAGCGTCGTCCCGATGAACCCCGCACCGCCGGTGACGACGATCCGCTTGCCGCTCAGAGACACGCGGCGAGTCTACGCGCCGACCGGAGCGACCTCGCGGCCGACGCTCCCGGTGCCGCGTCTGAGCGAGGCCGCGAAGGTCAGCGCGACGAGAACCGCCACGCTCGCGAGCGCCTTGCCGTCTCCTCGAGGCCAGCCCCGATACCAGTTGAGCCACTCGAACACCGCGAACGCGACGGGGACGAGCCAGAGCGGAGAGAGCCGCGGCCGGGCGAGACCGATCGGGAGGAGGAGCAGGACGAGGTAGTGGAGCCAAAGGATCGGCGTGAGAACGAGCGCGGCCGCGAGCGCGAGGATCAATGACCGGCGGTCCCGCTCGAGAGGGTCGAGGCCTGGCGAGCGTGCGACCCGTGCCGTGAGGGCGAGAAGCGCGACGCCGGCGAGAATCACGAGAGTCTGCGCAGCCGGCTTCGGAACGTCGAGCGCGCGCAGCACGGCGAACGCGGAGTACGAGTTGTCGGCCTCGACGTCCGTCAGGCTCCGTAGGAGATGTGGGTAGCCGTGAAGTCCGCGAAAGGCGATCGTCGCCCAAGAACCGAGCGCGAGCGCCACGGCGACCACCACACCGAGCAGCGCAGCGCGCAGTCTTCGTGTGAAGACGAGCCAGAGGAGGAGCGGGGCGAGGAAGAGCTTCAGCACCGCGGCGCCGCCGAGAGCCGCTCCGGCAACTCCGGCACGGTCGCGGAACCGCCAGGCGAGCGCGACGAGCAGGAGCAGGATCGGGCCCAGGGCCCCATACTCCACGGGCTCGGCGACGAGCGGCGAGACAAGAGCAAGCGGGTAGCAGCGCCAGTCGGAGACGCCGAGGAGCAGCAGTGAGCCGACGGTCGCGGCGACGAGGACGAGCGAGAAGAGGACGCCGGGAACGAAGGTGTCGTGCAGCGCCCGCTCAGGAAGCGCAGCGAGGGGAGCGACCGCGAGAGCGAGCACGGGCGGATAGGCGTACGGGGACTGGATCGGCCCGATGCTCCCCGAGGACACGTACGGATTCCGTCCCGCGAGCACGTCGTTCCCCGCGTCGAGGAAGATCGCGAAGTCGTACGGCTCCCCGACACCCCCAAGCGAGCTCAACGCGTTCGCCCAGACGCTGTCGTCGTGATAGACGTGGGTCGCGGCTCGAGCGACCGCTACGGCGGCGAGGCACGATGCGAACGCGGCCGCGCCCACGAGCCAGGTCCGGCGACCGCGCGCCGCGTCCACGATGCGACAGTATCCGCGTCACGGCGGTCGAGTGTTTGCGGACCGTTAGGGCCGCCACGTCCCCTCGCCGAGGCCGGAGTACGCTTCGGCGATGCGCGGTTCGCTCGTTCTGACCGTCGCGTCCCTCCTGTTCGTCGCGGGCTCGGCAACAGCCGGAACCTCTTCTCGCACTTCCCTCACCGTCACGTACTGGGCCGACGGTTCCCGCCTGACGGAGAAGAGCGTCTGGACGCTCCGCTGCAATCCACCGGCCGGCACCCTCAAGCGACCGGTCGTAGCCTGCGGGCGCCTCGCGGCCGGGGGGTGGAGCCTCTTCATACCCGTGAAGAAAGGCACCGTCTGCACGGAGATCTACGGCGGTCCACAGGTGGCTCTGATCGTCGGCACGGTCGACGGCAGGCGGGTCTGGGCTCGGGTGCAGCGCCGGGACGGGTGCGAGGTCGCCCGCTGGAACCGCCTGACGCGCTGGCTGCTGCCGCCCGGCGGCGTGACGTAGCCCGCGGATCCGAGACCCGCATAATGGCCGCCGTGGCAGGCGCCCGCGATCAGCGTACGCATCGCCCCGTCCTCGTCCTCGGGCTGCTCCCGGCCGGGCTCGCGCTCGCTCGCAGCCTCGGGCGAGCCGGGATTCCGGTCTTCGGCGGCGCGTTCCGCGCGAACGAGTTCGGCCTCCGCTCCCGCTATCTGCGCGATCGCTGCGTCGTGACCGGCGGCTCCCAGGAGGAACGCGACCGCCGGATGCTCACCTGCCTGCGAGGCCTTGCAAACGCCGAGCGGGCAATCCTCGTACCGGAGCGCGACGAGCACGTCGACTTCGTCCTGCGGAACTGGGACGAGGTGCTCGAGCGCGCCCACGTGCCGCTTCCGGCGGACCCGCAGATCGTCCGGCGTCTGCGCCGCAAGGACCTGCTTCCGGCGGAAGCCGCGAAAGCAGGCATCGCGTCTCCGCAGACGCTCCCGATGCACGGCCCCGAGACGCTCGCGGACGGCCGGCTCGAGGCGCCGTACCTTCTGAAGCCGGTCGAAGGGCAGGAGTATGCACTCACCTTCGGGAAGAAGGCCGTCGTCGCGACGCGCGACGAGGAGGCCGTCGACGTCTGGCGCGAAGCCCAGGCGCACGGCTTCGAGCTCGTCGTACAGGAGCTCGTTCCCGACTCCCACGAGCACGTCTACTCGCTCTTCACGTACGTCGGGCGCCAGGGGGAAGCGCTTGCCAGCGTCGTCGGCCGCAAGGTCCGGCAGGGCCCGCTCCACTTCGGAACGAGTGCCGTGTTCGAGACCAGATTCGAGCCCGAGGTCCTCGAGCTTGGGCTGCGGCTTCTGCGTTCGGTCGCGTACCGGGGGTTCGCGCACGTCGAGTTCGCGCGCGATCCCCGCGACGGCGTGTTCAAGGTCCTCGAGGTGAACACGCGCCTCCCGGTGTGGGCGGGCATCGCGATGAACCGCTCCTTCGACATCGCTCGGATCGCCTACGACGATCTCAGCGGGCTCCCGACGCCCGCCAGAGAGCCCCTGAGCGAGGATCTGGCCTGGGTGTACCTCGCGAAGGACCTCTGGGTGTCGGCTCAGATGGCCCGGCGTCGCGAGCTCTCGGTCCGTGGGTTCCTCTCCCACCACCTCCGGACCGGCAAGGTGGGCGCCGTGTTCGCGCTGGACGACCTCATGCCTGCGCTCGCCAGCGTCGGCTACCTACGCTCACGCCTGTGACCGTCACCGACACCCGCGGGCGCGCGTGAAGATCGCGCTCGTCGATCCGCTTGGCTACACGACGCCCTACGACGACCGACTCGCTTCGGCTCTCGGCGAGCGTGGACACGACGTGCGCCTGCTGACGGCGCCGTTCCTCCTCGATCATCCTCCGGAGCCGTCTGGCTACGCGCGGGAGGAGCTCTTCCTCCCGCACTCGAGCCGGCTGCTGCGAAAGGCGCCGCGCGCACGCATCCGCAAGCTCCTCAAGGGCGTCGAGTATCTGCCGAGCATCCGCAGGCTCGTCCGCAGGATCGACGCGCTCGAGCCGGACGTCACGCACGTCCAGTGGCTCGCCCGGCCGGAGATCGACGTCCGCTGGCTGCGGCGGATCGCCCAGCGCCGGCCGACGGTACTGACCGCTCACAACGCGCTGCCGAGGCGCCAGAGAGCGCTCGGTGCCTGGCGCGAGGCGCTCGAGACCGTCGACCGCGTCGTCGTCCATGCGACGCAGACGGAGGACAGATTGGCCGAGCTCGGTATCGAGCGTTCGAGAATGACGTTGATCCCACACGCCGTGTTCGAGTCACCGGTCGAGCAGCCGGTGTTCGCTCCCGAGGGGCGTACGCTGCTCTTCCTCGGGCTCATCCGCCGATACAAGGGTCTCGACGTCCTCGTCTCGGCGCTCCCGGAGATCCTGCGCGAGGTTCCTGATGCTCGCCTCGTCGTCGCCGGCGATCCGCTCGATCCCGTCGAGCCGGTGCGGGAGCTCGCGTCGACGCTCGGAGTCGATCGCGCGATCGACTGGCGGCTCGGCTTCCTGCCCGACCCCGAGCTTGCCCCCCTTCTCGCCTCGTCCGCCTTCGTCGTCCTGCCGTACCGCCAGATCGAGTCGTCGGGAGTGCTCGCGCTCGCGCTCGGCCACGGACGCCCTGCGGTCGTGAGCGATCTGGGAGCGGTCGGAGACTCGGTGCGGGAGTTCGGCGCTGGCCGCGCAGTCCCGCCGGAGGACGTCCACGCCCTCGCGGCAGCCTGTGTCGAGCTTCTCACCGATCGGGGCGAGCTCCGGCGTGCCTACGAAGGCGCCCTCGCCGCCCGAGACACGCTCACGTGGTCGGCTGCCGCGGAGAGCCACGAGCGGCTCTACGAAGCGCTCGTCGGGCAGGTACCGGCGCAGGCGGCGGCCTTGTGAGGAAGATCCAGCTCGCCGTCAAGTCGATCGTCGACCGCGTGCTGGCGGCCGTCGCGCTCGCCGTCCTGTCACCCGTCTTCCTCGCGATCTGGGCGTGGGTGAGGCGCGACGCGGGAAAGCCCGTCTTCTTCACTCAGCTCCGCGCAGGGAAGGACGGCGTCCCGTTCCGGCTGCTGAAGGTGCGCACGATGGTCCCGGACGCGGTCGCGGTCGGCCAGGAGCTGGGGCTCACCCAGGACCCCTTCGGAGTCGTCTCCGACGATCCGCGCATCACGTCCAGCGGTCGGGTCCTTCGCCGCACAGGGCTCGACGAGCTCCCGCAGCTCGTGAACATCGTGCGCGGCGAGATGAGCCTGGTCGGCCCTCGGCCGGACCTCGTGGAGCAGGTGGCGAACTACAGCGCCCCCGACCGGCGCAGGCTCGCGGTTCGGCCGGGCCTCACCGGCTGGTCGCAGACGCACGGCCGCGAGGCGATCGGCTGGCCCGAGCGGATCGAGCAGGACGTCTGGTACATCGACCACTGGTCGCTCTGGCTCGACCTGAAGATCGTCTTCCTCACGTTCGCCCAGCTCTTCCGGACCGAGCCGGAGCCGGCCGTGGACGAGATGAACATCGAGCGCGCCCGCGCCTCGCGCGAGCGGGCCGGCGATTCGTGAGCACTCTCGTCGAGGTCGCCCCAGAGGCGTGGGACGAACTCCTTGCAGATCTCGGGCTCGCGGACGTGTACTTCCGACGCGCGTACCTGGAGAGCGCTTCGCTTCTCGGTCAGGGCCGGCCGGTCTTCCTCCGGCTCGCGGCCGACGGCGGCAGCGTGGCCTTCCCTCTCCTCCTGCGCGAGGCCCCCGAGGAGTACCGCGACGTCGGCACGCCGATGGGCTACGGCGGGCCCGTCGCGACCGGCGACGATCCGCCCGTGGCTCTCTTCTTCGAGGCTTACGACCGCTGGTGTCGGGAGAACCGAGTTGTCGCGACGTTCGCCCGTTTCCATCCGGTCCTCGAGAACCAGCGACTGGCCGAGAGCCGCTGGCACGTCGAGGAGATCGGCCATACGGTCGGATGGCGTCTCGAGGGACGAGATCCCGAGCAGCTCCTCGCCGGCATGGACGCACATCACCGGCGCGTCGTCCGCAAGGCACAGCGAGCCGGGGTCGAGATCGCCGCCGCGATCGGGCCCGAGGAGCTGGGGGACTTCGTCGCGCTCTACCGGGAGACGATGCGCCGCAGGGACGCATCGTCCTTCTATTTCTTTCCCGAGGAGTACTGGCTGCATCTGGCGACAGACCTGGGGGACGCGCTCCTGCGCTTCGACGCCTACGAAGACGGAGAGCTCGCCGCGTCGATCGTGTGTCTCTCATCGCCGCCACTTCTCCACTATCACCTCGGGGCGTCGAGCGAGCGTGGGCAGTCGCTCGGAGCAAACCATGTCCTCTTCTACGAGACCGCAGCGTGGGCGACAGTCCAGGGCTTCACCCACTTCCACCTCGGCGGCGGAGTGGGCGGTTTCGAGGACTCGCTCTACGAGTTCAAGCGGCGCTTCGATGCGGGAGGCTTGCTGCCCGCCACGTTGGGCAAGGCCGTTCACGACGAGCAGGCGTACCGGAGACGCGACTAAGAACTCGTTGGCGGCGGGTATCGTCGCGCCGTGCTCGCAAAGAGTCTCTTCTGGGGAAGCCTCGGCGCGCTTGCCTGGACCCACGTCGGCTATCCCGTCGCTGCGGCGGCGCTCGCACGGCTCCGGCCGCGACCGGTTCGCAAGGAGGACATCACGCCGGGCGTCACCGTGATCGTGGCCGCGCACGACGAGGAGCAGGTCATCGCTCGCAGGGTCGAGAACCTCCTCGAGCTCGACTACCCCGGCGAGGAGCTCGAGATCGTGGTCGCTTCCGACGGATCCGAGGACGCGACGAACGAGATCGTCGAGGAGTTCGCCGGCCGGTCCCCGTCGGTTCGGCTCCTCCGCTGCGAGCGCGCGGGCAAGGCCTCGGCACAGAATCGCGCGGTCGTGGAGA
Organism: Actinomycetota bacterium; assembly: GCA_005888365.1. Taxonomy (GTDB): domain Bacteria; phylum Actinomycetota; class Thermoleophilia; order Gaiellales; family Gaiellaceae; genus GMQP-bins7. The sequence goes on from VAWZ01000102.1 coordinate 35,544, forward strand.
GCTCGAGCGAGATCATCGCCTTCTCGGACGCGAACTCGCGC
>VAWZ01000156.1 GCA_005888365.1 Actinomycetota bacterium
GTCTCGCAGGATGTGGCATCCGCTCTGGCCGGATCTCAAGACGGACGAGGTGCCGATCGGCCACGTGACGAACGCCGTGCACGCTCCGACCTGGATCTCGGCCGAGCTCCAGGACCTGCTTGCGAGCGCTGGCGTCCGCCTCGATGCTGCCCCCGACGAGCAAGGGTGGGAGCGGGCAGGCGAGGTCGACCCCGCCGAGCTCTGGCGTGTCCATCTCGCGTGCAAGTCGAGGCTGCTCGAGCTCGTCGCCGACCGCTCCAGCGCCCACCTGGGTGGAGAGTCGCTCGATCGCGACGTGCTGACCGTCGGGTTTGCGCGCCGGTTCGCGACCTACAAGCGTGCGGCGCTGGTCCTCTCCGACGCGAGCCGGCTCCGCGGGCTGCTCGGGAATCCGCAGCGACCGGTCCAGCTCGTGTTCGCCGGGAAGGCACATCCGGCAGACGGAGAGGGCAAGGCGGTCCTCGCCGAGGTCGTCCGCCGCGCTCAGGGACGCGACGCGCGGGGCCGGATCGTCTTCCTCCCCGACTACGACATGGAGCTCGCCCGGGCGCTCGTTCAAGGAGTCGACGTGTGGTTGAACACGCCTCGCGTGCCGCACGAAGCATCAGGGACGAGCGGAATGAAGGCCGCGATGAACGGGGTCCTCAACCTCTCGGTGCTCGACGGCTGGTGGCCTGAGGCGTACTCGCCGCGGATCGGCTGGGCGATTCCGCAGGAGATCTCGGCGCAGGGCGACGAGGCCGAGGGTGCGGAGCTCATGCGTCTGCTCGAGGAAGAGGTCGCTCCGGCGTTCTACGACCGCGGCGCCGACGGTCTCCCGCTCCGCTGGCTCGAGATGATGCGTGGGTCGATCGCGACCGTCGGGTCCGGCTTCAACGCGGCCAGGATGGTCGCGCAGTACGTCGAGCGCCTCTACCTACCGGCGTATGCGTCGGTGCAGCCGATCGCGACACGGGAGCGATAGGCCCGGCGGCGATTAAGCTCGCGCGGTGGACCGGCAGTCCATCGACGTCCTCGCGAGAGCGGCCCTGCAGAACCTCGAGGCGCATCGCCGGCGAATCGACGACCTGAACGTCTATCCGGTCCCGGACGGGGACACTGGAACGAATCTCGTGCTCACCGTGCGGGGCGTCGTCGACGCGCTCGAGCACTCGACGACCGAGGACCGCGCAGTGCTCGCGAAGGAGCTGTCCCGAGCCGCGTTGATGTCGGCGCGAGGCAACTCCGGAGTGATCCTCTCCCAGATCGTGCGCGGCTTCGCGGAGGTCGCCGGTCGCGACGGCGATGCGTCCGCGTCCTCGTTGAGCCGTGCGTTCCGCTCGGCGAGCGACGCGGCCTACCGCACGGTGAAGCAACCGGTGGAAGGGACGATGCTGACCGTCGTCCGCGAGATGGCCGAGGAGGCGGAGCGCCGGGCGGAGGAGAGCCCGAGCCCGCCCGAGCTTCTTCGAGCAGTGCTCGAGCGAGGGGAGGAGGTGCTCGCACGGACACCGCAGCTGCTCGAGGTCCTCGGCCAGGCCGGGGTCGTCGACGCCGGCGGCGCCGGTCTCGTCGAGCTGGTTCGGGGGCTCACCCTGGCCGCGGCCGGCGAGCCGCTTCCCGACGTTCCACAGGAGACGGTGAGCCTGGCGCTGGAAGCCATCCACCGGGAGCTCTCCCGATATCGCTACTGCACGATTTTCGTCGTCGAGGGAGAGGAGCTCGACGCCGCGACCCTCGAGAGCCGGCTCGAGCCGCTCGGGGACTCGCTCCTCGTCGTCGGGGACCGTTCCGCGCTCAAGGTCCACGTCCACACCGACGATCCGGGTGCGGCCCTCTCCGTGGGCACGTCCTCGGGCGTGATCGCAGGTGTCGAGATCGCGAACATGCGTCAGCAGGCGACCGCACGCGAGGAAAGGCTTCTTGCCGGCCCGGCTCTCGGCACGCTCGAGACCGGCCTGGTCGCCGTTTGCCAGGGTGACGGGAACAAGCGGCTCTTCGAGGGCTATGGAGCGACGATCGTCATCGAGGGCGGTCAGACGATGAATCCGTCGGCGGCCGAGATCGTGGCCGCGATCGAGGCGGTTCCGGCCTCGGAGGTCATCGTCCTGCCGAACAACGCGAACGTGATTCTCGCCGCGGAGCAGGCTGCGGCGCTCACCGCGAAGTCGGTACGGGTCCTGCCTGCGCGCTCCGTGCAGGCGGGCTTGGCGGCGATGGTGCCCTTCCTCTCGACGAGCTCGGCGGACGACAACGAGCGGGGGATGCTGGCAGTTCTCGAGTCCGTTGTGAGCGGCGAGGTAACCGTCGCCTCCCGCGACGCCAAGCTCGACGGCAAGTCGATCCCGAAGGGTGCGTACCTTGGGCTCGTCGAGGGATCGCCGGTCGCTGCAGGAGATGAGCTGGACGAAGTCGCGCTCGCGGTGATCGACAAGATGCTCAAAGGAGAGCGCAGCTGGCTGGGCATCCTGACGGGCGAGAGCGCACCGCCACCGGACAGCCTCCGGGTCGTTGTGGAACGGGCACATCCGGAGCTGGAGCTCGAGGTCAACGACGGCGGCCAACCGCACTACCCGCTGCTGCTGGTCGCTGAATGAACGCTCGCCCGCGGCTCGCGCTCACGGGCGAGAGCGTCAGGCCAAGACGAGTTCGTCTGTGAGCGCGCCGATCCGCGTGCTCCTCGTGGAGGACAACGCCGAATACCGTGACACGCTTGCGTTCCTCCTCGACAGCCAGGAGGACGTCGACGTCGTCGGCCGGGTTGCGACCGGCTTCGAGGCTGCGGACGCGAGCGCGGAGCTCGGCGCGGACGTCGCCGTGGTCGACTTCCGGCTCCCCGACATCACAGGCTCCGAAGCCGCGGCCGCCGTGCGCCGGCGCTCACCCGAGAC
>VAWZ01000157.1 GCA_005888365.1 Actinomycetota bacterium
ACTGTCGCCCCGCCGCAACCCGCAGCGCCCCCTCCGCCCCTGGATGCTGCTCCGCCTCCGGCTCCGGCTCCGGCTCCGGCGGTCCCAGCTGAGCGGGCAGCCGAGCCCGTCGCGGGAGAGATGTTCGAGCCGATGACGGCGATGCGCCGCGGGATCGCGGAGCACATGCGACGGTCTCTCGACACGTCGGCACACGTGACGAGCGCGATCGAGGTCGACATGTCTCGCGTGGTCGAGCTGCGCAAGAAGCTGAAGCCCGAGTACGAGCGCACGCACGGTGTGAACGTGACGTACCTCTCGTTCATCGCGCGCGCAGCGGTCGAGACGCTGAAGGACTACCCGTGGATCAACGGCGAGATCCGGGCCGACCAGATCGTCACCCGGAGCTACGTCAATCTCGGGTTCGCCGTCGAGCTCGCCGACGGCAAGGGCCTCATCGTCCCGGTGCTGAGGAACGCAGAGACGCTCAACCTGCTCGGCATCGCAAAGGGTGTCACCGACATCGCCCAGCGGGCGCGGGACAAGAAGCTGCTGCCTGACGAGGTGCAAGGCGGGACGTTCACGATTACCAACCCCGGCGGCTACGGCACGTTCCACGGGACACCTGTGATCAGCCAGCCGCAGGCCGCGATCCTCGGGACGTATGCGGTCGTGAAGAGGCCATGGGTCGTCCAGGACGAGATGGGCCAGGACGTGATCGCGATCCGGCCGATCATGAACCTGACCCTGACCTACGACCACCGACTGGTCGACGGCGCGCTCGCGGGACGCTTCCTGCGCGACCTGCGCAAGCGTCTCCAGACTTGGGACGAGTCGGCCTATTAGCGCCGATCTCGTCCCGCTGACGGTCGTGCCGAGTGAGGCCGAGGCGACGATGGTTCGTTCGCTCCTCGAGTCCGCGGGCATCGAGTCGACGCAGCGCTCGACCTCGTTCGGCGCAGGAGCCGCCCTCGGGTCGATGAGCGGCCCCGTCGAGATCCTGGTTCGCGCCGAAGACCTGGGAGCAGCCCGCGAGCTGCTCCCCGCCGACTAGCCTCCCGCCATGAGCGACGGCGCGTACCTGCTCGAGCTCGGACTCGTCCCTTACGGCGAAGCTTTCGAGCTCCAGCGATCGCTCGCCGGAGCTGTCTCGCAGGGCGCGATTCCGGAGACCGTGGTCTTCCTCGAGCACCCGCCGGTCGTCACCGTCGGGCGGCGCACCGAGATCGGCGTCGAGCTCCACGTCCCCGAGGACGCGGAGGTCGAGATCGCCGAGACCGACCGCGGCGGGAAATCGACCTTCCACGGGCCGGGACAGCTCGTCTGCTACCCGATCCTCGATCTCCGGCGCCACGGCCGCGATGTGAAGAGGTACGTGCGCGACCTCGAGGAGGCGCTCATCGGGACGCTCGGCGCCTTCGGGCTCGAGGGCGAGCGCATCGCGGGGCTGACCGGCATGTGGATGACCCGTCCCCCGCGGAAGATCGCCTCCATCGGCGTGCATGTGTCCCGCTGGGTGACGACGCACGGCTACGCGCTCAACGTCGATCTCGACCCCGCTCCCTTCACGGACTGGATCACGGCATGCGGCCTCGAGGACGCACAGTTCACCACGATCGCGCGCGAGCTCGGTCGGCCAGTCGACGTCGAAGAGGTGAGGCCTGCGGCAGCGGCGGCCGTCGCCGACGTCTTCGAGCTCGAGTTCGAGGCGCTACCCGCAGACGACGGCGTCGGCCTCTGGCGGCAGCCGATTCACGCGCAGCTCTCGGCTCGATGAGCGAAGTGCTCGAAACCACCGCGAAGCTCCGAGAGGAGCCTCGGGAACCGCCGTCTCTAGACTAGGCGAGCGATGGGAACATCACTTCCGGTTGCGGACAGGCCCCGCCGACCCGATTGGATGCGGGTCCGGGCGCCCAGCGCCAACACCCGCTACTTCGAGGTAAAGAGTCTCGTCCGCGAGGGTAACCTCAACACGATCTGCGAAGAGGCTCGTTGCCCGAACATCGCGGAGTGCTGGGGTCGCGGCACGGCGACGTTCCAGATCCTCGGCGACATCTGCACACGCGCGTGCCGCTACTGCTTCGTCCACTCCGGCCGTCCGGACTCGCCCCCCGACCCACTCGAGCCGCTGCGACTCGCGCAGGCGGCGGCAAAGATGCGGCTCTCGCATGTGGTCGTCACCTCGGTCGATCGTGACGACGTGCCCGATCGCGGAGCGGGCCACTATGCGGCGACCATCCGCGCACTTCGCCGAAAGTTGCCCGCGGCGACCGTCGAGGTCCTGACGCCCGACTTCCTCGGGGTCGAGGATGAGGCACTCGCAACCGTGGTCGAGGCCCGCCCGGATGTCTTCGGGCACAACATCGAGACGGTTCGCCGCCTCCATCCGCGCATGCGCGGAGCGAAGGCGAGCTATGACAAGGCGCTCTGGCTCCTACGCCGGGTGAAGGGGCTCGCGAGGTACGACGTGCTCACGAAGTCGGGAATCATCGTCGGCCTGGGCGAGACGAACGACGAGGTCGTGGAGACGATGCGCGACCTTCGGGCTCACAGGGTGGATGTCGTGACGATTGGCCAGTATCTGCAGCCCTCGCCCAAGCACGCGACGATCGACCGTTGGGTGCACCCCGACGAGTTCCGCTGGTTCCGGGAGCAGGGCGAGGCGCTCGGCTTCGGCTCGGTCTTCTCCGGCCCGCTCGTCCGCTCGTCGTACCGCGCCGAGGAGCAGCGCCACGCTGCGGAGACCGGCCGCGGCGCCGTCGCGTACTGAGAAACCGAAGCCGAGCCCACAGTCCCGGCTCCGGCTCTCTCGACGACCTAGACCGTATGGAGTACCCGGCGCCTCGCTCGTAAGTTGGCGCGGGTTGCCGCCGGGATAGGCCCGGCTGTAGAGCCGCAATTACGGGAGGCGCCGGTATGGCCGA
>VAWZ01000159.1 GCA_005888365.1 Actinomycetota bacterium
TGGAGATCGCCCACGACCCCGAGGTCGCAGAAGTCGAAGATGGGCGCATTCGGGTCCTTGTTGATCGCGACGATCGTCCCGGAACCCTGCATCCCGACCTTGTGCTGAATGGCGCCCGAGATGCCGCAGGCGACGTACAGCCTGGGAGAGACGGTCTTCCCTGTCTGCCCGACCTGGGTCGAGTACGGGTACCAGCCTGCGTCGACGACGGCGCGGGTCGCGCCGACAGCGCCGCCGAGGGCCGACGCGAGCTGTTCGCAGAGAGAGAACGCCTCGGGCGAGCCGAGACCGCGGCCGCCCGCGACGATGACGTCTGCATCCTCGATCGAGGGCCCACTCGACTCCTCCTGCGTCTGCTCGACGAGGGTGGCAAGCGTCGAGAAGTCGGAGAAGCCGACCTCGAAGTCCTCGACGGTCGCGGAGCCGCCCGACTCGACCGGATCGAGCGCTCCCGCGCGCACGAGCGCGATTCGCGGAGCACCCGTCCACCCCACGTCGACGAGAACCGTGTCGCCGAGCGCGGGCCGCTTGCCCACGAGCTCGTCACCCTCCAGGACGAGATCTGTGAGGTCCCAGTTGAGACCCGCCCCGACGCGCGCCGCGAGACCTGCGGCGACATCCGATGCGAGCACGGACGCGCCGAAGGGAACTGCGTCCGGGCTCGTCTGCCCGACGAGCGCCGCGAGCGCGTCGACCCGGGGCTGCGGAAGCGGGGATGCGAACGCTTCGTCCTCCGACACGTACACGGTCGACGCTCCGTAAGCGCCTGCGCCGCCTGCGACCTCGCGAGCCTCCGGGCCGAGAACGACTCCCGCCGCCTCGCCGAGCGAGGCCGCCTTCGAGAGCACGCCCAGGCCGCCCTTCTCGAGCTCTCCGTGGTAGTGCTCGAGGAAGACGAGAAATTTCAAATCAGTCTCCTCTCGAGCAGATACTCGACGATCTTCTCTGCGCCGCTCCCGTCGTCCTCGATCTTGACCTGGTCGCCGCGCGAGGGCGGCGGTCCGAGCTCGAGCACGGTCGTCTTCGAGCCCGCCTCGCCGACCAACCCGACGTCGATGCCGATCGCCGCGAGGTCGAGGGTCTCCTGCGGCTTCGACTTCGCTCCCATGATCCCCTTGAGGGAGGGGTAGCGGGGCTCGTTGATCGCGTCCGAGACCGCGACCACCGCAGGCAGCGGAGCGCGGATCACGTCGTACCCGTGCTCGGTCTGACGCTTGCCCGTGATCGAGTCGGTCTCGACCGTCAGGCTCGCGACCTGCGAGACGAGTGGGCGTCGCAGCCGGTCGGCGACAGCCGCCCAGAGCACCGCCCCGTCGCCGTCGCTCGACGCTTGCCCGAAGAGCACGAGGTCCGGGCTCTCTCGCTCGAGCGCGCGGGCGAGGGGGGCGGTCGTCGCGACGAGATCGGAGCCCGCCACCGCATCGTCCGCGACGAGGAGCGCCCGGTCCGCTCCCATCGCAAGCGCCTTGCGCAGCGAGTCCATGGACTTCGCCGGCCCCAACGAGACGAGGACGACCTCGCCGCCGTGCGCCTCCTTGATCCGAAGCGCCTCCTCGACGGCGTTCAGGTCCGTGGGGTTGAGCGCTCCTTCACCGGACCTGTCGAGCCGCTTGGAGGCCGGGTCGATCCGCTTGTGGACGGTCGCGTCGGGAACGTGCTTGACGCAGACGGCGATCCTCATCGGCCCGGACTTTAGCCCGCTCCACCTGACGCCCGGTGAGGCAAGCGAAAAGGGCAACTAGAGGCATCGACGAGTCGACGATCCGCCTACGATCGGCAAGTGCGCGGCCGCTCGTCAGCTGATCAGCACGCCCGCCGCTGGTGCGATGTCCGTGCGATCTGCCCTGTCCGTCGGACACGCTGGCCACGATCTCACGTGTGCAGACCGGGGTGACGCGACCGCTCAAAGCACCGTCGCAGGAGCGCGGATTCCCTCGACGGCGCCGACTGGCGACGTCTCCATACACGATCCTGGCGATCGGCGCCGGACTCGTGCTCGTGCTCGAGTATCTCAGAGGCTCGGCGACCTTCAACACCTCGCCCGCCTGGCCGATCGTCGAAGCGCTAGTCGCAGGTGCGGCCTTGCTTGCCGTCTGGCCGTCGCGGACAGAACTGCGCCTCGCTCCCATCCTGATCCTCGGCGGCGCGTTCCAGCTCGGCTGGATCGCGATCCACCTGCACCTGGGCGTCCACGGCGATCATGATCCCAACGGCCTCTATTCGGCTCAAGGCGAAGCGCTTCTGCACGGCGAGTACCCGCACTCGGAGTACCCGCCAGGCGCAGTCGCGCTCTTCGCCCTCGACACCTGGCTCGGTGGTGGGACGGCCAGGACCGCGAACGCTTTCCTCATGATCCCGTTCCAACTCCTGTGCGTCGCCGGCATCTGGGCGCTACGCACGCAATGGACGCCGTGGTTGAGCGCGTTCGTTGCGCTCTGGCCTTCAAATGCGTTCTTCTGGGAGTTCCGTTTCGACCTCGTTCCGACGGCAGCCCTGGTCATCGGTCTCCTGCTCGGACACCGCGAGCGTTGGCTGGCGAGCGGGTTTGTCCTGGGTCTGGGGGCGATCGCGAAATGGACCCCAGCCTTCGCATGTCTCGCCCTCGTGCTCTGGCTGTTGCGGCGGAGGCGTGTCCGCCCAGCCGAGCTCCAGCTGCTCGGCTTCGCCGTGCCGGTGTTGGCCGCAAACCTCCCTGTTCTGCTCTGGGACAAGAGCGCCTTGCTCGCCGCCTACTCGACGCAGAACGCGCGCACCGTCACCGCGGAGTCGTTCGTGTATCTGCCGCTGCACCTCTTCTGGAACGTCAGTCCGGGCCACTGGTACTTCCAAGGAGCCGATGTGCCTACTGCCGCGAACAGCGCCGCGATCTGGCTGCAGATCGTCGCCGTCGGCGCCGTGCTCGCGATGGCTGCGCTTGCGAGGACCCACGC
>VAWZ01000075.1 GCA_005888365.1 Actinomycetota bacterium
AGCCTGCCTCGTAGGGCGGCCCGAACATGAAGTGGTAGACGAGCAGCTGGGAGCGGCCGTCGAAGAGATCGGCGAGGGTCTTCGCGCCCTCCTCCGTCTCGAAGTGGTAGTCCTTCTCGACCGGGACCCAGGGCAGCTCGCGCCTCTTCCTGGCCAGGTCGTCGCCCCTGCGGGTGAGCTCCTTCTCCCCCTTCAGCAGCTCGTCGCGCTCCGCCTGCCACTCCGCCTGTGTGCCGATCCTGTGCTCCGTCATCAACGTGCCACCTCCTGTGTGGGTCCGCGGGGTCAGCCTATATAGTTAGCACAATGGCTAACGATGCGTTCAAGGCCCTCGCGCATCCGCTCCGGCGCGACATCGTAGAACGGCTCAGCGGCGGAGTAGCGACCGTCGGAGACGTGACCCGGGACTTCGGCGTCTCCAAGCCCACCATCTCCCGGCACCTGAAGCTGCTGGAGGAGGCAGGCGTCGTGAGCCGCGTGATCGACGGCAGGACCCACCGCCTCGCCCTGCGGCCGGAGGCGCTTGCCGAGGCCTCGGATTGGATAGAAAGCCAGCGGGAGCGCTGGGAGCGCCTCTTCGACGTCGTCGGCGAGTACCTGGAGGAACGGAAGGAGCGAGGGTGACCGAGGAGTCCGGCCACGTCGTGCGTATCGAGCGGACCTTCGCGGCTTCGGTCGAGGACGTCTTCGACGCCTGGACCAGCCCTGAAGTGATGCGGCGCTGGTTCCACTGCGCCCCCGACTGGGACACGCCGGCGGCCGAGGTCGATCTCCGTGTGGGCGGGAGGGTCCGGGTGGTGATGCGGAGGCCCGACGGTTCGGAGGTCGAAGCTCGGGGCGAGTACACGCTGATCGACAGGCCGCACCGGCTGGTGATGACTTGGACCTTCGACGACGATCCCTCCAACGAGCAGCTGATCGAGCTCTCCTTCTCGGAGTCCGGGGGCTCGACCACGGTGCTGATGGTCAACAGCGGCATCTCGACCGACGAGCGCCGCGGCGCCCAGGACCAGGGATGGCACGGGTGCCTCGACGAGCTCGAGCGGGTATTGGCCGGCTGATTCGACGAACGCGCAGACCGGATGGACACCCACTTCCTAGGTGAGAGCGAGGAGAACTCGGCGGCCCCGAGCCGAATTGGGCGGACGGCGCGATGCGGAGATCGAGGGTATGGGAATCGCGAAGTCGCGAACGCCCGAGGAAGAATTGCTGCTCTGTAGGCGTCTTGTTCTATGTGCCGGCGAACTCCCATGCCGATGACCAACTAGCGCACCTGTTGCGGCTGCTTCCTCTCGCTCCCCAGGGTTGGGTTCTCAAAGCGCAGCGAACCCTCTTGGACATGAGCACCCGGGAGCAGCACGAGGCGGCAGCGGAGGGGATGACAGACCGCGATCTGGCGGAGCTCGCGCGGGAGCTCGAGATCGACCCATTGTTCCGGAAGCGTTTCGACGCCGATCCCGTCGCCGCGGCCGAGGCGGCAGGGATGCGCGAATGCGCGTTGGCGCTAGACCGAGAGTTGCGCGAGCTCGTCGCTCTTGCTGAGCGGATCACAAACGACGATGTGTACCGCGAAGAGCTCGACACGGACCCGGTGGCGGCGCTCGCTGCGGCAGGCATGCCCGCGGCCACGGCTGAGCCGTTCTTGGAGGCGGTCGGAGTGCCGGACGAAGTGCTTGCCAAGCTGCCCGAGGTCGTGGCGCACCAGTACGAACAAATGCCGCTCAGGGCGCGACTGCTGACGCTTCTTATCGGAAGCGACGCCGTCGCCGAGAAGATTCGCTCTGCAGCACGTGGCGCTTAGCTGAAGAGCGCTTTCGTCGCCCCATTGTCGTGCAGACGGCCCGACCAACATCGCGGCGGACGCAGATTGGCTGAACTGCGACAGGGGGAGGCGTGTCTCTTGTTTGCCGGTGCGGGATCAGGCGAGGGTCGCATGGCGCGACGCGGAGCCAGACCGCCGAACGACCTCCTCTCTGTGGGCCGTGTTTAGCCTGGCAGGACGAACGCGTCGGCGACCGCAGCTTCACCTCGCCTCTGCTCATTGGATTTCGGAAAACAGACCGAGGGTCTGACGCCGCGCCGCTCAGTCGTCTCACATCAGCGTCTTGGAGCATTTCTGGAGCGATCGATCTCTTCTTCGGCTCCGGAGCGGGACGAATCGAGCGGGCGAACGATCGCACCGACGTTCATACGGGAGCTCACGATGGAGTTCCCTTCAGTTTTCGGGCGCAGTGCGTTTGAATACGCACATTCGCGAGGGAGGACGGGCCATGGATATAACGAATGCGGATGCCACTGTCGCGGCAATCGGCGCACCGGCTGACGGTGGAGAACAGCGCAACAACCTGACGGTCGCGCAGCTCCTCCTCGAGTACCTGAAGCTCGAGCAAGCGACCACCATCTTCGGGATTCCCGGCGGTGCGGCCGTGTGGATCATCGACGAGCTCAAGAAGCAGGACACGACGTTCGACTTCGTCGTCTGCCGGCAGGAGACCGGCGCCGCCTACATGGCGCATGGCTTCGCGTGGGCGGGTGGCGGCCTCGGCGTCGTACTGACGACGTCCGGGCCGGCGGCTGCGAATGCCCTCTCCGGGACCGTGAACGCGAACGCGGCGGGTTGTCCGCTCCTGGCGATAACGGGCGAGGTGGCGGAGAAGTTCTTCGGGATGGGCTACCTGCAGGAGGGGATCGACGTCGATCTGGACATCGACACCATCTACCGAAACGCCGTCGCCTACAGCGCCGTCATCGCGAGCCAGTCGGACGCAGCCACGCTCATCGAGCAGGCGTTGCGCGTGGCGCAGTCCCAGCCGTCGCGTGCCGCACATCTCAGCATTCCGAACGACGTCGCCGGGACCTGCGTCACGGGGAGCGACACGACCAACCCGTACACCACCTGGTTCCCCTCCGCGCCGAGCCGCTACCGGACCGTGCCGAGCAGCACCGACGACGCAGCGGTGAAGCTCGCGTTCGGGGATCTCTCGAGCGCGACGCGGCCACTCATCTTTCTCGGAAACGGGGCGCGCGCGGCCCTCTCCGACACGCATCGCCTGGCGCGTTTCCAGAAGCTCGTCGCTAAATGGGCGCTGCCCATCATGACGACGCCCGACGCCAAGGGAATCTTCCCCGAGGACCACGCGCTGTCGCTTCGCAACTACGGGATCACAGCCTGTGCCTGGCCGGACGTCTACATGGGCGCCGCGCCCGGGAAGCCGAGCCAGTTCGAGGCGCTGATGGTGCTCGGGTCGAGCCTCGGTGAGCTCGCGACGACCGTCTCCAACGCCCAACCGTTCTCGCAGAGCCTGATCCCGACGGAGCACTTCATCCACGTGGATCTCGACGAGGGCATGATCGGCAGGAATTTCCCCATCACCCGTGGGATCGTCGGCGACGTCGGGGCCACGATCGAAGCCCTCTTCGAGGCGGCCACCGGCAAGAACCCCGATCCGGCGCCGACCAAGGCGCGGCTCCAGCTGATCGCGGGAATCAAGGCGACGACCTCGCCCTTTGCGGACCCCAAAAGCCGCGATTCCGACAACGCCCCGACACATCCGGCCGCGCTCATGCGCGTCATCAACGAGACGATGAGGAGCCGCCACATCTTCATCGACGCGGGCAACTGCGTCGGATGGTCGCTCAACAACCTCGTCGTCGGCGCGCAGCTCGAGTACCACTCGGCGCTCGACATGGGGCCGATGGGCTTCGGCGTTTGCGCCGTCGTCGGCGCCAAGATCGCCGCCCCCAAGGAGAACTGCCTCGCGATCGTCGGCGACGGGGCGTTCATGATGCACGCGGCCGAAGTGTCCACGGCCGCCGCGCAGGGCGCCGGCGCGATCTGGGTCGTGCTCTACGACAACGACCTGGCCATGGTCAGCCAGGGCATGGGAGGGCTGTTCCCGCCCGCATCGGACTGGACCGACTACTACGCCCTCGGCGCTCCGGACCTGGTCAAGGTCGCGGAGGGATTCGGGGCAGACGCGGTTGCGATCACGAAGGACCAGGGGCCCTCGCATGTCGAGAAGGCGCTGAAGAGAGCGATCCGCAACGCGGATCAACAGAAGAAGCCACAGGTGATCGTCGTCTCGATCGACACCCAGCCGATGCCGCCGTACGGCTGGCCGCAGATGCCGGCGCCCCCGTGTGCTCCCACAGCTGACGAATCGGAGGCGAGGGGATGAGCGAGCAAGTACTCGACTACGCAATCGTCGGAGGCGGGATCTCCGGCATCTACAGCGCGTGGCGTCTGAAGGCGTCGGACAGCGCTTTGCACATCAAGGTCTTCGAGGCGAGCGACCGCGTCGGAGGACGGCTACTCACTGTCATCCCCCCGAAGATGCCGAGCGCGCGGGTCGAGCTCGGCGGAATGCGCTACATCGTCGAGGAACACCCCTGGGTCGACGCGCTCGTCAAGTACCTAAAGCTGGAGACGCGGCCGCTGCCGGCGGACGAGCCGCAGAACATCGCGTACCTCCGAGGAAAGCTCCTTCGGATGTTCGAGCTGACGGACGCGGCGAAGATCCCATACAACGTCGCATCCGACGAGCGCGACCCCAACATCCTGAACAACCTGACCGCCCAGGCGGCCGCGCTGTCGCTTGCGCCGACGATCGAGAAGCTGTTCGGGATCAAGGTCAAGAGCTGGAAGGATCTGAAACTCACCGCCGCACAATGGAAAACCCTCGCGACGGACGGCACCTACCAGGGTGCGTCGCTGGCCTCGCTTCCTATGCGCTACCTGATGCTGCGGTCGATCAGCAACGAAGCGCTGCATCTGGACGAGGACGCCGGGGGCTACGACAGCATCCTCTACACGTGGAGTGCCGCCGACGGTTTTGGGTGGAACCTCGGTGACTTCACCCCGACGACGACGTACGTCCGCATCAAGGAGGGCTACGACGAGGTTCCTCTGACGCTCGCGGAGCAGTTCTACAAGGCAGGCGGCAAGATCCACCTGAGCGCGCGGCTCGAGGGCTTCGACGTGACGGACGATGGCAACGTCAGGCTCGAGGTCGTCGAGGAGGGAAAGCCACAGACCGTCTTCGCGAAGCGTTTGATCCTCGCGCTCCCGCGACGTTCGCTCGAGCTGCTCGAGCAGACGGGAGCGGTCCTCGCCCCGGAGAACAAGGGGGTGCACGACCTGATCGGGTCGGTCACGCCAATCCCGCTCTTCAAGCTTGCGATCCTGTATTCCGAAGCCTGGTGGGAGAAGCTTCCTCCGGTCCAGCCGCCGACGCCCCGGCAGCCGCAGGCGGGACTCTCGAGTGGCAGGTCCGTCACCGACCTGCCGATTCGGCAGTGCTACTACTGGGACGTCGACGCGAAGACGAAGTACGCCGTCCTGCTCGTTTACGACGACGGGCTAGATCTCGACTACTGGGCGGGCCTGCGCGACTCACAGGCGCCGTCGTTCGAGAGCGCGGTCGCCGTCGACGAGTCCTCCGAGTGGTCGAAGCATCCGGCGCCGAAACGGATGGTGGAGGAGATCCACCGCCAGCTGCTCGAGATGCACGGTCATCCGTCGGGAGTTCAGAAGCCGATAGCGGGTGCATACCGCGACTGGGGCGAGGATCCCTACGGGGGCGGCGCGAACTTCTGGCACGTCGGCGTTCGCAGCTACGAGGTCGCGGAGCGCATCATCCAGCCGAAGCCGCCGCACCCGGTCTACATCTGCGGCGAGTCCTACTCACACGGCCAGGGGTGGGTCGAAGGGGCCCTCGAGACTGCCGAGGAGATGCTCGAACGGCATTTCGGGCTGAAGAAGCCGCCCTGGAAGCAGGAAGCTGAGGCCGCTGCGGAGCGAGCGACGGCGGAGCTGGTGACGCAATGAGCATCGTCTTCGATCACGTCAACATCGTCGTCGACGACCTCGAGGCGACCCGGGCCTTCTTCGTCGACACCTTCGGCTTCACCTCGGGCACGCCGATGACGCTCGAGGGCGCGTGGGTCGACGAGCTGAACGGTTACAAGAACGCGAAAGCGACGTACGTACCTCTCGCTCCGCCGGCCGGCGGCTCGACACACATCGAGGTTCTCACCTTCGAAAACCCACCGTCTCCAAAAGCGGCGGAGCCGCTCTGGGCCCCGAACCACCTCGGGTACCGGCACATCTGCCTCGACGTCCCGAACATCCAGGAGCTCTACGAGCAGCTCAGTCCGAAATGGAAGTTCCTGAGCGAGCCCGTCGTCGTTCCACCACCGTTCAACGTGACGACCGTCTACTTCATCGGGCCGGAGGACGTGCTGATCCAGCTGACGCAGAAGAGCCAGAGCGACGCCACGGATGCCTAAGCGCGTGCTGCGGCGGCGCTGATGCGCTGGACGTTGTCCGGCGCGAAGAACTCGACCACGGACACGGTCTGCGCGAAGACGCCGAAGTAGGAGTCGCTGTCGTCCTGGCTTTGGCTCAGCCCGACGAGGAGGTCGATCACCTCTTGTGTGGGGGGCTCGAGCCGTGCCATGTCCGACGTGAACTGGTACAGCGGCACCGACACCGCGTTCCGGCGCTCCTCGAAGCCCGCCAGCGCACTGTCCAGGTCGCCCTCTGCCTCCGCGATCAGTGCCGCATCGCGGAACGCGTTCGTGATCCCCGCGGCCGTGATCGGATCCATCGTCAATCCCGCGTCGCCGAGCAGGCACCACCCTCGGCCGACGGGGGTCCTGCAAAAGCTCGAGGCGCATCCGGTGCGCCAGCGGCTCATGCGACTCGCACCGCGCACGCGTTCGCCGAACCCGGGGGCGAGCGCGTCGAACTCGGCAGGCATCGTCGTGCCGCGGTCGCTCACGGCATCTCGAAAGTCGCGGTAGGGGAAGCAGATGCCGGCGACCGTGAGCGCGTCGTTGGTACGCCAGGCGTAGACCATGCGTCCGGGTCGCGCGTAGAACTCCATGTCATCGATCGGCAGGTCGGCGAAGTAGGCCCAGATCGTGCCGCCGATCCGGCCCTGTGTGTCGTAGGACGTGGCTCCGACGAGGCGCGCGACAGTCGATCTCTCACCGTCGGCGCCGATCGTGAGCGGCGCCCGCACCTCGTGCATGGCCCGGTTCTCGTCCGCGAAGCGGACACCAGCGACGCGGTCGCCCTCAATGATCAGGTCACGGACCGCACATCGGGTTCGAACATCCGCCCCGGCTTCGCGTGCCGCGGTCAGCAGGAGGTCGTCGAGTACGAGCCTGCGGGGTGCATACGCCATGGTGATCTCGCCGGCGGGCGGCGCATGCCCAGACAGGACCAACTCGCCCAGGTCGAGGTTGAAGTTCCGCATCGGTGGGCAACCCGTTCCCTCGAGTCGATCGAGCAGGCCCCAGCGCGAGAGGTACTCGACACCGCTGTGCCAGACCATGTGCGTCGAAGCCGCCCGGTCGCTCGGAAACGGATTCCGGTCGAGGATCAGAACCTTGTGGCCCTTGCGCGCAAGCAGCATCGCCACCGAGCTTCCGGCGCACCGTGCACCAACGACAATGGCGTCGTACAGGTGTAGTCACCCGCCCTTCGAGACGGAATCGCAGTCAGACGATTATCCGACCCGAAGCCGGAGGGATCAACCGACCAGCAGTTGCTCTTTGGCGGCAGACAGGATGCGGTCGGCCCTCGAGACGTCCTCGCTGTCGGCACCGCCCTCGACCGCCGCGCGTGCCGGCTCGAGAATGGAGCGCGCGTCGTCTGGGCGCCGTTGGTGGCAGAGATAGGAGGCAAAATCCGTTGCCGCGCGGAGTTGCCACCCGAACGCACCCTGCTTCGCGGCTATGTCCAGGGCCGTCATGAAACGGGCTTCGACTACGGAGTGCGCGTCATTCCTTGCGGCGAGCGCCTTGGCCTCGACGCGCCATACCTCCGCCTCCTGCCAGCGCTCGCCCCAGCGAGCGATGCGCGAGCGTGCATCCTCGAGCACTCCGACCGCCTCCTCCGGACGTTGGCGCTCGATGAGCAGCTCGGCGCGCAGCGTCTCGAAGTATGGAACGACGATTTCGGCGCCGGTCGCGCGGAAAGCGCTGAGCCCAACCTCGATCTCGTCCACTGGATCAGCGCGTCCCTCCCGCCCGCCGAGCCAACCGCCGATCATCGTCGCCATCGCGGTCACGTACGAGTAGTCGTTCTCCTCGGCGATTCGATAGCCGCGGAGGACTCGTTCGGTTGCTCGGCTCGTGTCACCGCGCAGGAGATCGGGCACGGCACCCCACGTGCTCGCCCACGCTGCCGAATACGGATGGTCCACCGCGTGCGCGAGCTCGTCGACGCGCCGTGAAATCTCGGCGGCCCGATCGGCCCGACCGACGATCCAGGTCGCGATCGCCTGGTGGACGAGACATACGAGCTCCAGATCGGTCGAGTACGCATCCGCCAACGCGCGGTGGCGGTTCTCTCTGTACCCGTCCAGGAACGACTTGCAGTACTCGAGGGATTCGGAGAACCGCCCGGTGTAGAAGCAGCTCTGCAAGGCGACCATGTCCGCGATCAGCGCTGCGTCCGGATCGCGCGTGGAGTCTGCAAGATCCCGGATCCGACCCGCCGCTTCGTAGGCGTCGTCGACGCGGCCGCGCACGTGGTGGTAGACCCAGATCCCCCAGAGAATCCAGATCCCTTCGGCCGCCGTCTCTGCTGCGGCGCTCAGGCGTGCCGCTCCGGAGTACGCGGCTTCGACCTCCGACGCGGCCCAGCTCTTCGCGTGCATGTACGCCGTTCCGAGCAGCGCCTGCAGGCGCAGCTCCGTCCGGTCCCGCGAGACGGTGTGGGTGAGACCCGCGATCAAGTCGACGCCGTTGGACAGATGTGTGATCGCCTCGTGCACCGCGGACGCTCGGAGCGCCTTCCCGCCTGCCCTGAGGAGGTAATCGGCTGCCGGTTGGGGCTCGCCGCCCTCCGCGAAGTGATGCGCGAGCGTCTCCGGCTCGCTCTCGACCACGCCCGGGTAGGCCCCCTCGAGGACGCGCGCGACACCGAGATGCACCTCTCGCCGTCGGGCTTTGAGCTGGGCGTGATACGCGGCCTCGCGAAGCAGCGCGTGCCGGAACGCGTAGGTCGTCGCGCCCTGCTCGTCGTCGACCGCTTCGAGAATCCGTGCACCGCAGAGCTGATCGACATCGTCCGCGACCTCCCGTTGGGAGGCGGGAGCGACCGCCGTCAGGAGGTCGAGCGAAAACGACCGCCCGAGCGCCGACGCGATCTGGGCCGTGACCTTTGCCGAGCCGAGCTTGTCGAGTCGGGCCACGAACAGATCGTGCAGCGTTGCAGGAACGGTAACCGCGAGGTCCGCCTCGAGCTCGTAGCGGTCGCCGGCGTCACGCAACGCTGGTGACTCGAGCAGCTGGCGAGTCAGCTCCTCGACGAACAGCGGGACGCCGTCGGATGAGTCGACGATCGTATTCCGGACGGCTGGGGGAAGCCGTTTCCCACTTACCAGCTCGTCGACGAGCGCCAACGTCGACGACGCTGCCAGCGGGTCGAGCTCGATACGGTCGAAACTTCGGCGCCGAAACCGTGCGGCGAGCGTCGGCCTTGCCGTCATCACGAGGAGCCCGGCGACGCCTCGTGTCCGCTCGAGAAGGTGGGTGAGAAGCTCGAGCGAGGTTGCGTCCGCGGCATGAACGTCCTCGACCGCGATCAGCAGCGGCCGCGACTGGGCCGTGCGCTTGATCAACTCGATCACGAGCTCGATCGTGCGCTTGCGCTGCAGCTTGAGGCTGAGGCGCAAGGTCTCGTACTCGTCGCCGAGCGGGACGGAGAGGAGCGGCGCGAGCAGCGGGATGGTCGCCTGGCGCTCGAATCCGAGCCCGTCCACGAGAGCTTCCAACCGGGTGCGTGCGGCGCGTTCGTCGGTGCCGAGCTCGATCCCGGCACTCGACCGGATCCATTCGACGAACGGGAACAGAGCGGTTGCGACGTGGTAGGGAGAGCACTGGAGCCGAAGCACTGCCCGATCGATGGAGGTCGTCTGCTCGATCAACTCCTCCAGGAGCCTCGACTTTCCGATCCCGGCCTCTCCGACGACGAGCACGGAGCGCCAGCTTCCGGCGAGCGCTGCCTGCCACGACTCGAGGAGGACGTCGAGCTCTGCCTGACGCCCCACGAGCGGCGAGAGACGGGCGCCAACTCTCGCCTGGAAGCGGCTCTGTGCGCGAACGTCCACGACCCGCCAGACGTCGACCGGGTCCGCAATCCCTCTCAACTCATGGGTGCCGAGTTCCTCGAGCTCGAACCGATCGCCCACGAGCCTACGGGTTCCGGGAGTGATGACGACCGCGCCCGGAGCAGCCAGCGCCTGCGCACGCGCCGCGAGGTTCGGCGTTTCCCCGACGACGCCCTCTCGATGATCGAGCGCGTCACTCTTCGTCTCGCCGACCATGACGAGGCCCGTCGCGACTCCCGCGCGGCCCGCCAGCACCGTGCTGGAGCCGAGCTGAAGCCGGCCGACGGACGCCACGAGCTCGAGCGCAGCTCGCACGGCCCTTTCAGCGTCGTCTTCGTGCGCTCTCGGCCAGCCGAAGTAGATGACCGCGCCGTCGCCGAGGAACTCGGCGACGTGACCGCCCCATCCGTCGATGACCTCCTTACAGCAGTCGTGATACGAGGCCATCGTCGTAGCGAGATCCTCCGGGTCCAAGCGACTCGCAAGCTCGGTCGAGCCGATGAGGTCACAGAAGACCACCGTGATCTGCCGACGCTCGGCGACCGCGCCCGCTCGCGTCGTCTGTGAGTCGGCAGAGTCCATGTCAGCAAAGTCGGAGATCGCGGTCAGGAGCCGCTTGCGATCGCCGAGCGGGATACCGATTTCCTTGAGATCCTCGTCGGTCAGCTGCGGGACGATGTCGAGGTCGATCTTCTGCTGCTCGAACAGCTCCGCGTAGTGCGGCATGCCGACGCAACGCAACCAGTCGGCGACGCTGCTTGCGCGATCGCTCCAGTCGCTCCGCTGAGCTCGTGGTGTCCGGTGAGCCGCCATAGTCGAACGTGTTGCCGCAGGGATTGCAAGTATCCCTCCTCACGAGCAGATTTCACCGCGGCCTCCGGCAGATCGGCTGCTCTTTCACCCGGTGGCCA
>VAWZ01000155.1:0-2840 GCA_005888365.1 Actinomycetota bacterium
TAGACAGCTCGTCCGTGCAGAATTCGTCTCTCGCGCTACGTTTTCGGGGTCGCTACACGGCACTAGTTGGCGCCGTGCCGCCTTTGACCTCGGCTTCGCCGAGGGGGAGGTCGGCGCATCATGAGAGCTCTTGCAGCAAGTGACGCGCGGCTCGCAGATCGCTCGTCTCGAGACCTTCGGAGAACCATTGAGTGGCTTCAGCGAGCAACCGGCGAGCATCCTCGCCGCGCCCTCGATGCCGCCAGAGACGCGCGAGACTGGCCGTACCTCGTAGCTCGAACGACCTCGCCTGCTGATGGCGAGCGACGTCGATCGCGCGCAGGAAGCACGATTCCGCGGGTGTCGAATCAGGTGCCGCACCCGCGAGGAGGGCCTCACCGCGCAGGCGGTGAACCTCCGCTTCGTAGAACCGCTCGCCGTAGATCTCGATCCTCCTGGACGCGTCTTCGATCGATCCGAGCGCCGGGACGACGTCACCGCGCGCGAGCTCCGCCTCGGCGATGAAGGCGAGGATGGCCGGAATCATGATCCCGGCTCCGGTCGCTTGCCATCCGGCGAGCCCACGACGCATGTCGGTGAGCCCCGCGTCGACGCTCCCCGACGCCACCAGTGTCGATCCGCGAACGATGGTGCAAAGCGCGCCCCACTGGGGGAACCCGTAGTCTGTCGACACGGCCAGTCCCGCTTCTGCCACTTCGCGTGCCAGCTCCAGATCCCCCAGAAATCGTAAGGCGAGCGATACCCACGAATGCGAGTTCGCCTGGCTGTGCGGATGAGCGAGGTCTTTGACGAAGTCGATCGCCTGGCGCCCGCACTCGAGGGCCTGCCGAGGATAGCCGAGCGCCCAGAGCGCCGTGGTTTTGAACGACAGTCCGCAGGCCCGCGCATCATGGCCGCCGAAGGTGAAGGCCAGTGACCGGTGCCGGTCGACGTCGTAGAGTGCCAGGCCTTCACTGATGTCCTGCATTCCCGCCGACAGCTCGCCCCGATAGATGTGCGTCGGCCAGAGGGCATGACGCGCCTGGAGCACGAGGGCCGGATCCGTCGACAGCTGCGCGCGCTCGAGAAGCTCTTCGCCGATCTCGAGCGTCCTGTTCACGTCGCCCTGCAGGATGAGGACACCCCACTGGCCCCAGAGCGCTGCGAAGACCTCGGGCGCGTCACCGAGCCGGTCGCAGAGCTCCCGCGCACGTGCATAGCACCGCTCGACCTCGGGCGCCGCAAACCCGCGGCTACCAAAAAGCACCGGTCCCAGTCCCATCAGCAAGCCCAGTTCTTGCCGATCTCGCTGCGGCGTATCGGGAAGGCTAGGGATGAGCGCGAGACCCCGCTCGAAGTGGGCGGTGGCTTCGCTGTGCGCCGAGCGCCGCACGGCGTTCTCGCCCGCCCGTTGCCAATAGGGCAAAGCCTCCGCCGCGAGATTGGCCTCGGTGTAGTGGTGCGCCACGAGCTCGGGATTCAGTTCCACAACCTGCGGAAACCCGTCCACGAGGACCGTGACGATGCGATGGTGGTACTGCTGGCGCGTGGTCCGCAGCAGCGACCGATACGCTGCCTCCTGGATGAGCGCGTGCTTGAAAATGTAGCCCGCACTCGGTGGCAAACCGCGCTGATAGAGCAGCTCTGCGTCGACGAGCCGCGCCAGCTCGCGCTGAAGCGCCACCGGATCGAGCGGGGAAACCGCCTGCAGAAGCTCATAGGAGAATTCACGGCCGATCGCGGCGGCAAGCTGAGCGACAGGCTTGGCCTCGGGGAGCCGATCGAGTCGAGCCGTCAGCGAGTCCTGGAGCGTGGTCGGAATGGCGAGGGGTTGGAGCGGCGCGGTCAGCTCGTATCGATCGTCGCAATCCCTCAGCAGACCGGACTCGAGGACCATCTTCGTGATCTCTTCGACGTAGAGCGGCACGCCGTCGGCACCCGTCAGGACGTGCTGGAGCACCTCCGCCGGGAGCGGTTTGCCGGCGACGCTCAGGATCATTTGTTCGGTGGGGCGGCGGGGTAAGCGCGTCAGCGTGATCTGCGTTGTGTGCGACCTCGCGGCCCACGGGGGCCGGAAGTCGGGGCGCGCGGTGAGCAGCACACCGATCGGCATCGTCGCGGCCTGGTCGACGAGCACCGACAGGAGCTCCAGCGACGAGGCGTCGATCCAGTGAAGATCCTCGACCAGCAGGAGGACCGGGCGGCGTGCAGCGACTGATCGGAACACGTCGAGCACGATCTCGATCGTCCGCTGTCGTTGGCGCTGCGGTGACCACGACTGCACCGCCGATTCGCCGGGGCCAGGCAGCGAGAGCAACGAGTAGAGCAGCGGAAGCGCCTCCCCCCGTGGGAGTCCGCACTCCCCGAGCGTGCGCTCGAGGTGTCGACCGAGCATCTCAGGGGTGTCCTCGCGCTCGTAGCCCAGCGCGCCTTGCACGAGCTCGGCGACGACGTGCATTGGACTGTGCTGGCGGTACGGTGAGCACCGGCCATCGAGCTGCGTGTGCGGTGTGCCTTGGAGTCGCGCGCACACCGTCTGCGTGATCCGCGTCTTGCCGATGCCCGCCTCGCCGCTGAGCAGTATGACCTGGCCGAGTCCCTCCGCTGCCGCGTCCCACCGCTCGAGGACCAGCGCGACCTCGCGCTCTCGACCGACGAGCGGCGTCGTCCATGCCGCGGGCAGACTGCCCCCGCGCCCGGTCGTGATCCGTTCGCCCAGCACGTGATAGACCGACAGCGGACTGGTGACGCCTCGCAGAGGGTGAGCGCCAAGGTCGCGACAGCTGAAGCGCCGCTCGACGAGGCGGTGCGTGGCCGTGCTGACGACGACGGTCCCGGGCTCGGCGAGGGCCTCGAGCCGG
>VAWZ01000155.1:2899-3194 GCA_005888365.1 Actinomycetota bacterium
ACGACGACGAGTCCGGTGTGAATGCCGACACGAACGGCGAGCGCGACTCCGCCCGCCGGTTGTCGCGCGTTGAGGGTAGCAACGGCATCGACGACGGCCAGCCCAGCGCTCACCGCCCGCTGGGCATCGTCCTCGTGCGCCAATGGGTAGCCGAAGTAAACCAGGAGGCCGTCGCCCAGGTACTGCGCGATGTGACCCTCGAAGCGGGCGATCACCTCGGCGCTGACGCCCTGGTACGCGCGCACATGCTCACGGAGCTCTTCGGGATCGAGGCGGCCCGCGAGGGCTGTCGAGC
>VAWZ01000158.1 GCA_005888365.1 Actinomycetota bacterium
CCGAGGAGTGGCTGCTCAAAGCGCACGACGGCGACGTGCTCGTCGATCTGATCTACCGTCCTTCGGGAGGGCCGATCGACAGCGAGTTCTTCGCGCGCGCCGAGGAGCTCGAGGTGCTCGGCCACTCGCTCCTCGTCGCCTCGATCGACGACGTCTTCGTCTCCAAGCTGCTTGCTCTGACCGAGCAGGAACCTGACTTCCAGTCCGTTCTCGAGCTCGCCCGCGCGCTCCGGGAGCAGATCGACTGGGAGAGCGTGCGCTCGCGTACGCGAGACTCGCCTTTCGCGCGCGCGTTCTTCACCCTCGCCGAAGGGCTTGGGATCGTCGCCCTGGTGAAGCCTGTTCGAGAGCCAGCCGGGCCTTGAGAACTCGGGTTTCCGATTCGGCTTCGAGGGTATTTGCGGACTTCGACGAGAGGAGGATGCATGCCTGACAAGCGTCCCAGCGTGAAGAACGAACGGCAATACGAAGCCCTGAGAGACAAGGGCATGTCGAAGCAGCGTGCGGCTCGAATCGCGAACTCGCCCGCTGCGTCGCGCCACGGCGGCAAGAAGTCGGGCTCCGGTGGGAGCTCCTCGCAAGGCGGCACCACCGCGCAGAAGAAGACCGCAGGGCGGAAGGGCGGTCGAGCGACCGCGCGCAAGCGCTCGTGAGATCCATGGCTCGAATCCGAACTTCCAGAGTCGGAGTTCACCGTCCGAGCGAGCGACGGGACGACACCGTCAGCTCGAGCGGCGTGCGGGACGAGGAACAGCAGATCGCGAGCGGAAGGCCCTCGTCGACTCCGTTCGTGGTCGTCGGTGTCGTCGCCATGGCGATCTGGGGCGCCGTGGCGCTCGTCGTGGCACTCGTCTTCCTCGTCTTCTGGCTGGCCTAGTAGTCAATCAGTCGGACTGGCAAAGACGGCGCCCGCGTTTCTCGCTGCGGGTTTGCGGGAAGTCTCGACGGATGCAGACGGCGCTTCTCTTCGAGCGCGACGACGCCGAGGAAGTCGATGACTGGCCACCCGATATCCAGGGCCTCGGCCGCTCGTCGATTCTCTGGATCGACCTCGAGCGCCTGGAGGACGGGCAGCTCGACGAGCTGCGCGAGGCGCTCGCGCTGACTCCGGAAACACGCGAACAACTCGCAGACGGTGTCAAGCGGCCGTACCTCTCCGATTACCGTGACTACGTTCACGTGACGGCCCTCGCCCCGTCGCGGAACGACGGGAATGCCGCGCTCGTCAAGGTGGACTGCCTCGTCGCCCCTCGCTGGGTGGTGACGCTCCACGAAGAGCCCGTCAAAGTCCTCGAGGACTTCCGCGAACGTGCGTGTGGGTCCGGTGAAACTGGACGACTCGACGGCCTCGAGCTGCTCGCAAGCCTTCTCGAGTGGGTGCTGAACAGCTACCTGGAAGCGTTCGAGGACGTCGAGTTGACGCTCGAGCGCTTCGATTCCCGCGCGATGCAGGGAAGGCTGGACGAGACCGACTCCGCCCTCAGCACTCTCGTCGATCTACGTCACGAGGTCGGCACTCTGCGCCGGGCGCTGACTTCCCACCGAGAGATCTTTCTCGCCCTTGCCCGGCCGGAGCTCGGGAACGTGAAGACGGAAGACCATGCCGATCGGTTCGAGGCGCTGAGGTCGCGCCTCGAGGACGCCGTCCAGACCGCTCGCGACAGCCGGGATTCCGTCGTCGGCTCCTTCGACGTCCTCATCGCACGTACCGAGCAGAGGACGAACGAGATCATGAAGGTGCTGACGCTTGCCTCCGTGCTGCTGCTTCCGGGCGCACTCATCGCCGGGCTACTCGGGATGAACTTCAAAGTCGGGCTGTTCGAGCACGCATCGCTCTTCTGGGTCACGATCGGGACAATCGTCGGGCTCGCGGCGGCAACTCTCGTCGCCGCCCGAGCCCGCGGCTGGATCTGAGGTTCGTGGACCAGCCCCGAGAACGGATCGTTCTCAGGGCCTGTCGTCCTTGATCACGGTCGTCTGCGGCGAGGCCGTACCGCCGCTGCCACCGTCGCGAGCGCCGAAGCCACCCCAGCTGGACCAGAAGACGAGCGAGAGCACGCAGCCGAGGGCGCCGACGATCATCAGGATCACGCCGACGGCCTGGATGTTCACACCGGAAACGTCGACCGACACCGCCCAGGTGAGGATCGCACCGATGGCGATGAAGAAGAGGCTCAGGCTGATTCCCATCGCTTTTCCTTTCGTTCGAAGGTCGCGCCTTGGGGTACCCGGCCCGGCTGGCGCCAAAACGTCCGCGCCGGGGCGCGTACGACGAGCGCGGGCCGTTATCTGGCTCCAGGACAGCGTTTGCCGCGCGTCACTCGTGCATGCCGGATTGCACCCAACGGCGGAAGAGCTCGATCCGATCGTCGGGCCACGGCTGGTCGCACGGCATCGCGCCACGTTCGAGGACGCCGAGGATCTTCTCGGAGTGCTCCACGACGTCGTCTCTCGACCAGAGGTCGAACTTCTCGCGCATCGAACCACGGTCTCGCTCGCGGAAGAGCGGCCGTATGTCGTTCTCGAAGCTCGGAGCGTCAGCCACTTCGCTCATCTCGACTCCCCTTTCCTGTCGACTTGAAAGGGGCATGCCCTGTTCACCGGTTCGGAAACCGGCTACTCGGCCGACCGTCGCTCAGCGAGAAGCCGTGAGGTCGTAGACCGTCACGCCGCCGACTGTCTGCGAGCTGAACGCGCTCGCGACCCACGTGCCGATCGCGCTCGAGGCCGAGCTTCCGTCGGCGCCGGTTCCCCCGGCTAGGAAGTAGTGGATCTTGCCCTCCGAGACCAGGCGCTCGAACTGCGCGAGCGTCGGCGTCGGATCGGTGCCGTTGAACCCGCCGATCGCCATGACCGGCTCGTCGGCCGCGAGCTGGATGCCCGCCGCGCTGTTCGCGCCGACGGTCGCGGCGACCCACGTGTAGTCGTCGGCGTTCTTCTGCAGGAGCGCGACGAGGGCCGCGCTCGGCGTGCCGGCGTCGAGGAGGCCGCCGAGGCCGCCTCTTGCTCTGGCAGTCCCACCTCCACCTCCCGGGGGAGGCCCGAAGTAGCCGCGAGCGCCGCCGGAAGCCGGACCACCCGCGCCCGCCGGCGCCCCGCGGTCGAGAAGCCTGGAGCTGCCGTGCCGCGTTGTCCACGAAAGCCCCTCGGTCCTCCCGGGCGCGAGGCTCCGGCGGGCCCGGCCGCGGGGATCGCACCAGTGTGCGCGGTGGACGCGGTCTCGAATGCGTAAGCGGCGGGGGCGGCGAGCGCCGCCACGATCGCAGCGGCCGCAACCGCGTCCGCCCGGATACGGAGTGCCGGCAGGGCTGCAACCGCGACGGCGGCTCCGAGCCCGGCGACGAGGACGAGCAGCCGAAGCCACGGCAGCCAGTCGGGCGTCCGCTCGAGGAGGACGAAGGCCCAGATCACCGTCGCCGCGAGCGCCCCGGCCGCGGCCAGGCGAGGGCCGCTTTCCCCACGGCGGCGCCACCACCAGCTCGCGCCGATGCCGACGAGAGCGCCGATCGCGGGCGCGAGCGCGACGGTGTAGTAGGGATGGATGATCCCCTTCGCGTAGCTCAGGACGAGACCGGTGACGACGAGCCAGGTTCCCCAGAGGAGGACACCGGCTCGGCGGCCGTCCGTTCGAGGTGCGCTGCGCGACGCCCAGAGGAGTGCGGCGAGGAACACGAGCGCGGCGGGGAGCAGCCAGGAGATCTGCGTGCCCATCTCCGCCCCGAAGAGCCTCGTGATCCCGGTCGGCCCCCAATCTCCGGTGCGTCCGGCTCCGCCGCCGATGACGCTCCCCGTCTCGTTCCCGGTGAGCCGGCCGAAGCCGTTGTAGCCGAAGATCAGGCTGAGGATGCTGTTGTCCTGAGAGCCGCCTATGTACGGCCTGCTCGCGGCGGGCCAGAGCGCGACGGCGGCGACCCACCAGCCCGCGGAGACGACGAGCGCTACTCCGGCGGCGAGCAGCTGACCGACGCGGCGCCGGAGGGACGCCGGGGCTGCGACGAAATAGACGAGAGCGAAGCCCGGAACGACGAGGAGCGCCTGCAGCATCTTCGTGAGGAAGGCCAGGCCGACGAGGGCGCCGACGAAAAGGAGCCAACGGGTCGAGGCGCGCTCGAGCGCCCGCGTGAGCGCATACGCGGCGGCGACGAGCACGAGGGTGAGCAGCGCGTCCGGGTTGTTGAACCGGAACATGAGGGCCGCGACCGGGGTGAGCGCGAGAACGAGGCCCGCGAGCAGGCCGGCGCCCGCGCCGAACCGGCGCCGCACGGTCGCGTACAGGAGACCGACCGCGGCCACGCCTTCGAGGGCCTGCGGGGCCAGGATGCTCCACGAGTTGACGCCGAACAGGCGTGCGGAGAGGTCCATCACCCAGAGCGACGCGGGCGGCTTGTCGACGGTGATGAAGTTGGAGGAGTCGAACGAGCCGAAGAAGAACGCCTTCCAGCTCTTCGTCGCCGCCTGCACCGCGGCTGAGTAGAAACCGTTCGCCCAGCCGCTCGCCGAGAGGCCCACGAGGTAGAGGAGCGCGGTTCCCAGGAGGAGAGCGAGAAGCGCGGGCCGCACCCAGGGGGCATCCTCGGCCCTGCCCAGCGCAAGCTGCCGCACTCGACTGCGCGAGCCGAGGTGAGCCTGCGCCTGGACGTAGGTCTCGGTGGTCGCGGTCACGAGCCCTCCTCGGCCAGAGGCGCGCTGCGCCTGGAGCGAAACACCCAGATCCGCAGCAGCGCGAAGCGGAACGCTGTCGCGAGGACGCTCGCGGGAACGAGGACGGCGAGCTCGACGGCGTGCGACGGATAAGGGTCGACGAGATGAAGCGCGGCGAGCGACGTCGCCGTGAGCGCAAGGGCGATTACGAAGGCGACGAGCCCTTGGACCTGGTGGCGGACTACGCCCTCTCGTCCACGGATCGCGAAGGTGAGACGGCGGTTCGCCGCGGTGTTGGCGACTGCCGTCGTGAGGAGCGCGAGCGCGTTCGCGGACTGCGCGGGCAGCGCGCTCCTCAGTCCGAGGTAGAGCACGAGGTAGGCGATCGTCGAGACGATCCCGATGACGGCGAAGCGGAACGCCTGGACGCCGAAGGTCGGCTGCTTCTCGCTCGAGGCGAAGGCGCGCGTGACCGGAATCCGGCCGCGGGCCAGTCCGTACGCCAGCCGAACGACCCCGCGGAGGTCGCCGATGGCGGTCGACACGATGTCGACGCGCGAGTCCGGATCGTCGATCCAGTCGACCGGGACCTCGTGGATGCGGAGCCCCATTCGCTCCGCGAGCACGAGGAGCTCTGTGTCGAAGAACCACGAGTCGTCCTGGACGAGCGGGAGCAGCTCCTGCGCGCGGTCGGCGCGGATCGCCTTGAAGCCGCACTGGGCATCGGAGAAGCGCGCCCGGAGCGTCGTGCTCAGGAGCGTGTTGTAGGCACGCGA
>VAWZ01000103.1:0-9289 GCA_005888365.1 Actinomycetota bacterium
CCTGGTCGTTGTCCAACGCGACGATCGGACCGAATCCCAGCCGCGCAGCGACCACCGACAGGACGCCGGAGCCGCAACCGGCATCGACGAGGCTCCCCCGCCCGGTCCGCGCTAGCAGCTCGACGCACGCCCTGGTCGTGGGGTGAGCCCCGGTGCCGAACGCACGAGCGGGCTCGATGACCACCGACGGGACGTCTGCGGGAGGCTCCTCCCACGGCGGCCCGATCCAGAGCCCGCCGGCCCGCACGCCGTGATGGAACGCGCGCCAGCGCTCTTCCCAGCCGGGCTCGACCGCCGCCGCTACGGCAGACGGAAAGGCCTCGCGGATGCGCCTCTCTCCGGGGTGGTCCGTGTACGCGACGAGCTCGAGGGTGTCCCCGATCTCCACCTCCTGGAACCCCTCCGGGACGAGCGAGAGGAAGCGGGCACGTGCGATCTCGGCCTCGTGTGCCGCGACGCGCACCGAGACGCGCCGCAACTCCCCTACCGAAGCGCGCTCTTCAGGCGACGAAAGAACCCCTCTTCCTCGTCGTCGCGTGTCTCGTAGGCCTCTGGACCGATCTGCTCGCCGAGCTCTTCGAGCGCGCGTCGTTGCTCTGCCGTGAGGTCGCGTGGCACGGCGACGTCGAGCCGGACATAAAGATCCCCGCGCCGCGAGCTCGAGAGCGACGGCATCCCCTGGCCGCGCAGAACACGCACTTCCCCCGGCTGCGTTCCGGCCGGAAGCTGCAGCTCGAGATCGCCTCCGAGCGCGGGAACGGAGATCGTCGTTCCGAGCGCGGCGTCCGTCATCGTCAGCCGAACCGAGGCGTGCAGGTCGTCTCCGTCGCGCACGAGCCTCGGGTCGGGACGCACGCGAACGGCGACGAACGCATCGCCCGCACCTCCGCTCTGGAGCCCCGAGTGTCCCTGACCACGGAGGCGAATCCGCTGGCCGTCCTGGATACCGGCAGGAATCTCGACCTCGAGGGTACGACGCTCGACCACGCGTCCCTCCCCGGCGCACTCCGAGCACGGCTGCTCGAGGACCCTGCCCACGCCGCCGCACTCCGGACAAGCGCGCTGGCTGACGAACTCACCGAAGACGCTGCGCGAGACGCGCCGTAGCACCCCGGCGCCTCCGCATGTCGAGCAGGTCGTCGTCCCGGTGCCGGGCTCGGCTCCGCTCGCTCCGCAATGCGAACAGGCGACCGCGACCTCGACGGGAACCGTGGTCGAGATCCCGGTGAACGCCTCCTCGAGATCGATCTCGACCACCACCTGGAGGTCGCCTCCCCTCGTCGACTGCCGGGATGCGGCCGCTCCCATCCCGAATGGATCGTCGCCGAAGAACGCGGCGAAGACGTCGGCGATGCTCCCGAAGTCGGTGAACGTCGGGTGGAAACCGCCACGGCGAAGACCCGCGTGTCCGAAGCGGTCGTACGTCGCGCGGCGATCGGGGTCGGAGAGCACCTCGTAGGCCTCGGCCACCTCGCGGAACCGCCCGTCCGCGTCCGGGGCGACGGAGACGTCGGGATGGAGCTCGCGCGCCAGCGCGCGGAAGGCGCGCTTGATCTCTGCGTCGCTCGCCCCGCGAGAGACGCCGAGCAGCTCGTAGTAGTCCCGCTCGGTCGTTGCCATCGCTGCTAGTGCTCTCCGCGGTAAATACGGTCTTGGCCGGCCGCGCGAGAACCGAGCAGGCAAAGGACGCAGCGAGCGCTCATATTTGACGAAATATGGGCGCGGCCGAGGACGCCGGCACGCGACGGTTCGCAGCCGGCCCGACTGGGCGTATTTGCGGCGGCGAGCACTTACACCTCGTCGTACACGTCCTCGACGAACCGCGACAGCTCGAACGCAGCCGCTCGGACGGAGCGAATCGCCTTCTCGTAGTCCATGCGCACGGGGCCTATGAGGCCGACCGCTCCGAGCGCCTTGGTCCGGATCCCGTAGGTCGCTCCGACGAGCGAGACGTCGTGATGTTGCCCTCCTCCGAGCTCCGGGCCCACGTGTACCACCGGACGGCGCGGCTCGAGCGCCTCGCTGACGAGCTCGAGCACGGCGGCACGACGCTCGAGCAGCTCGAGGAGCCTGAGCGTGGCTTCGAGCTCTTCTCGCCGCGCTTCCTCGAAGAGCCCGGTCGCCCCGCCCACGAAGACTTCCGGGCCCTCCTCGGCGCCGACTTCGAGGAGGGCGGACCCGATCAGCGCGAGGAACGAACGTTCCCGGGCCGACAGCTCCGCTGCTTCCAGGCGACGCCGCACGGCGCTCGCACCGAGGCGAACGCCGACGATGCGATCGGTCAGGTACTCGGCAGCCCACGCCACGAGGCCGGGATCGACGGGCTCGTCCAGCCGAAAGACTCGCTTGGTCACGCCTCCGGTGGAGGTGATGACGACGACCATCACGCTCGTGGGTTGGAGCGCCAGAACCTCGACGTGCCGGATCGTCGCCGTCTCGAGGGAGGGCGCCGACACGATGGCGAGAAGCCTCGTCGCGCGCGACAGCATGTCGGTCGTCGCGCGCAGCGCGGTCTCGATCTCGTCGCGCATCGAGCCGAGGTCGACCCCGAGCGAGGCAGGGCGGCCATCCAGGGACTCGACGAGCTCCTCCGCGTACAGCCTGTAGCCGCTCTCGGTCGGCAGCCGTCCTGCCGACGTGTGCGGATGCGTCAGGAGGCCGAGCGACTCGAGCTCGGCGAGCTCACCGCGCACGGTCGACGAGGACACGCGCAACTCGCCGCGCTCGACGAGACCCTTGGAGCCGACAGGCTGGCCCGTCGCCACGTACTCCTCGACGACACGCCTCAAAATCTCCCGCTTTCGCGGCGAAAGCTGCATGTCTTCGATGGTAGCGGCGTCGCCCGCCGTTCCTCGCTCACGCTCTGGCCCCGCCTCGTGGCAGCGTGTATCCAGCCACCGACAGAGCCCGTGCGGCGAGGAAGGGCCGGCCGGCATGGAGCTTGCTTCGTCGCCCTATGCGACGAGCTCAGATGGGAGCTCAGCCGGAAGCTCGGCTGGGAGCTCAGACGAGAGCTGAGCTGGGAGCTCGGCCGGGAGCTGGGCCGGCCAGGCGACGATCTCGGCCGTGACAGCTCCTCCCAGGAACCGCCCCCGGCGGGTCAGCGTCATCGCCGGCCCGTCCTCGCCCGTCGACAGCTCGACGAGATCTCGTGCGACGAGCCGTGCGCAGGCCTGCTCGTCCAGGGCTCCTCGAACGCGGCCGAGGTCGAGCGGCTCGTCGAGCCGGAGACCGAGCAGCAGCCGCTCGCGGGCGCGTGTCTCGTCGTCGAGCGCCTCGAGCTCTCTCGGCGGCCGCCGCCCCGACCGCGTCGCTCGCATGTAGGCCCCAAGGCTCGGCTTGTTGCGGCGTCGCATCCCGGCCACCGTCGAGACGGCGCCCACGCCGAGTCCGAGGTAGTCCCGAGCGTGCCAGTACGCGAGGTTGTGTCGAGCGCGAAGGTCGCGCCCCTCACGACGCTCTGGCTCCAGGCAGAAGTTGGCCGTCTCGTACCAGCGGTAGCCCGCCGACACGAGGGTGTCGACCACCCGCTCGAAATAGTCCTCCATCGCGTCGACCTGCCGCGCGAGCTCGGCGCCGTGCGCACGCGTGAATCGCGTCCCCGGCTTTGCCTCGAGCTCGTAGCAGGACAGGTGCTCCGGCGCGAGCGCGACCGCCTCGGCGAGGTCGCCCTCGAGGTCGGCGGGGCCCTGGCCAGGGATGCCGTAGATGAGATCGAGCGAGATGTTGTCAAATCCGGCATCGCGAAGAAGGTACACCGCTTCCCGTACGACATCGGGAGTCGCGCGTCGCTCGAGAACGTCGAGCAGGTGCGGCTGGAAGCTCTGCGCGCCGAGCGAGACCCGGTTCACGCCGCCGTCCCGAAGGAGCCGCGCGAGCGCAGGTGTGACCGTCTCCGGGTTCGCCTCGACGGTCACCTCCTCGGCCGCGGGCAGAGTCTCGAGCACGCGTGCGAGAGCATCCGGTGCGGTGAACGTCGGCGTCCCGCCTCCGAGAAACACTGTCTCCAGCCTCGGAGCGAGAATCTCTTGCTCGAGGCCGAGCTCGGCGAGGAGCGAGTCGACGTACGCGCCGTGCTGATCCTCGCGGCCGACTGCGGTGACGAAGTCGCAGTACCCGCAGCGGTGAGCACAGAACGGAAGGTGAACGTAGAGATGCCGGACAGCGGCTGTCGTCATCGGTCTGCCTCCCCGCGCTCTGCCAGCCATGCGTCGACCACCCGCTTCGAGGCCCGCTCCGACCACGCGTCCTCGATCAGCTCGCGAACGAGCGCCGCATCCGCCCTGGGCAGCGAGACGAGCACGAGGGGCCACCGCTCGTAGTGCTCGGTCACGAAGAGAGCATCAGGATGGGCGTCGATCAGGAACGACCGCTCCTCGAGGTCGACGGGCACCGCGAGGGTGTCACCGTCTTCCCGAAGGCGAGCCAGGAACGTACGCCTGACGCGCAACGCGGGAGTGCCGTGCGAGGTCCCTTCCTCGATCCCGGGCAGCGTCTCTACGAAGGCGCAAACCTCGGACCAGCTCAGTGCGCGCGTCCGGCTAGGCACGACTCACCGCTTCCTCTCGTCCCCGAGGTTCAAGACCGCGAGGAACGCCTCCTGCGGCACCTCGACGCCGCCCACCTGCTTCATCCGCTTCTTGCCCTTCTTCTGCTTCTCGAGCAGCTTGCGCTTGCGCGTGATGTCGCCGCCGTAGCACTTCGCAAGAACGTCCTTGCGCTTCGCCTTGATCGTCTCGCGGGCGATGACCCGTGAGCCGATCGCCGCCTGCACCGCGACGTCGAAGAGCTGACGGGGAATCTCCTCCCGCAGCCGCTCGACCAGCTGGCGCCCGCGGTCGTACGCAGCGTCGCGATGGACGACGAGCGAGAGCGCGTCGACCTGCTCTCCCCCGACCAGGATGTCGACGCGAGTGAGATCGCCCGGCCGGAAGCCCGCGAGGTCGTAGTCGAAGCTTGCATAGCCCCGCGTCCGCGACTTCAGCTGGTCGTAGAAGTCGAGCACGATCTCTCCGAGGGGGAGCTCGTAGGAGAGAAGGACTCTCCCTTCGTTCAGATACTCCATGTGGTCGAAGCGGCCCCGCCGGTCGGTCGCGAGCTCCATGACCGGGCCCACGTAGTCCTTGGGGACGATCACCGACGCCTTCACGTACGGCTCCTCGACCGTATCGACCTCGCGTGGCATCTCGGCCGGGTTGTGCACCTCGACCACCTCTCCGTCCCGCTTGGTCGCGCGGTAGGCGACGTTCGGCGCCGTGATCAGGAGATCGAGGTCGAACTCGCGCTCGAGGCGCTCGCGCACGATCTCCATGTGCAGCAGCCCGAGAAAGCCACAACGGAAACCGAAGCCGAGCGCGTGCGAGGTCTCCGGCTCGTAGGAGAGCGACGCGTCGTTCAGCTTCAGCCGCTCGAGGGCATCTCTCAGAGCCGGGTACTCGTCGGAGTCGATCGGGAAGATCCCGGCGAAGACCATCGGCTTCACGTCCTGGTAGCCAGGGAGCGCTTCCACTGCAGGTCGCCGCCGTGACGTCAACGTGTCGCCGACACGCAGCCGGGAGACGTCCTTGAGGCCGGTCATCACGTACCCCACCTCGCCTGCCGTGAGCGACTCGACGGGCACGCGGGCCGGGGACAGGACACCGAGCTCTTCGGCCTCGAAGGTCGTTCCCTGTGCCATCGCACGCAATGGTTCCCGCGTCTCGAAACGACCGTCGACGACCCTGACGAAGGCGACGACGCCGCGGTACTGGTCGTACGAGGAGTCGAAGACGAGCGCTCGGGCGGGCGCATCGCGATCACCCGTGGGCGGAGGGATGCGCTCGACGATCGCGTCCAGGACGTCCTCGACGCCCACTCCGGTCTTGGCAGACATCCTGAGCACGCGCTCGGGAGACTCGCCCAGCAGCTCGGCGAGCTCGGCGGCGGTTCCCTCCGGATCTGCCTGGGGCAGGTCGATCTTGTTCGCAACTGGAACGATCTCGAGCTCGTCCTCGAGCGCGAGGTAGGCGTTGGCGAGCGTCTGCGCCTCGATCCCCTGCGCCGCGTCGACGACGAGGAGGGCGCCTTCACATGCCTGCAAGGACCGCGATACCTCGTACGTGAAGTCGACGTGGCCGGGGGTGTCGATCAGGTTCAGCTGGTGTCCTCGCCAGAGGACGCGCACCGCCTGCGCCTTGATCGTGATCCCTCGCTCGCGCTCGAGCTCCATCGAGTCGAGCACCTGCTCGCGCATCTCGCGCTCGGGAACCGCGTCGGTCAGCTCCAGGATCCGATCGGCGAGCGTCGACTTGCCATGGTCGATGTGCGCGATGATCGCGAAGTTGCGGATCCGGTCCTGCTCCATCGAGGGCCTCACAGGATGATCGCCCGTCGAGAGGCGGATGCTGGAGGGCGCGGGGCAAGGACGCAGGGAGCGCTCATATCAAGAGGGATATGGGCGCGACCTTCTCGGGGCTCCCCAGCAGTGCAAAGCACTTTCTGGGGCAGGACCGAGGGACGAAGCCTCGCGGCGTCCAGCGCCGCATATTGACATGGCCGCTCATCCTGTGGGGCCCTCACTAGGGTCTCAGCGCTCGTGTGCGTCGTCGGCGCGCCGGGCTCGCAACAGTAGCAGCGCGTCCAGCTCCCGAACTCGGAGCGCTTTGGCTGCTCCGAGGTACCCGAGTGCGGCGACCGCCAACCCCGCGCCGAGCGACGCGACCTGCGCACCCAGCCCGCGTCCGAGCCACTCGTCGAGCCCGAACCAGACGGCGAGCGCCAAGGCGGCCGAGACGACTCCCGCAGCCGCGATCCGCAGAACCGCAGTAACCGTCGAGAGGAAGCCGGCGAAGCCGACCCGGCGCCGCATCAGCACGAGCAGGGTTGCGGTCCCGACCAGGTTCACCGCCGACGTCGCGAGCGGAATCCCCCAGATGCCGAAGCTGTAGAAGACCGCGTCCAGGACCGCGTTCAGCGCGAGGTTGCCGAGCGCGACCGATGTAGGGATCCAGTTCGTCTGGACCGCGTAGAAGCCCCGGTTCAAGATCAGCATCCAGCCGTTGAAGACGAGTCCGAGCGAGAACGCCTGCAGGCACTGCGCGACGACCGTCGTGTCGGCGGCGGTGAACTCGCCGCGCTGGTACACGAGCCGCACGATCGGCTCGGCGAGGACGATTGACACGAGCCCGGCCGGGACGAGCAGGAACGCGATCTGCCTGATCCCTGCGTCGAGTGCGCGGCCGAACCCCGGCTCGTCGCCGCGCGCGACGAGCCGCGAGAGCGTCGGGAAGAGGACGGCGGCGACTGCGACCGCGAACATTCCCTGAGGGAGCATGTACAGCCGAAATGCAGCGTTGATCGAAGCCGGCGCGAGCTCGGGGTCGAGCAGCCTGGACGCGAAGAGCGTGTCGACGACGAGGTTGACGTTGATCAGCCCGATCGTGAGGGTGACTGGGAGCATCAGCGCGAAGACCCTGCGGACCGCGGGATCGCGCCAGTCGAGCGCCACGGTCAACCGGCCGTCGAGCCGACGCAGCCACGGCACCGGCAGCAGGAGCTGGACGAGCGTGCCGGCCACGACGACGCCGGCATAGAGGTAGAGCTCGGCACCTTCGCTCTCGATCCGCGGCACCCCGAGGACGAGGCCGAGGATGATCACGAGGTTCCAGGCGACCGGTGCGAGGGCGGGCGCCGCGAAGTGCTCGTACGTGTTCAGGATGCCGACGACGATCCCGGAGAGCCCGAGGAGCACGACGATCGGGAAGAGGACGCGCGCGAGGCCGACCGCGAGGTCGAAGTCGCCGCCCGGGTTTCCAAACGGGCGCAGGAGCAGCGGAGCGAGCAGGATGAAGATCGCGGTGATCGCGCCGAGGCCCAGGAGCATCAGCCAGAAGAGCGTCGAGGCCACTCGCCAGGCACGCTGCTTCTCGCCGCGCTCGAGCATCTCGTTGAAAACCGGGACGAAGGCGCCGGAGAGCGCCGCATCGGCGAGCAGCGCCCGGACCAGGTTCGGGATCTGAAACGCGACCGTGAAGGCGTTGATCAATCCGGTGACGCCGAAGTAGTAGGCGCTTACCATCTCGCGCACGAGACCAAGCACCCGCGAGAGGCCCGTCGCAAGCGAGAAGACCGCCGTCGAGCGGGCGAGCCGCCGGCCGTGACTACGCGCGTCGAGTGCCGGTTTCACCAGCTCCGGAGCGTCTTCGGGCGTCGTCACCGCTGCCGATTCTCCCAGCGGGTCCTGCTACCATCGCCCGGCCCGCGACCGAGCGGGCATTTCCTCGAATGGCGAACATCAAGCAGCAGAAGAAGCGCGTCCGGATCCAGACGCGGGAGCGTCTCGAGAACCTCCGCTACCGATCGACGATCAAGACGCTGACCAAGCGCCTCGAGTCGGCGGTGGCAGCGGGCGACGCCGAGCTCGTCACGAACGAGCACCGCGAGCTCGTGCGCACGATCGA
This sequence comes from Actinomycetota bacterium, assembly GCA_005888365.1. Classification (GTDB taxonomy): domain Bacteria; phylum Actinomycetota; class Thermoleophilia; order Gaiellales; family Gaiellaceae; genus GMQP-bins7. The sequence continues at coordinate 8,439 of VAWZ01000103.1, forward strand.
CCGCGCGGCGAGTCGGGGTGCGCTCCACCGGAATACCGCCGCGCGCAAGAAGTCGTACGCGACGAAGATCGCCGCCGGCGCAACTTCCTGACGAACCTCTCCGCGCCGCGTTCCCCACTCCTTTCGACCCGGCTCGCTGACGGGAGCCAGGATCAGCGCAGCCCGGAGACGGGCTTTTCCGGCCCCGAGGCCCGACGCCCCGTCACATCACCACGCGCGAGATCGACGAGAGCACGCTGCACCTCGAGGTCCGCGGTCAGCTTGCTCTGACCCTTGAGCGCTCCGTCGAGCTGCGCGAGCCGGACGACGGCGTCGTGGAGCTCGTCCTCGGAGAAGCCCTCGGCCTGCGCGTAGAGCTTCTGGGCGTAGAACGGGTGTAGGCGCAACTTGCCGGCGGCTTCGCGGGCTTGGACCCCATCCGCCGCGAGACGTTTCAGCGTCCGGAGCCTCGTGATGTGGCCGCCGAGAGCCCCCGCCAGCCGGGATGCGGTGTCCCGCCGCGGGCGTGCCTCGCGCTCGAAGATCGTCTCGCTCGCAGCGAGCGCGGTAGCGGCGTCCCGCCCCGCCCAGGCATCGGTCAGGGCGAACGTCGGCGTGTCCGAGGAGGCCGCGACGAGGGTCTCGACCTCCCGCTCGCCGACGGGCTCCCCTGCGGCCCAGGTGGCGACCTTGTCGATCTCGACAGACAACGCCTGCAGATCTTCGCCGACGAGCTCGAGCAGGGCTGCGCAAGCCTCCGGGTCGGCCTCGACTCCCCGATTCGCGAAGCGGTCCGAGATCCACTTCTGGAGGCCTTTCTTGGGAACCGAGTAGTCGAGGACCTGGCCCGCCTTGGCGCATGCCTTCCAGAG
>VAWZ01000103.1:9302-43427 GCA_005888365.1 Actinomycetota bacterium
GCACGGTCGCGGGAGCCGGGCTCGCAAGATAGGCGACGACCGCGTCGAGGTCGCCCGTCTTCCAACCTCCCCGCAGCCGTCCGTCCCCGTCTCGCCTCCCGTCGACGTCGTCGACCACGACCAGCCGGGCGTCCCCGAACAGGCTTCCCGAGTTGCAGAGCCGGACCGCGACCTCTGCGGACGTGTCGAGCGCGCTGACGACCTCGATCGCCTCGGGGGCGAAGCGCACGCGGAGCCGGGAGACCGCGGTGGCGATCTTCGGACGATCGCTGCCGGTGAGGAGATAGACGGGCTCGAGCGCCTGCTCCGTGGCCATCCTGCTGCACCCTACCGAGCGGGTCGAGACCGAGCGTGTGAGACGCCGAGGAGCAGAGTCCGCCGTTTTGCGACCACGGCTCGAGCGTGCGACCATCCTCACATGAGGAGAGGAACAGCCGGTCTCGTGGCACTCGTTCTCGCGCTCGTCGTGGCCGGCGCCGACGCGACGGCCCACGGAGCCTCGACCTCGGCGCCGCCGGGAGCGACCGCACGGTGTCGAGACGGCACGTACAGCTTCTCCCAGCATCATTCGGGTACGTGCTCCCACCACGGCGGGGTGGCCGTCTGGCTCGACGGAAGCAGCTCGAGCGGTTCGTCGACGAGCGTCGGCACGACCGTCCTGCTCTCTCCGCGGAGCCGGGCGTACGGCTGCCGTCGCGGCGAGGAGCCGGATCGGCGCTGCTCTCCCGGCGCCTACTACTCCCGCCTCACGCAAGGCGTGATCTGCTCTTCCGGATTCCGCACCGGCTCGATCCGCAACGTCCCGCAGTCGGAGAAGTTCGCCGTCGAGCGGGAATACGGAATGCCCGCCACTTACTACGGACACTCGATCGAGATCGACCACATCGTGAGCCTGGAACTGGGCGGCTCGAACGACATCGCCAATCTCTTCCCCGAGCCCGGTTCCGGTCCCGGCAACTACCACGTCAAGGATCGGCTCGAGAACCGCCTCCACGACATGGTCTGCACCGGAGCCATCGCCCTCCGCGCCGCGAGGCAGGGGATCGCCGGCGACTGGGAGGCGCTCTACAGGCACGTCTTCGGAATCTCGATCTCCCGCTAGGAGCGCCGCGTGCCGCGCTCGCGGGCAAGACGAGCACGGAGCCCGATCGGGATCGCCGTTTCGACATCGAGAACGACATGTCCCTCACGGCGTCACGAGATCGCGGATGTCCTCGATCGTCGCCGGTCCGATCCCGGGAACCGCGTCGAGGTCGTCGACCGATGCAAAGGGACCGTTCTCGGTCCGGTAGTCGACGATCTTCTGCGCGGTGACCGGACCGATCCCGGGCAGGCCGTCGAGCTGCTCGAGCGTCGCGGTCGAGAGGCTCACCGGGGGCGACGCACCTCCTGTGGAGCCGGACGCGGCCGTGCCCGAGGGCGATCCGGCCGGCGCACCCCCCGCAATAGCCACACGATGAGGCACGAGCACCTGGGTGCCGTCGACGAGCGGTGCCGCGAGGTTGATCGCCGCGAGATCGGCCTTACGTGTCGCACCGCCCGCCCGGGCGACGGCGTCCGCCACACGATGGCCCTTGCGCAGGCGGTAGAGCCCGGGGCGACGGACGGCCCCGACCACGTGTACAACGAGCCTGTCCGGCACGGCGGACGCGGCCGTCTCGACTGGAAGTGCGACGTCGGGCGCGCTCGCGGTTCCCGTCTTTGCGAGCCGGTTCCCGGCGAGAACGAGGACCGCGAGCAAAGCACAGGCGACAACGAGCACGGTCGAGCGCGAGACGTTGACGGGCACCTGTCGATCGTGCCGGGCGACGTCTCACGCGTGGGACACGTCTTCGTCAAAGATGTACGCCAGCGAGCGGGACGACCCCGTCCCGAGCCAGCCGGTGCCCGCCTACGTCACGAAGTTGACGAGCTTCTTCCCCGGTGCAACGAAAGTCCGGACGACCTCGGCCCCATCGACGTACGCCTGCACGCGACTCGACTCTCGAGCGAGGGCGACGAGTTCCTCCTCGGGCGTGTTCGGCGCGACATGCAGGCGGTCGCGGATCCTACCGTTCACCTGCACGACCACCTCGATCGTCTCGAGCTCGAGCAGAGCGGGATCGGCCTTGGGCCACGACTCCTCCCAGAGCCGCTCGTGCCCGAGCCGCTCCCAGAGCTCCTCCACGACGTGCGGAGCGTACGGCTGGATCAACGACACCGCCGTCTCGGCGGCGAAGCGTGCATCTCGTCCAGCGCGGTCTCGGGACAGCTCGTTGACGAGCTCCATCACCGCGGCAATGGCAGTGTTGAACGCGTAGCGTCGGCCGATGTCGTCGCTGACCTTCGCAATCGTCGCGTGAGCCTTCCGCGCGAGCACGCCTCCCCCAGGCTCACCCGAGGGCGCCTGGTCGACGACATCGTTGATCACACGCCAGAGCCTGCGGACGAACCGCGCCATCGCCTCGACGCTCGTCTCCGTCCACTCCATGTCCTCGTTGGCAGGGCCGAGGAAGAGGATGTTGAGGCGGCACGCGTCGGCTCCGTAGCGCTCGAGGAAATCGTCCGGGCCGACGACGTTTCCCTTCGACTTCGACATCTTCGTCTTCCCGAGCGTCACCCAGCCGTTCGAGTAGAACCGGGAGAACGGCTCGCGGAAGCCAACGAGGCCGAGCTCATTCAGCACCCTGACCCAGAACCGCGCGTAGATCATGTGCATCGTCGCGTGGTCGACGCCGCCGATGTACAGGTCGATCGGGTTCCAGTAGTCGACGAGGGCCCGATCGAACGGCGCCGCCTCGTTCCGCGCGTCGCAGTAGCGCAGGAAGTACCAGGACGAGTCGACGAACGTGTCCATCGTCTCGGTCTCGCGCTTCGCCTGCCCCCCGCAGCGCGGGCAGGGCGTGTTCACCCAATCCTCGGCCTGCGCGAGAGGGGGCTGGCCCTTGGGCTTGTAGTCCTCGATGTCAGGGAGCAGGACGGGGAGCTCCTCCTCTGACACTGGGACGATTCCGCACTCCTCGCAATAGACGACCGGGATCGGGCAGCCCCAGTACCTCTGCCGCGAGAAACCCCAGTCGCGGAGGCGGTAGTTGACCGCGAACCGGCCCCACCCTTCGGCGGCCAGCTTCTCGACGATCCGCCGACCGCCCTCGGGCGCCGGGAGGCCGTCGAACTCGCCCGAGTTGACGAGCACCTCGTCCCCGGTGTGCTCGACGTAGGCGGCGCTCTCGTCCGCGTCGGCGTCAGGTGGTCGCACGACGTGCCGGACCGGCAGGTCGAAGGCGGTGGCGAAGTCGAAGTCGCGCTGATCGTGGGCGGGGACGGCCATGATCGCGCCGGTTCCGTAGTCGGTGAGCACGTAGTCCGCGACGTAGACGGGCAACCGCTCCGCGTTTACCGGATTGATCGCGTGAAGCCCTGTGAAGACGCCCGTCTTCTCCGTCGCCGCAGCGCGCTCCGCGGTCTTCTTCGCCGCCGCGCGGCGAACGTAGTCGCGCACCTCCTCAGACTCGATCCTGGCGACGAGCTCGTGCTCCGGAGCGAGCACGAAGAACGTCGCGCCGTAGAGCGTGTCCGGGCGGGTCGTGAACACGGGCACGTCCTCGTCCAGGCCCTCGATCCGGAAGAGGATCTCCGCACCGTCAGAGCGGCCGATCCAGTTTCGCTGGCGAGCCTTGATCGACTCCGGCCAGTCGAGGGTGTCGAGGTCGTCGAGCAGCGCCTGCGCGTAGTCCGTGATGCGGAAGAACCACTGCTCCATGAGACGGGACTCGACCTCCGCGCCACACCACTCGCAGCGGCCGTCGTGCACCTGCTCGTTCGCGAGAACGGTCTGGTCGTTTGGGCACCACTTGACTGGGGCAGCCTTTCGGAACGCGAGCCCGCGCTCGTAGAACTTGAGGAACTGCCACTGCTGCCAGCGGTAGTACTCGGGCTCGTGCGTCGATAGCTCGCGCGACCAGTCGATCGCCCAGCCGATCCGGCGCATCGACTGCCGGATGTTCGCGATGTTTCGCTCTGTGATCTCGCGAGGATGGCCGCCCTCGCGGATAGCGGCGTTCTCCGCGGGGAGCCCGAAGGCGTCGAAGCCTTGCGGATGGAGGACGCGCATGCCGGAGCGGCGCCGGAATCGTGAGACGACGTCGCCGATCGTGTACACGAGCATGTGCCCCATGTGCAGGGAGCCCGAGGGGTACGGGAGCATCTCGAGGACGTAGCTCTTCTCGCGCTGCTGCTTCAGTTCATCGGTGCCGGGATTCGGAACCTCGAACGCGCGCTGGTCGGCCCAGATCCGCTGCCACTTCGCCTCGATCGCCTGTGGGTCGTACTCCTCCATCGCCTCGCTCGATTCGTCTCCAGGAACGAAAAAGCCTCTCATTCGAGAGGCTCCAAGAGAACGCTCGCAGCCTGCGCCGCGTTCGCTCCCTAGCCTACGTAAGAAGCTGCATCATCGAATTCGAGGGTACCAGGCAGAATCGGCGGATGTTGGAGTTGTTCCCGGATTCCGCGCGGATCGAGGAAGGCGAACTGACGGTCGGCGGACTCCGGGCGAGCGCGCTCGCCGGGCGCTTCGGGACGCCGCTCGTGGTCTACTGCGAGCAGACGCTGCGCGCCCGGGCACGCGAGATCCGAGAGGCGGTTCCGGAGGCACTCGTCCTCTTCGGCTCGAAGGCGTTCCCGAACGTCGCGATCCTGCGCCTCTTCGCGGAGGAGAGAATCGGTGCGGACGTCTCGACGCTCGGGGAGCTGGCGTTCGCGCGCGCAGCCGGGATCGAGGGCGAGCGGCTCGTGTTCCACGGCAACGCGAAGTCCGACGACGAGCTCCGGACGGCTGCGGAGGCCGGCGCGACGGTCGCTCTCGACGCCGAGGACGAGCCGGGGCGCGCGGCCGCGGCCGGGACCCGCCGTGTGCTCGTGCGCGTCACCCTCGGGGTCGAGGCCGACACGCACGAGGCCATCCAGACCGGCCATCACGGCTCGAAGTTCGGCCTTCCTCCGGACTCGGCGCTCAGGACGATCGCGGCAGCGCGCAGCCACGGCTTGGACGTGGCGGGCCTCCACATCCACGTCGGCTCACAGCTCGCGGATATCGCCGCCCATCAGGAGACGATCGAGCAGCTGGCGGCCTTCGCCGCGCGCTGCCGGGACGAGTTGGGCTGGACTCCGGAGGTCGTCGACATCGGGGGCGGCTTCGCCGTCCGCCACGTCGAGGACGAACCGATCGCGCCACTGGGCGAGCTTGCGCGAGCGGTGACGGATGCCGTCGAGCTGGTGTGGGACTCGCGCGCGCTGCCCCGGCCGAGCCTCGTGCTCGAGCCCGGCCGTGCGCTCGTCGGGCATGCGGGCGTGACGCTCTACCGCGTGCGCTCGGTGAAGCGGCTCGCCGACGTGACCTGGGTCGCGGTCGACGGCGGCATGTCCGACAACCCAAGGCCGCAGCTCTACGGCGCCCGCTACACGGCACTCTCGGCGACGCGGGCGGACGAGCCGGCGACCGAGAACGTGAGCATCGCCGGCCTCCACTGCGAGTCGGGCGACGTGCTGATCGACGACGTCCTCCTGCCCGATCCTCGCTCGGGCGATCTCCTCGCAGTTCCCGCGACCGGCGCCTACGCGCTCGCGATGAGCTCGAACTACAACGCGACCCCGCGGCCGGCAGCCGTTCTCGTCGCCGACACGGAAGCTCGCCTCATCCGCCGTCGCGAGACTATCGACGACCTGCTCGCGTTCGAGTACCAGGAGTAAGCTTGTCCTCGTGACGATCGTCTCATAGAGGAGACGCAAGAGGACGGGAACGTGCGGGCGTTTCTCATCGGCTCAACGCTGCTGACGGCTCTCTTCGCCGCCGTCGCAGTGGGTCGTGGAGCGCAACCGACTCCCGCGCAGGCCGAGACCTCTTGCAACGCGAGCGTCGTTCACTACGAGCAGAACAGGGACGCGGGCCAGGGGCTTACGGAGCTCCCCTGGATCGCGGGCGGACGCGGCCGGCAGCGGATCGTGGGGTACCTCTTCTACTACCCGAGCGTCCTCGGCGACCGACGCGCGAACCAGGAGCGCGGCGTCGTCATTCCGACCGGCGGCGCGGTTCCCAGTGGCGCGAACGCGAAGATCCTGTGGGTGCCGCGCGGTCCCTCGGCCCTCACTATGCTCCTCACCGCCCGTCAGCTGGACGGGCCGGGAGCCTTCCGGCAGCGTCTGCACATCGCGAGCGGCGGAAGCTATCCCTCGATCATCACGATCCCGCGCGCTGGATGCTGGCAGCTCACGCTGCGGTCGGGAGAGGCGCACGCAACGGTCGTGCTGCAGGCGATAGACGCAGCTCCGTCCGGCACATGCGATGCAACGCCGATCCGTGAGGAGCCGAATCCTGCGCTGCTTTCAACTATCTGGATCGAGACGATCGGCGCCTCGCGACCCATCTACGCCGTCGGCTCAATCCACGACGGCGGCTCGGCGAGCGAGGGCGCCACCATCGCGACGGGCGGGCGGAAGGTGATGTGGGTGCCCAGCGCGCCGGAGTCGGTTGGCCTCTCACTGACCGTCAGTGGCCGTCGCCTGGACGCAGTCGGGATCTTCCGGCAGCAGTTCCCGGTCGCATATGCGATCACGCCTCCGGTGGGACCTGTCTTTCCTTCGACAATCGACATCCCAACTCCCGGCTGCTGGCTCCTGACGGTCCGCGGCGCGAAGGCCGCCGGGATCGCAGTGTTCGGTGCGGTCGCCCTAACGAGCAACTGACGCCGACTAACGAGCGCGCGCGCCCACGATGCCCGGGCGCACGAGGCGCGGCGGCGCGACGAGGCCCGCGTCTTTGATCGGCGGATTCAACGGCTCCGCCAGCAGCGGCGCGCCAAACGACGCGCGCACCCGCTCCTCGGGCGGCTCGCCGTAGAGCGTCGTCCGCTGCCGCGGAACGCGCCCCGCCGAGCGGATCAGCTCCTCCATGCGCTCGGGCGGCATCTCCTGCCCGAAGAGCGCTCCGGCCGAACGCGAGATCGACTCGTTCATGAGCGTTCCGCCGAGGTCGTTGACTCCCGCTCGGAGAGCCTCGCGGGTGCCAGCGGGGCCGAGCTTCACCCACGACGCCTGGACGTTCGTGATCCACGGATGCAGCGCGAGCCGGCCGACCGCATGCACGAGCAGCGCCTCCCGGAACGTAGGCCCTCGGCGCGCGAGGCCCTTGACGTACATCGGCGCCTCCATCGGCACGAACGGAAGCGGGACGAACTCGGTGAAGCCCCCCGTCCTGCGCTGTTGCTCGCTGGCCCGAATCAGGTGCCGCGCCCAGCTGCGAGGCGAGTCTGCATGCCCGAACATCAGCGTCACGTTGGAGCGGAGCCCGGCGCGATGCGCCGTGTCGTGGACCTGGAGCCACTGCTCGGTCGTCACCTTGTCCGGGCAGATGACTCGCCGCACCTCGTCGTCGAGCACCTCGGCGGCGGTGCCCGGAAGCGAGCCGAGCCCGAGGTCGTGCAGGCGAGCGAGGTACTCCTCGAGCGAGAGACCGAGCGTCGCCGCCCCCTGCCAGATCTCGAGCGCGGAGAACGCGTGCACGTGGATTCCCGGCACGGCTTCCTTGATCGCGCGAACGACGTCCGCGTAGTAGTCGCCCGTGAAGGCCGGGTGAATCCCGCCCTGGAGGCAGACCTCGGTCGCCCCCCGCTCCCAAGCCTCCTGCGAGCGGCGGACGATCTCTTCGAGCGGGACGAGGTACGGCGCGCCGCGCAGGTTCTCGGCGAGCTTTCCCTTGGAGAAGGCGCAGAAGCCGCAGCGGAAGTAGCACACGTTCGTGTACTGGATGTTTCGGGTGACGACGTAGGTGACCTCGTCGCCGCACACCTCGCGCCGAAGCCGGTCGGCGGCCACGAAGACGCGGTGTGCTTCCCCGCCGCGGGCCCCGAGCAGGCGCGTCAGCTCGTCCTCGCCGAGCTCGTCCCCCGCGAGGCCGAGCGGAAGCGCGTCGCGCTGCACGAGGAACGGGATCGCCCCGAGCTCGCCAGGCGCCCAGGCATCGTCTCGCGCATGGCCGGTCGCGTCGGCCGCACGCCGGACGAAAGGCGCCACTGTGGGATCGCACCAGCGTTCGAGCCCGGCGACGTACTCGGGGTAGATCGGTAGCCTCGGCGCGAGCTCGAGCCCGCGGCTATGCGTCGCTTCGGCCAGACGCGCCATCTCGGGCCAGGGCGCCTCGGGGTTGACATGGTCGACCGTGACCGGGGAGACACCGCCCCAGTCGTCGATCCCTGCGTCGAGAAGCCTTGGAAAATCGTCGTAGGCCAGATTCGGCGGCGCCTGGATGTGCCATTCGGCGCCGAGGACGATCCGAGCGACCGCGACCGTCCAGAGGTGCTCCTCGAGGGACGGCTCGGAATGCGCCGCCATCCGCGTCCCCGGCTTCGCGCGGAAGTTCTGGACGATCACCTCCTGGATGTGCCCGTACTCCTCGCCCAGCGCTCTCAGGGCGAGCAGTGCGTCGACCCGCTCCTCCCGTGTCTCGCCGATCCCGATCAGGATCCCGCTCGTGAAGGCGATCCGGAGCTCGCCGGCAAGCCCGATCGTCTCGAGGCGACGGGCGGGGGTCTTGTCGGGCGACGCCCAGTGCGGGCCGCCCCTCCCCCCCAGCCGCTCGGCCGTCGTCTCGAGCATGATCCCCATCGAGGCGCTGACCGGCCGCAGGAGCTCGAGCTCCGCCCGGTTCATCACCCCCGGGTTCAGGTGAGGGAGAAGCCCAGTTTCCTGGAGGACGAGGTCCGCGCACCGGGCGAGGTACTCGATGGTCGTCTCGCAGCCGAGCCGGGCGAGCTCCTCGCGGGCCACCTTGTAGCGGAGCTCCGGCCTGTCTCCGAGCGTGAAGAGCGCCTCGCGGCATCGTGCCTCGGCGCCCGCACGAGCGATCTCGAGCACCTCGTGCTCGGTCAGGAACGCCCGCTCGCCCCGCCGCGGCGGCCGCGCGAACGTGCAGTAGCCGCAGACGTCGCGGCAGAGCTTCGTCAGCGGAATGAAGACCTTCGGCGAGTACGTGACGAGCGGCCCGGGTCGTAGCCGCCGGGCCTCCGCGAGGACCTCGTCGAGCGGCGCAGCAAGGAGATCGCCCCAGTCGAGAGCTGAGTCGAGGGCTGAGTCGAGGGCTGAACCGACCACCCGCCTATCGTGTCACGCGGGTCGTGTCGACCGTCGAGGCGCAGGATCGCGGTCGACCGGCGACGGTCTCGCTCGTCGTATGGACACACGACGGCAAGAGAGAGAGAAGGGAGGAGAGATGAGGTTCCTGTTCCTGATCCACGGCGACACCGATGGTGAGGCGGCACTGAGCGTGGGCGACCGTCGCGCGATCGTCGAACAGCACTTTGCCTTCGCCGACATGCTGCGCGAGAGAGGCGCACATGTCGCGGGCGAGGCGCTCGAGGCCGGCGACTCGGCGGCCGTCGTGCGTCCCGGGTCGAATCCCCTCGTCACCGACGGTCCGTTCGCCGAGACGAAGGAGGCGATCGGCGGCTTCTACCTCGTCGACTGTGCGAGTCGCGAGGAGGCGCTCGAGCTGGCCGCTCGAGTCCCGCAGAGCCCGGGCGTCGCCGTCGAGGTGCTCAAGGTCGCCGAGTTCTAAGCGCGAGCCCTGCTTGATGCGCATGCACGCGTCGGCCGTGAGGGTGGAGCGTGTAAGCGCTTGCCGCCTTTAACGGGCAGTACACTCCGGGCGACGAAAGGGGGCGTCCGCGATGTCCGTTCGACGCCTCGAGCACATCCCCGGGTTCAGCATCGACCGTGTAGCCGCCGCGGCAGGCGACGACCCAGACGTCCTCCGTCTGGAGAACCTCGACACCGACATCCCTCCGCCGGCAGAGGCGATAGAGGCGACGCGGGCGGCGATCGGCGAGGACGAAGCGAACAGCTGGTTGCCCTTCACTGGCCGCGACGATCTCAAGGAGTCGGTAGCCGCATACATCGAGCGCCGCGGCGGGCCTCGCTATGGACGCGGAGAGATCGTGATCACGTGCGGCGAAGGCGATGCGATGCTGAACGCCCTCTTTTGCCTGACGGATCCTGGAGACGAGGTTGTGCTCACCGATCCGACGTACGCCGGGATGCTCAACCGTGTCCGGCTTGTCGGCGCAAGCCCGCGGCTCGTATCGCTCCGCGTCGTCGACGGAGAGTGGCGGCTCGATCTCGAAGCATTGTCGGCCGCGGCCGGCGAGCGCACGCGCGTCGTCTTCGTCAACAACGCGTCGTTCCCGACCGGGTGGGTTGCGAGCGACGAGGAGTGGGATGCCATCGCCTCGATGTGCCGCGAGCACGATCTCTGGCTTCTCTACTGGGCCGGATACGAGTGCGTCCTCTTCGACGGCCGGCCGATCCGGCAGCCAGCGGCGCTTCCTGGCATGCGGGATCGAACGGTCACCATCGGCGCGCCTACACTCGAGCAACGCATGATCGGCTGGCGGGTCGGCTGGGTCGTCGCACCGGGCGAGCTCGCAAACGACGTCTCACGTGTCCACATCTACAACGGACTCGTGGCGAGCGGATTCGCGCAGATTGGAGCTCGAGTCGCACTCCACCTGCCCGACGACCACTTGGATGCGGCCAACGGGGAGTACCAGCGGCGCCGCGACGAGACGCTCCGCGCGCTCGACGGCCTGCCTGCAGTGCGCCCGGCCGGAGGCTGGTCGCTCCTGCTCGACATCGCCGCCCTCGGGCTGGACTGCGTCGAGGTCTCCAACCGCCTCCTCGAGGAGAAGGTCGCTGCCACGCCGATGCGGGGCTGGGGCGGAGAGATCGCGGACCGACACGTGCGCTTCGTCTTCAGCAACGAGCCGGTCGAGCGGCTGGCGCTCCTTGGTCCACGCGTCCGGGCTGCGCTGACCGCAGCTTCGTAAGCGCCTCGCCGGTTCAGCTACCGTCGCGCGAAGGGTGGAGTGGGGGGTCCCCACATTGGCCGACGTCCTCGTGGCGCGCCGTCGCATCGCACCTCACCTTCGACCGACTCCGCTCTATCGCTACGCAGGTCTCGACGAGCTGCTCGGAGCCGACGTCTTCCTGAAGCACGAGAACCACCAGCCGGTCGGCGCCTTCAAGGTCCGGGGCGGCGTCAATCTCGTCTCCCAGCTCACGGACAGCGAGCGGAAGCGCGGAGTCATCGCAGCCTCGACCGGAAACCACGGGCAGTCGGTCGCCTTCGCCGCTCGGCTCTTCGGCGTCCGGGCGACGATCTGCGTCCCCGAATGCGCGAACCGGGTCAAGGTCGAGGCCATGCGCGGGCTCGGCGCGAAGCTCGTCTTCCACGGCCGGGACTTCGACGACGCCCGCGAGCACTGCGAGCGCCTCGCCGAGCAGCACGGGTATCGGTACGTGCACTCGGGCAACGAGCCACTCCTGATCGCCGGGGTCGGAACAGAGACGCTCGAGATCCTGGAGGAGGAACCGCAGATTGATGCAGTCGTCGTGCCGGTTGGTGGTGGAAGCGGCGCTGCCGGCGCGTGCATCGTCGCCAACGCGATCAATCCGGAGGCCCAGGTCATCGGCGTCCAGTCGTCGGCTGCGCCGACCGCGTATCGCTCCTGGAAGGAGCGTCGACTCGTCGAGGAGCCCATGGAGACGTTCGCCGAAGGGCTGGCCACGCGGACGGCGTTCGAGCTCCCACAGAGGATTCTCTGGCAGTGGCTCGACGACTTCGTCCTCGTGACCGATGACGAGATTCGCAAGGCGCAGAGGACGTTGATAACCGAAACTCGGAACCTGGTGGAAGCCGCGGGCGCAGCGCCACTCGCCGCGGCCTTTCAGCTCCGTGAGCGGATCGCCGGAAAGCGGATCGCGCTCGTCGTGAGCGGAGGAAACGTCACGCGAGAACAGCTTCTCGACGTGTTGAGCCCCGACCCTGCTGTGCCCGCCGAATCTCGCGAGCTGACGGCGAAGCTCTGAGTAGACCTCTCAGAGCTTCTTCGACGTCCAGATCCCTCCGAACGGGGCCCAACGCCCCTTCGTCCAGCGCTGGAGCTGGCCTTGCTGGATCGGAAAGCCGTCGCCCGGGCCCGTCTTGACCGCGATCCCAGGCAGCAGGAACGGGTTCGAGGGGTCGTTCAGCGACCGTGCCTTCGCCATCAGCCCTGCGCGGGTGGGATTCGCCCCGAGCCGTTTGAAGAGCGACACCGTCTCGTAGGCGACCGCCATGCCGTACACGTGGTAGACGTCGTTCACGTTCGCGCCCTTCGCGTACTTCGACATGATCGCCCGGTACGTGCGCACGCCCGGGTCCTTCTTCCAGCGCTCGTCGGTCGGGTCCTTGAGGAAGTTGAGCGCGACCGTTCCCTCGACCGCCTTGTTCTTCCCGCCCTCGGAGGCGAGCAGCATGATGTTCGACGCTGCCGAGACCGCGTTGTCGATGACAGCGGGCCTCCACCCCAGGCGGTTGGCGAAGACGTAGGCCTGGATCGCGAACTTGGGAGTCGCGAAGATCGCGAAGATCCCGGCGTGCGAAGCCTTGAGCTTCGCGACCTGCGAGGAGACGTCGGACGCGGTCACCTCGTAGGGCTGCGCGGCGACCACCTTCACCCCGGAGGACTGCAGGCCGCGCTTGAACCCTCCGAGCAGGTCCTTCCCGTAGTCGTCGTTCTGGAAGAGGACGCCGACCTTCCCGCGCTTCTTCGTCTTCGCGAGGTACTGTCCGAGCACCCAGCCCTCGGCCTGGTAGCTCGGCTGGAAACCGATCGTCCACGGGTACTGCGCGACGTCGCGCCCGAATGTCGTCGCGCCCGAGGCCGCGAAGAGCTGGGGGATCTTGTGCGCGTTCAGGTAGTCGCGGATCGAGAGATTGACCTCGGTCCCGAGCGTGTTGAAGATCGCGAAGGCCTTGTCCTGCTCGACGAGCTGGCGCGTGTCCTGAACGGTCTGCGCAGGGTCGTAGCCGTCGTCGAGGTACTTGTACTGGATCTTCCGCCCGGCGACGCCGCCCTTCGCGTTCACGGAGTCGAAGTAGGCCTTCGCCCCGCGCGCGACGGACGCGTACGCGGCCGCGGGGCCGGTGAGCGGCGCCGTCCCGCCGAGGAGGATCGTCGTCGACGTGATCCCCGGATCGGCCGCTCGCGTCGCAGGGCTCGCGAGCGCTCCGGGAAGCGCGGCGAGCGCGATCACGGCCAGGACAACGGCGGAGAAACTCGTCTTTCTCATCGCGGGACGGCTCCTTTGGCAGGCGCTGGGCTCGGACGAGGTTACCGGCGCCGCGTGAACGCCTCCCCGACGCGGCGGAAGAGCCCGCCGACGCCCGAGGGCAGGACGAACATGAGCAGGATGAGGACGACGCCGTAGACGATCGCCGGCCCGCCCGGCTTCTTCGTCTCGTCGACGAGAAAACCAGGGAGATGGGAGCCCAGGTCTTCACCCTGTGCCCACAGCGGCAGGAACTCGATGAAGATCGCTCCGAAGACGAGACCCGACAGGCCGCCGAGCCCGCCGACGACGACTCCGACGAGCAGGAAGATCGAGAGCGCGATCGGAAACGTGTCCGGATTGACGTACGTGTTCGCGACCGCGAAGAGGGCGCCCGCGACACCCGCGTAGGCAGCGCTGATCCCGAAGGCGAGCGTCTTGTAACGAGCAAGGCTCACCCCGGACGAGACCGCGGCCGTCTCGCTGTCGCGGACGGCGCGGAAGGCGCGACCGGTGCGGCCCCGCAGGATCAGCCAGGCCACGGCGAAGGCGACGAGCGCGATCGTCCAGGCGAGGTAGTAGAGCCAGTCGTTGAAGCTCAGCTGCCTGCCGAGGACGGTGACTCCCGTGAGGCCGCCCGTCAGCTCCGGCTTTCCGAAGAGGTTGATCCCCGTGCCGCCGCCCGTGAAGTCCGCGAAGCGCTTGATCGCGGACGGCATCGCGACCGCGATCGCGAAGGTCGCGAGGGCCAGGTAGAGACCGGAGAGCCGCAAGGCGGGAAGACCGAAGGCGAGACCGACGAGGCCCGCGACGACCCCCGCGACCGGAATCGTCCAGAAGTCCTCGACCCCGCCGCCGATCGGGCCGCCGAACTGCTCGTTCCCGACCATGAGGATCGCGGACGTGTAGCCGCCGATCGCCATGAACGCTCCGTGCCCGAGCGAGATCTGACCCGTATACCCCGTGAGGACGTTCAGGCCGAGGAGCGCGATCAGGTAGATGCCGACGTACGCGTACTGCTGCGCCTTGAAGTCGCTGACGAAAGTCGGCAGGACCGCGACGAAGACGACGAAGGCTGCGAACGCGACGAAGCCGAGCCGGCTCATAGGCGGGTTTCCGGCCTATGAGCCGGTGGTGGAGGGGTGTGGGGAACCCGGAGGTTCCCCACGCTCTCGAGAAGAAGGGGGGTGCGCGGGGGAAACATGGTTTCCCCCGCGCACCCGAGCCGAAGGCGAGCGTTGCGTCTCAAACGCGTTTCACCTCCGCGTGCCCGAAGAGCCCGGATGGCTTCACGAGGAGGACGACGAGGATGATTCCGAGCGCGAGCGGCAGCCGCAGCTCCTCGGTGAACCAGCCGAACCCGTGGTACTGGCTCAGGTAGCTGACGACGTTGAGCAGCACCCCGAGTAGGAGGCCTCCGACCACGGCGCCGAGCGGCGAGTCGATCCCGCCGAGCACGGCCGCGGCGAACGCGTAGATCAGGATCGGGGCCATCATGTTCGGGTCGAGGCCGACGCTCGGCGCGGTCAGCATCCCGGCTACGGCCCCGAGCGTCGCGGCGAGGCCCCAGCCGAGCGCGAGCATCCACGTCACGCGCACTCCGACCAGCCGCGCTTCCGCCGGATTCACCGCCGCCGCACGCAGCGCGAGGCCGACCTTCGTGAAGCGGAAGAGCCCCCACAGAAGGACGACGATGCCGATCGTGACCGCGATCGTTCCGATGTCCTGGACGGAGATCGCGACGCCGCCGACGTCTATCGTGTTCGAGGGGAACGGGCTCTCGAGCTGGCGTTGCTCCCCGCTCCACTGCCAGGTCACGAAGCCGTTGACCGCGATGAGCAGCCCGATCGTGACGATGACGATGCGCAGCACGTTGCCGCCTTCGACCGGCCTGATGACGACGCGGTGCGTTCCCACCCCGAAAAGGAACGAGAAGGCGAGCGTGACGACGAACGCGGGCCAGTAGCTCCAGCCGTGATTCACGGTCAACGTCCAGGCGATGTACGTGCAGAGAGTCGCCATCTCTCCCTGCGCGAAGTTGATGACTCCGGTCGAGCGGTGGATGATCACGAGCGCGAGCGCGAGCGCGGCGTAGATCCCGCCCGACGCGAGGCCGGACACGATCTGCTGCATGAAGTCGGCGAAGGCGGCGAGCGGGAGCACGTCAGTAGCCGAGGTAGCTCCGGCGCACGGACTCGTCGTCCTGGAGCTGGTCGCTCGTCCCCGCGAGCGCGACGCGGCCGACCTCGAGGACGTACGCGCGGGAGGAGACGGAGAGCGCGATGCGCGCGTCCTGCTCGACGACGAGGACCGTCAGGCCCTCCTTCGCGTTGAGCTCGCGCACGATGCGGAAGAACTCGCGCACGACGAGCGGCGCGAGCCCGAGCGAGGGCTCGTCGAGGAGGAGAAGCCGCGGACGGCTCATCAACGCCCTCCCGAGCGCGAGCATCTGCTGCTCGCCCCCGGAGAGGGTCCCGGCGCGCTGGGAGCCGCGCTCGGCCATCCAGGGGAAGTACTCGGCGACGCGCTTGACGTCTGCCTTCACTCGTTGCCGTTCGCGCCGCGTGTAGGCGCCGAGCCGGAGGTTCTCGTTCACCGTCAGCTCGACGAACGTGCCACGCCCTTCCGGGACATGTGCGATGCCCGCACGCGCGGCAGCTTCCGGACCGCCGCGTAGCGTCTTGCCGTCGAAGTCGATCACGCCGCTCCGTGCGACCGTTCCCGAGATCGCGCGCAGGGTCGTCGTCTTGCCCGCTCCGTTCGCCCCGAGAACGGCGACGACCTCGCCCTCCCCCACCGTCAGCGACACGCCGCGGAGGGCCTGCACCGGGCCGTAGTGCGCCTCGAGCGCGTCGAGCTCCAGGAGCGTCCTCATGTGTCGCCTAGCTCGTCTTCGTCGGGGATTCCGAGGTAGGCCTCGATCACCGCGGGATCGGCCTGCACCTCGGCCGGAGTGCCGTCCGCGATCTTGCGCCCGAAACTCAGGACGTTGACGTGGTCGGACACGCTCATGACCAGGTTCATGTGGTGCTCGACGAGGAGGATGGTGAGCTCGAGGTCCTCCCGCAGCCGGCGGATGAAGGCGCCGAGCTCGGTGACCTCGTCGTGGTTCAGCCCGCCGGCGGGCTCGTCGAGAAGGAGCAGTTGCGGCCTGGCGACGAGCGCTCGCGCGAGCTCGACGCGCTTCTGCGTCGCGTAGGGCAACCCGGCAGCCGGGAAGTCGGCTCGGTCGCGGAGGCCGACGATGTCGAGGGTCGCGAGCGCCTGTGCGTCGCCGACGCGTCTCCCGCGTGAGTGGGCTCCCACGAGCACGTTCTCGAGGACGGACATCGTCCGGAAGAGCTGGATGTTCTGGAACGTGCGGGCGATGCCCTTGCTCACGATCCGGTGCGGCGAGCCGCGCAGGAGCGACTCGCCGTCGAAGGTGACTTCGCCGGAGTCCGGCTTGTAGAGGCGCGTGATGACGTTGAACGCCGTCGTCTTGCCCGCGCCGTTCGGGCCGATGAGCCCCGATATCTGCCCCTTCTCCACCTCGAACGAGACGCCGTCGAGGGCGACGATGCCGCCAAAACGGAGCGTTACGTTGTCTACCGCCAGCAACGCCATCCCGGCGCGACACCCTAAACCGCGATGCACCCGAGCGCCGGGTTTCCGACTGAGGAGCGGCCGTCACCGCTCGCAACGGCACTCGAGGACAGGTGACTCCTGGACCTTCGGCGAGAGCGGCGGGCCCGAGCCGGGACTAGCGTGGAAGGGTCAGGGGAGTTCGGGAGGGGGAAGGCCCGACAGTAATGCTTCGGTCGCTTTCCCCCCGGGATCCGGGCTCGATACACGCAGGTTTAGAGGGGCCGGGTTTCGCAGGCCACGGAGCTCGGCCCCTTTTGGCTGGTCCAGCGGCGACTGGCGAGCGTACGCGCGCGAAGCCGTCTAGCATCGGCGGCGGTGGACCTGCGGGACACACCCGAGGAAGCCGCGTTCCGCGAACGTCTCCGCAGCTGGCTCGAGGAGAACCTGCCCACGGAGCTCCAAGGTCACCGCGGAGGCGAAGCCCGCTTCGAAGGGGCTGCGCTGCGAGCTTGGAGCAGGGCGCTCTACGACGCTGGCTATGCCGGGTTGACCTGGCCGAAGGAGTACGGAGGCGGCGGCGCGCCGTACAGCTTCCAGGCCATCTGCCTGGAGGAGCTCGCCCGCGCCGAGGCGCCGGCGCACGTCGGCGTGATCGGGCTCGGGATGGCCGGGCCGACGATCATCGCGCACGGAACCGAAGAGCAGAAGTCGCGCTACCTGGCTCCGATCCTCTCGGCGGAGGAGATCTGGTGCCAGGGCTTCTCGGAGCCTGGCGCGGGCTCCGATCTCGCGGGAGTGCGCACGAGCGCGAGGCTCGACAACCACCGCTTCGTCGTGGACGGGCAGAAGCTCTGGTCTTCGTTCGCCCACATCGCGGACTGGTGCATCCTGCTCACGCGCAGCGATCCGAAGTCGACGCGTCATGCGGGCCTGACGTACCTGATCGTCGACATGCACTCGCCGGGCGTCGAGGTGCGTCCCCTGCGACAGCTGACCGGGGAGGCCGAGTTCAACGAGATCTTCTTCACGGGCGTCGAAGTTCCGGTCGAGAACGTCGTCGGAGAGATCGGCGGCGGCTGGCAGGTGGCGATGACCACGTTGCTGCACGAGCGGGGCACTCTCGGCTTCGCTCTGCAGGCGGCGCTCGAAGTGCAGGTGCGCAAGGCCGTCGGGCTCGCGCGCGACAGGGGCGCCGATCCGATCCTCCGTGACCGCCTCGCCCGCGAGTGGATCGAGCTGCAGGCACTCCGGATGACGAACGTCCGCTCGCTCTCGAAGCTCATGAAGACGGGCGTTCCGGGGCCCGAGGGGTCGATCGCCAAGCTCGTCTGGTCGGAGGCGAACCAGCGGGTGACGAAGCTCGGGCTCGAGCTGCTCGGCCCTGACGCCTCGCTCGCAGACGCGAACGCGCCCTACGGCGGCTACTGGCAGTACCAGCAGCTCCGCAGCCGGGGCAACACGATCGAGGCGGGCACCTCCGAGATCCTCCGTTCGATCGTCGCCGAGCGGGTGCTCGGGCTCCCGAGGTCGAGGTAAGTGCCTCGTCCGGCAACAGTTAGGGCGATTCTGACTTCCGATCTGCGGCGCGCTGCGTCGTCCTCAGTCGCGCCAATATCAGTTGATATTGACGCTCCCTGCGTCCTTGCATCGCTTGCATCTCGAATTCCAGAATCGCGAAACCGTCACCGGACGAGGCACTGATGGACCTCACGTTCACCTTCGAGCAGGACGAGCTCCGCGAGCAGGCGCGCGCGTTCCTGGCCGGGCGTCCCGAGCCGGCGTGGGAGGAGCTGGCGGAACTCGGCTGGACCGGGGTCTCGATCGCCGAGGACGCGGGAGGTGCCGGCCTCTCGTTCGTCGAGGAGGCCGTCCTCTTCGAGGAGCTCGGCCGCGCCCTCTACCACGGGCCGTACTTCTCGACAGTCGCGCTCGCGCTGCCGGCGCTTCCGGCCGATCTCCGAGCCGAGGTAGCCGCCGGGGAGACGAGCTGGACGCTCGCGCTCGCCCCGCTCGTCTCGGACCTCGACACCGCCGACCGCATCGCGATCGTCGGCGGAGACGGGATCTACGAGCTCGAGGGAGCCGAGCGCGAGGTGCTCGCGACCACGGACGGCTCGCGTCCGCTCGGCGTCGTGCGCGGAGGCGAGCCCGGCCGATTGCTCGCACCGACGGGAGTCCTCGCGGAGATCCGTGCGCGCGCGCTCACGGCACTCGCGCTCGAGTCCTGCGGGGTCGCGGGGCGCGCCCTCGAGCTCGCGATCGAGCACGTCTCGACGCGAGAGCAGTTCGGGCGACCGATTGGCGCCTACCAGGCGGTCTCGCACCGGCTCGCGGATGCGTACACACAGCTCGAGCTCTCCCGCTCGCTCGCGCTCTGGGCGGCCTGGTGCGTCGCCGAGAGCGACGAGCAGGCGACCGTTGCAGCCGCTGCGGCGAAGTCCTCGGCTGCCGAGACGGCGGTTGCGGTCTGCGAGACGGCGATCCAGGTCCACGGAGGAATCGGCTTCACCTGGGAGCACGAGCTGCACCGCCTGTACAAGCGAGCACTCGGGATCGAGAGCTTCATCGCGTCCGGGACCAGGCTCCGCGCCGACGTCGCCGGCGCGCTGCTCGACGGAAAACGGAACATGGCGTCCGACGCGACGTCGGCGCCGGTCGCCGTAAGACAAGGAGGCTGACGTGGACGGCCTGAACATGGACTACCAGCTGAACGTGCCGGCGATTCTGCGGCGCGGCGAGCAGCTTTTCGGCGACAAGGAGATCGTCACGCGACTCCCCGACCGCGCGTGGCATCGCTACACGTACGCGGACTTCGCCCCCCGGGCGAAGCGGCTGGCCGCGGCCCTTCGGAACGAGCTCGGGCTCGGGGACGGCGACCGCGTCGCCACGCTCTGCTGGAACCACTTTCAGCACCTGGAGGCGTACATCGGGGTCCCGACCGGCGGGATGGTCACGCACACGCTCAACCTCCGCCTCCACGCGGACGACCTCACGTACATCGCGACGCACGCGGGCGACCGGGTGCTGATCGCGGACAAGGTGCTCTGGCCATTGTGCGAGAGCTTCGTCGGGGGCTGCGGGTTCGAGCATCTCGTCGCGGTCGGAGAGGGGCCGACACCCGAGGGGGCGATCGAGTACGAGGACCTGCTCGCGAGCGCGGAGCCCACGGATCTTCCGGAGCGCGAGATCGACGAGCGCTCGGCGGCCGCGATGTGCTTCACGAGCGGTACGACGGGACTTCCGAAAGGAGCGGTGTACTCGCACCGCGCGATCGCGGTGCACTCGCTCGCCTCGGCGATGGCGGGCGTCCTGTCCGTCACCGAGAAGGACACCGTCCTGCCCGTGGTGCCGA
Source organism: Actinomycetota bacterium (assembly GCA_005888365.1). Lineage (GTDB taxonomy): Bacteria > Actinomycetota > Thermoleophilia > Gaiellales > Gaiellaceae > GMQP-bins7. The sequence continues at coordinate 29,341 of VAWZ01000103.1, forward strand.
TGTTCCACGCGAACGCCTGGGGCTTTCCCTTCACGTGCACGCTCGTCGGCGCGAAGCAGGTCTTCCCGGGGCCCTTCCTCGACCCGGAGAGCCTGCTCGAGGCGTTCGAGCAGGAGAGGGTCACGGTCACCGCGGGCGTGCCGACCATCTGGATGGGGATCCTGGGCGAGCTCGACGCGAACCCGGACAAGCACGACGTCTCTTCGATCCGGTGCATGATCGTCGGCGGGTCCGCAGCGCCGCAGGCGATGATCGAGGCCTTCGAGAAGCGCCACGGACTTCGGATCACGCACGCCTGGGGAATGACGGAGACCTGTCCGCTCGGGTCGGTCTCCGACCCCACCAGCCGGGAGCTCGCGCTCTCCGAGGAGGAGCAGTACCGCTACCGCGCCAAGCAAGGGATCCCGGCTCCGTTCTTCGAGATTCGAGCGCGTGGCGCAGAGGGGCTCGTCCCTTGGGACGGGGGGTCGATGGGTGAGCTCGAGGTGCGGGGCGTCTGGGTCTCGTCTGCGTACCACGATGCACCGGAGTCGGCCGATCGCTGGACGGACGACGGCTGGTTCAAGACCGGGGACGTCGTGACCATCGAGCCGCACGGGTACATCGAGATCCAGGACCGCGCGAAAGACCTCGTCAAGTCCGGCGGCGAGTGGATCTCGAGCGTCGCCCTCGAGAACGCGCTCATGGGCCATCCGGCGGTCGCCGAGGCGGCGGTCATCGCCGTCCCCGATGCGAAATGGCAGGAGCGCCCGCTCGCGGTCGTCGTGCTCAAGCCGGGAGCGAGCTCGACGGCTGACGAGCTGCGCGAGCATCTCGCTCCGCACTTCGCGAAGTGGTGGCTCCCCGACCGCGTCGAGTTCGTGGAGGAGATCCCGAAGACGGCGGTCGGCAAGTTCCGGAAGACCGCGCTCCGCGAGCAGTTCGCGGCGCAACCGGCGGAGACGGTCTAGTGGAGTTCGTCTCCAGCGAGCGCGACGGGGCCGTCGCCGTCGTCACCATCGACCACCCGCCGGTCAATGCACTCTCGGCCGCGCTCCTCGAGGAGCTGGAAGAAGAGATCGCCGGGCTCGACGCGGACGAGGAGGTCCGAGCGATCGTGCTGCGCGGAGGCGGCGAGCGCGCGTTCGTCGCCGGCGCGGACATCTCCGAGTTTCCGGCGCTGCGCGAGGCTGCGAGCCAGGAGGGCGGATCGGCGCATGGGATCCAGCGGCTCGGCGCTCACATGGACGCGGCGGACACTTCGTTCGTGGCGGCCATCCAGGGCTTCTGCCTCGGCGGCGGGCTCGAGCTCGCGATGTGCTGCGACATCCGGGTCGCGGCCGAGGATGCGCAGCTCGGCCAGCCCGAGATCAAGCTCGGGCTGATCCCGGGCGGCGGTGGGACGCAACGGCTTCCGCGTCTCGTCGGCCTCGGTCGGGCGATGCTCCTGAACCTGACCGGGGAGTTTGTCGACGGACGCACCGCCTACGACTGGGGGCTCGTCGAGCGAGTCGTGCCGCGGGAGGAGGTTCTCCACGCGGCTGTCGAAATCGCCCGCACGATCGCCGAGCGCTCGCCGCACGCGGTGTCGGTGCTGCGGGAGCTCGCCCGCACATGCCGTGACCTGCCTCTCGAGGACGGGCTCCGACGCGAGGCAGATGGGTTCCGCCGCTGCCTCGCGAGCGAGGACGGACTCGAGGGCGTGACCGCGTTTCTCGAAAAGCGGGAGCCCCACTTCACGGGTCGCTGACGACACGGGCGCCTTTCGGCGTGCTCGACTTTTGCCGTGGGCGGTCGTAAGCTCGGCGCCGCAGATCCCTCCACCGGCTCGCGGAAGGAGGCCTGATGGGCGCGCAGAGACTCGGCGCTCTGAGCGGCGTGGTGGCCATCCTACTGATCTTCGCCGGGGAGGCCGTGGCCGGCAGCACTCCGAACGGCACGTCGTCGGTCGCGAAAGTCGCCGCCTTCTACGACAAGCACGCGACGGCGCAAACGACCTCGGGCGTGCTGCTGAGTCTCGGCGCACTGCTGTTTCTGGTCTTCTCGGCCACGTTGGCCGCCCGGCTGCGGCGCGTCGAGGGTGAACCGTTCGGCGCCTCCGGGCTCTGTCTCGCCGGCGCCGTTGTGCTCGTCGTCGGTTTGGGCGTTTACGCCGGGCTCAGCATCGCGATCGCCGATGTCGCGGGCCACGTCGAGGGGTCGGCGCTCCAGACGCTGAGCGTCCTGGCGAACGACTCCGTGTTCGTCTTCCTGATCACGATCGGGACGAGCGCCTTTCTGCTCGGCGCGGCCGCCAGCGTGCTCACGACCGAGGTCCTACCGCGTTGGCTCGGCTGGCTGGCGCTGCTCGTGGCGATCGTGGGAGCGATACCGAGCCATGTGCTCGGCGGAACGCTCGATCACATCGGTATCGCGGCGTTCGCCGGGCTCGGAGTCTGGACCCTCATCGTCGGTGTCCTGCTCGGAGTGAGGAGCACGGCCGCTTGAACCCAACACCCGACCACGACCGCGCCAATCCGTAGGCTGCGCGCGTGTCCACGGCACTCGTCACCGGCTCCGCGGGTGGAATCGGCAGCGCGATCGTCGGACGCCTGCGCGAGGAAGGGTTCGAGGTCCGCGAGCTCGACCTCGTCTCCGGCTTCGACGTCGCCGACTCGGAGGCCTGGGAGCACATCGGCTCGGTCGACGTCGCCTGCCTGAACGCGGGCGTGGTCACGGGTGAGAGCGAGGTCGCCGACCTGACCGACGAGCAGTACCGGCGCGCGGTCGGCGTCAACGTCGACGGGGTCGTCTTCGGCGTGCGCAGGCTCGACCGCGTGATGCCGAAAGGCGGCTGCATCGTCGTTACCGCGTCTCTCGCCGGCCTCACTGAGATCGCGGACGATCCGATCTACGGTCTGACGAAGCACGCCGTGGTCGGCTTCGTGCGCTCGGTCGCTCCGCAGCTCGCGACCCGCGGGATCCGGATCCAGGCCGTATGCCCGGCCTGGGCCGACACGCCGCTGACGACCCAGGAGTTTCGACAAGAGCTCGAGGGCCGCGGTTTTCGGCTCTTGCAGCCGCACGAGGTGGCCGCCGGAGTCTGGGCGGCGTACCGAAGCGAAGGCACCGGCGAGGCGTGGATCGTCCAGCCGGGAAGAGAACCGCTCCACTACGAGTTCAGGGGCGTTCCGGGCCCCCGCTAGCGCAGGAGGGTTCACGGACGAGGCGCCGGGAACGCACACGGGTGACTGTGCTGTACCGAGCCGTCTCACCGTTTCGCGATCAGCGCGCTGCTTGCGAGCGTTCGAGCCGCCTCGACGCGAGGGCTGCAGCCGCAGCGGCCGCGGCCGGGCCTGACACCGCGGTGAGGAACGCTCCGGCGTCGATTGCGTACCCCTCGACACGTGTTCGCGCGACGACTGTGGCCGTCCGCGGCACTCGACGGAGGAGCGCGATCTCGCCGACGCCGTCTCCCGGTCCGCATGTGCCGAGGGCACGGCCGTCGGCACTGACGTCGACCTCACCGTCCTCGATCAGCAGGTACATGTCTCCAGGATCACCTTGCCGCATGACGACCTCGCTCTCCCCGTACGAGACCGACAGCTGGCTCTCGGCCAGGCGGTCGAGTGCCGTCAGCGGCAATGGCGCGAAGAGCGGGTTGCGGCGAAGGAGGGCCATCTGCGCCTCCACGAGCGGCGATCGGCGCGTGCGCTTCGCGATTGGCCGCCACGTGATCAGGGCGAGGATCGGCAGGATCGCGCCCGCAACCGCGAGGCTTGGGCGAATGCCGAGCAGCGCTACGAGCGCCGGCCCGACGAGGCTGCCGACGAGGAGCCCGACACCGAAGAGCCCCTCCATCACACCGAACATCGTCACACGATCCTCGTTTCGCACCCCGCGCTGAACGAGTGTGAACCCCGAGACGTCGAGGACGGCGTTGTTCACCCCGGTGACGAAGAGCGCCGACGAGGGCCAGCACCGCACAGGCCACGCACCGATGAGCATCAGCGGCAAGCCCCACCCGACGAGCGCCATCGTGAATACTCGTGCTAGCCGAGGCCCGCCGCCAAGGCCGAGCGCGCCGAGAGCACCTAGGAGCCCACCCAGGCCGATGGCGGCGTTCAGGAGGCCGACCCCCGTGTCACCCATGCCGAGGAGCTCGATCGACGAGACCACGACGAGCGTGACGAGTAAGCCGCGGACGAAGGTCTGCGCGACGAAGTCGCCGGCGACGAGGCTCGCCCCTGGGTAGCGGAGAAGCACGCGAGGAGCGTCGGAGATGCGGAACCCCCTGGCCCGGTCTGCGCCGATCCCACCCCGCGCATCCGCCGCGCGCTCGAAGCGGATTCCCGTCACTGCCGCCGCCGCACCTGCGAACGTCACGGCGACGAGCAGGCTGGCGGCGACCGAGCCGGTCCCGGCTACGACCACACCGGCCAGAAGCGGGCCGACGAACGTCCCCATGCCCTCGCCGGTACTCGAGGCGACGTTCGCTGCGACGAGCTCTCTCGGTGTCTGCGCGAACGCCGGAAGCAATGCCGTCTGGATCGGCCGAACGAGCGAGCCGGCACCTGCGACCAGCGCGGCGAGCAGGTACACGAGTTCGATCGGGGCGTCAACGCCGATTGTGATTGCGGTGAGTACGGCACCACCACAGCGCACACCATTGATCGCGGTGAGAACGCGGTCGCCGCGATGACGCTCGACGAGCGTCGGTGCGAACGGCGCCGCCACAATCGCGGGAATTATCCGAACGGCGCCGAGGAGGCCGACGCGTTCCACCCGCGTCGTATGCGAAGACGAGCAACACAACCAGGAACGCCCAGTCCGCTGCCGTCCCCGCCGTCCACGAAAGCTCGATCTGCCTGATCGACGGGTTCCGCAGAACACCGCGAAGCGCAGAAGCTGCAGGTGAGACGCGTACCCGCGTCGGTTACCGATTCTGACTCGTTCAGGGATGCGTCAAGATCCACTCGACTGCGCGGCTCGTCCCGAACCGGCTAGCGCATGAGGACGGGGCGCACCTCCTCTTCGAGGACCCGAGGTACACGGGTTCCGAACTGCAGCTCGAGCTCGCTCCTCGCGGCCAGGTAGGAGTCGACGGCATCCGTGCTCGAGCGCGGCTGCCCGACGACACCCATCGGGCCGAGCATGAGCTCGAACAGGTCGCGGAGACTCTTCTCGAGCTGCGAACGACGGCCTCCGCGCCGCTTCTGCTCCAGCCAGAGGATCCAGTCCCAGAAGTGGCGGTCGATCGCCTCGAGCGTCTCGGGCGAGGGCGCCCACGCGGGCGACCACCTGCGCTTCTCGCCCGGAAAGATGAGGTCGATCTTCGTCGGGCCTCGGAGGAGGAGCATGTAGCACGCGCGATCCGAGTACGGGTCCCACTGCTCGGAGAGCGGAGCCAGGGACGCGACGAGCGCCGGCCGGTCTCCTTCGACGCTCCGGAAGTCGTTGGTCCCGATGAGGAAGTCCCAGTCCGAGAGCTCGTGCGCGCGACCCGTTGCGCGCGAGCCGACGAGCCGGACGACGTGAACCGCCGGATGCTTCTCGAGAGCGGCGGGAACTGCGCGAGCGAGATCCACGACTTCTTTAGTGGCAGCGTGCCGAGCCGCGGTCCGTGAAGGAGCCGACCGCCGGGACGAAGCGCCAGTCGTAGCTTCTCGGCTTCAACGTCAGGGCGAGGATCCCGAACGACGTCGAGTCGTGCACCTGGCTGTGCGGCTGGAGAGAACCGATGCCGTAGTGCGACTTGCCGCCGGTGCCGACGACGAACTCACGGATTCCCTGCGCTCGATCGAGGGCTCCGGCCACGTTCTGCGGGGCGAAGCGCTCGTAGTCGTGGTCGTGCCCGGAGAGCACGACGTCGGCGCCGTAGTCGTAGAGCGCGTGCCAGAGGCCGGAGACGGACTCGTCGTTACCGTGCGGACCGGATGAGAACCGCGGATGGTGCCAGTACGCGAGCGTGCACGTCGTCCTGTGCGCGGCGAGATCACGGCGAAGCCAGCGCTCCTCCGGCGATCCCTCCTGGCAGCCGCCGATCTCCGAGCAGTTCGAGTTCAGGGAGACGAAGTGCCAACCACCGAGGTCGAAGCTGTAGTACCCGCGTCCGGGCGGGCCCGCCGCCCTCCCGAAGTAGCGGAAGTAGCCCGAGGCGCCGCGCGTCTCGTACTCGTGATTGCCGGGCGCCGGCCTCGTGATCCGCTTCACGCGCCCCCACGACCTGGCGTACGAGAAGAGGTACTTCGCGTACGCGCCGTCCTCGTACTGGTTGTCCCCGAGCGTGAGCACAGCCGTATAGCTGCCTCTGAGCAGGAGGTTCGAGGTCGCGAGCTGCCGGCACGCGCTCGAGGTGCCGCCTCCCCCGTCGTACGAGCCGTCGAACGGGTCGCAGGCGATGTCTCCGGCGGCGGCAATCACGGGATACCGCATCTTCGGAGTCGCTCCAGTGGGCGCCGCTGCCCCGAGCAACGCAATGACGCTGAAGAAGACGAGGGCCGACACTTTGCCGCGCGGGCTCGTCACTCGAACCGCCAGCCGTCGCCTTCCGCGAACGCCTGCAGGATGCGGCGGGCGACGACCATGCGGTGGACCTCGTCCGGCCCGTCGTAGATGCGCGCGCCACGCGCTTGCCGCGCCATCGAGGCGAGCGGCGTCTCGTCCGTCAGCCCGCGCGCCCCGTGCACCTGCACGGCCCGGTCGAGCACCTCGTTCAGCACTCGCGCCGCGTAGAACTTGAGCAGCGAGATCTCCACGCGCGCGTCTTTGCCACCGTCGATCTTGTGCGCCGCGTCGAGGGTCAGCAGGCGACAGGCCTGGATCTCCGCCGCGGAGTCGGCGATCCAGGTCTGAACGGTCTGCTTCTCCGCGAGCGGGCCGCCGAACGCCTCACGCTCGAGCGCGTACGAGCACATGAGCTCGAACGCTCGCTGCATCTGGCCGAGCCAGCGCATGACGTGATGGATGCGGCCGGGCACCAGTCGCTTCTGCGCGATCCGGAACCCGGCTCCCTCCTCGCCGAGCATGTTCTCCACGGGGACGCGAACGCCCGTGTAGCGAACGTCGCAATGCGTCGTCCACCCCCGGCCTCTGTGGCCCAGGACCGGGACGGGCCGGATCTCGACGCCCGGAGTCTCCGCCGGGACGACGATCTGCGTCGCTCGCCGGTGCGGCTCGGCGTCCGGGTCGGTGACCGCCATCACGATCCCGAACGCCGCCCCCTCCGCACCCGACGAGAACCACTTGTGGCCATCGATCACCCACTCGTCTCCGTCGCGCACAGCTCGCGTTCGCAGAGCCGTCGGATCCGAGCCGGACACCTCGGGCTCCGTCATCGAGAAGAACGAGCGCACCGCGCCCGCGACGAGTGGCTTGAGCCAGCGCTCCTTCTGCTCCATCGTGCCGAACTGCCACAGGATCTCCGCGTTCCCCGCGTCCGGCGCCTGACAGCCGAGCACGAGCTGCGCCCAGAGCGAGCGACCGATCTCCTCGTTCAGGTGCGCGTACGTGAGGAAGCTCCCGTTCGATCCTCCAGCCTCCGGCGGCAGGTGAGGAGCCCATAGGCCCTGCTCTTTAGCCACGCCGCGCAGCCGCGTGACGAGCAGATCTGACTCCTCGTCCTCGCGGTCGAGGGCAGGCTCGTTCGGAAAGACGTGCTCCTCCAGGAAGGCGCGCACCCGAGTGCGAAGCGTGACCACCTCATCCGTCGGTCGGAAATCGGCGATCGCCACGCGTTTAGCATCGCAGTCATGGGCCCGGGCAGCCAGGTGCGATAGCACAGTGCACATCGGCTTCTCCATGGGCTACGCCCCGCCGGGGACGAACCCGCTGGAGCCGATCGCGCTCGCGCAGGAGGCCGAGCGGCTCGGCTACGACTCGGCTTGGGCCTCGGAGGCCTGGGGAACGGACTGCGTCACCGTCCTCTCGTGGCTCGGGGCGACGACGACGACGATCAAGCTCGGCTCGGCGATCATGCAGATCCCCGGCCGGACGCCCGCCAACACCGCGATGACCGCGGCGACGCTCGACCTCCTTTCAGGCGGCCGCTTCGTCCTCGGACTCGGCACCTCGGGGCCGCAGGTCGTCGAGGGCTGGCACGGCCAGCCGTGGGGGAAGCCGCTTCCGAAAACCCGTGAGTACGTCGAGATCGTGCGCACGGTTCTCAGGCGCGAGGTGCTCGAGTATCACGGCGAGCACTACGACGTCCCGCTCCGCAGCGGCAGCGGCCTCGGCAAGCCGCTCAAGCTCATGGCGAGGCCGCTTCGCGCGGACATCCCGATCTACCTGGCGGCGATCTCACCCAGGGCGGTCGGGCAGACATTCGAGATCGCCGACGGCTGGCTGCCGATCTTCTGGTCGCCCGAGAAGGCGCGGAGCGTGTTTGCGTCCGCATTCGAACGAGCACGCCCGGGGTTCGACATCTCTCCCACCGCCCCGGCCCTGCTGACCGACGACGTTCAGGCCGGTCGCGACGCGCTCAAGCCGTACTACGCCCTCTACGTCGGCGGCATGGGGTCGCGGGGCAAGAACTTCTACAACGACCTCTTCCGCCGCTACGGGTACGAAGAGGAGGCACGTGCGATCCAGGAGCTCTACCTCGACGGGCGGAAGCGGGACGCCGCGGTAGCCGTGCCGGACGGCTTCGTCGACGAGGTCGCGCTGGTCGGCCCGAAGGAGCGCATCGCAGAGCGGCTCGCCGCGTGGCGCGAGTCGGGCGCAACGAGCCTTCTCGTCTCGACCCCGCAGGTCGAGGCTCTCCGCGCAATCGCCGAGCTCGCCCTGTGAAACAGGCGCTCGAGGAGGCGCTCGGGGCGAAGGTCGAGCGGGCCGTCCTGCTCGCCGGAGGGGCTTCGAAGGAAGCTTGGGCGGTCGACACGGAGGACGGGCGGGAGCTGCTCGTGCGGCGGGCAGGGGGAGGCGTGATCCACGCTGGGACTCTCTCGCTCCGCGACGAGTTCGAGGTGCTGCACGCGGCCCGCGAGGCGGGCGTCCTGGCTCCGGAGTCGATCGCCTACCTCGGTGAGGTCGCCGGCCGAGAGGCCTTCGTCATGGAACGGGTCCGCGGGGAGACGATCGGGCGCCGGATCGTGCAGAGGCCGGAGCTCGAGGACGCACGCCGTGCGCTTCCGATGCAGATGGCCGAGCAGCTCGCGCTCATCCACGCCATCCCGCGTGAACGGCTGCCGGCGCTCGCGGACGACGATCCGATCGAGCGCTTCTACTGCGAGCTGGACAGCGTGGGCGAGCCACATCCGGCGATCGAGCTCGGTCTGCGTTGGGTGGCCGAGCGGCTGCCTCGTGACCGCGAGCACGTCGTCACGCACGGGGACTTCCGGCTCGGGAACCTTGCAGTCGACGAGAACGGGCTCGTTGGGATCCTTGACTGGGAGTTCGCACACATGGGGGATCCCGCGGAAGACGTCGCCTGGCCGCTGGTGCGCGCGTGGCGCTTCGGCGTGGACGGCGAGCGCCTCGCGGGGATCGCGCAGGTCGAGCCTTATCTCGCGCGCTACTGCGAGCTCGCCGGCTGCGACATCTCTCTCGAGGAGCTCCAGGTGTGGGAGGTGTTCGGAAACGTGAAGTGGGCGATCGGCGCCTTGCGTCAGAGCCGTCGCCACCTCTCGGGCAAGCAGCGCTCGGTCGAGCTCGCGATCCTCGGGCGACTCGCAGCCGAGATGGAGTACGAGCTCCTTGACCTGATCGAAAGGCATGGCCCGCGGAGACGGGGTTCGGACAGATCACCTCCAGTGCCCGACACGGTCTCCCCGACGGTGTCTGACACCTTTTCCACAGTTTCCACAGCCGACCGGCCCGTGGCCGGCGAGCTCGCGGCCGCGGTGCGCGAGTTTCTCCAGGCCGAGCTCCTCCCCACGCTCGACGACCCTCGCCTGCGCTTCCGCACGCTCGTCGCGATGAACGCCCTCGGGATCGTCGAGCGCGAGTCGCCGCCTCCGCAGGACCACGACTGGGAGCTCGCGCGACGCATCCGCGCGGGCGACGTGCCCGAGGACGCCCTCACGCTCGTCAAACAGCAGGTGCGCGACAAGCTCCTCGTCGCGAGCCCCTCGTACCTGGACCGCTATTGAGAGAACGCCGCCGCCTCTATCTGCTGCGCCACGCCGAGGTCTCGTACGTCGGCGAGGACGGACCGCTTCCGACGCCCGCAGAGGTGTCGCTGAACGAGGAGGGGCGCGAACAAGCGCGGGCGGCGGCGGCCGCTCTCGCAGGAATCCGCCTCGACCGTGTCCTCACGAGCGGTCTGCCGCGGACGGTGGAGACCGCGGAGATCGTGGCCCCCGGCCACGAGCTCGAGCGGTGGCCAGAGCTGCGTGAGATCAGAGGCGGCCGTCTCTCGGAGATCCCGCCGGAGGCGCTCGAGCACGAGTTCGTCCATGCGTTCCGCGGCGTGATCCCGAACGACGTGCGCTTCCTCCGCGGGGAGTCGATCGGCGAGCTCTTCGACCGTGTCCTGCCCGCGGTCGACCGGCTTATCGCGGACGCGAGCTGGCACGCGGCCCTTGCCGTCCTCCACGGCGGCGTCAACCGCGCGATCCTCTCCTACGCGCTGACCGCCGAACGGATCTACCTCGGGCACTTCGAGCAGGCGCCCGCTTGCATCAACCTGCTCGACCTCGGAGACGAGGGCGAATGGATCGTGCGGGCGGTCAACATCGCACCGTACGACCTCCTGCACTCGGCGCATCGCCAGACGACGATGGAGCGCTACTGGGAGGAGCTTGCACCGTTCCGAGTGCTGCTCGAGGAGAAGGGGCCAGGCCCGGAGGCCTGACCCCCTCCTCTTCTGACTACCGCGGCCGCGCCTGGACGAGCGGGCCGACCTTCGACCATACGCCGCCCGAGAAACGCTGGAGCTGCATCTGGCTGATGATGAAGTGGTCCTTGGCGCTCGTCTTCTGGACGACGCCCGGAAGAAGGAATCGGTTCTTCAGGTTCAGCGACAGCAGCGCCTTCATCAGGCTCGCGCGAGTCGGGTTCTTCCCCGCCTTGTAGAGCGCCTGCACGAACGTCTCGGCTTTTGCGAACCCGTACATGTTCAGCTGATCGGTCGGGTCTGCCGAAGCCTCGTACTTCGCGAGGATGCGCTTGTAGTCGACGACGGCAGGATCCTTCTGCTGGGCGGGGCTCGACGGATCCTTCAGATAGCCGATCGAGAGGGACCCGTTCACGTACGCCGCGCCCGCCGCTCCGACGGCGATCTTGAGGTAGGCGGCCGTAGCGGAGACATGGTTGATGTAGATGGTGCTCGGGTTGAAGCCGAGCGCCTTCCCGAAGGCGTATGACTGGATGGCGAACTTCGGCGTGGCGAAGATCAGGAAGACGTCCGCGCCCGACGCCTTGATCTTTGCCATCTGCGACCGAACGTCCGCCGCGGTCACCTCGTACGGTTCCTCGGCGACGATGTTCGCCTTCGAGTAGCTCGAGCCGAGCGCGGTCTTGAGACCGTAGAGGTAGTCCCTGCCATACGCGTCGTTCTGGTACAGGACGGCGATCTTCTTGCCCGACTGGTTCTTCTTGATCTGGAGGCCGAAGAGACGGCCTTCCGCGATGTAGTCCGGCTCCCAGCCGATCGTCCACGGGTACTGCTTCCACTCGGCGCCGAACTCCGTCGCGCCGGTGGAGACGAGCACTTCGGGGACCTTCTGCTGGTTCAGGTACGGACGTACGGCGAGCACGGGCTCCGTCCCGAGCTGCCCGACGATGGCGAACACCTTGTCTTCCTCGACCAGCTTGCGCGTGAGCTGGACTGTGTTCGCCGGGTTGTAGCCGTCGTCGTAGTAGATGAAGTTGATCTGGCGGCCGTAGACGCCGCGCTTGCCATCGGGGCCCTTCCGCGAGTTGATGTACGCGAAGTACGCCTTCATCGCCGGGGCGATCGGCGCGTACGCCGATGCCGGCCCGGACTCCGGAAACGTGCCGCCGACGACGATCTTCGAGGCGGTGATTCCCGTCTCGGCTGGACGTCCGAGAGCACCGGGTATCCCGACGGCGAGCGCGACGATCAGGGCTACCGAAGGCACGATGAGCTTTCGCACCGACCTCCTCCTTCTCCTCACCGAATGGCCTGCCTGTCGCCGCGAGCGTAACTCCGCGCTCGTGGCGCCGCCACTGATCTCGTGTCCAGCGAGGGCTCGATGTGTAATCGGATGCGTCCGCGGCCGCTCCGCGGCCGCGCGTCAGGAATCTTCGCGCGATCCGAATCTGCGCGAGCGGATTCGGATCTTGCGCACGGTTAGCCGATACCGATCTCGTTCGCGAGCGCTTCGGCTGCGTCGAGCTCCTCGGCGAGCGCGTCGATCCCGCTCGCCCAGATTCCGGGATCGGCGAGGTCGAGCCCGACGATCTGCGCGAGCTCCTCGGGAGTCTTCGAGCCTCCCGTGCTCAGGAGCTCGAAGTACGGCTCGACCATCGACTCTCCCTCGAGCTCGTACTTGCGGAAGATGGCGAGTGCGAAGAGGTAGCCGTAGGCGTACGCGTAGACGTAGCCGGGCACGCCCGTGAAGTGGGAGATGTAGCTCCACCACGTGCCGTAGCCTTCGAGGTCGACCGCGTCGTCGAACATCCGCGTCTGGTTCTCGAGCCAAAGCTCCTGGAAGCGCTCGATCGAGAGCTCGCCCTCGCTCCGGCGCTCGGTGTGTACGGCGTTCTCGAAGCGGTTCATCGAGATCTGCCTGAAGACGGTCGCGATGCTGTCCTCGATCCGGCCAGCGAGCAGGTTCAGCCGTTTGCCGGGATCGTCCTCCAGGGCGAGGAGCCGCTTGAAGGTGAGCGCCTCGCCGAAGACCGAGGCGGTCTCTGCCGTCGTGAGCGGCGTGTCGGCGTTGAAGAGACCGAGCGGCATGGACAGCGTGCCGTGGAGGCCGTGCCCGAGCTCGTGGGCCAGCGTCAGGATCGAGCGACGGTCTCCGGTGAAGTTCATGAGGACGTAGGGATGCGCGTTCGGGATGGTCGTCGCGCAAAAGGCTCCGTTTCGCTTGTTGTCCCGCACCGGCGCGTCGATCCAGCGGTCGCGGAAGAACCGCTCGACGATCTCTCCCGAACGCGGCGAGAACTCGGTGTACGCCTCGACGACGATGTCCCGCGCCTCGTCCCACGAGACCTTCGTCGGGTCCTCGGCTATCGGAGCGAAGCGATCGTAGTAGGCGATCTTGTCCAGGCCGAGCATCCCTGCCTTCAACCGGTAGTAGCGCTGGACGACGTCGTAGCGCGAGGTGGTCGCATCGATGAGGGCCTGAACCGCCTCGTCGGTCGTCTCGTTACGCAGGTTCCGGGCCGAGAGCCACGTGGGGTAGCCGCGCAGCCGGTCGTCGATCGACTTGTCCAGGAGGATCGTGTTGAAGATGAACGTGCGCGTCCGGAGACCCGGCTCGAGGGCCTTCGTCACCGCTTCGGCGGCCGCGAGGCGCTCGCTGCGATCCGCGAGGTAAAGCCGGGACATCGCTTCCTCGAAGGCGACCTCGTCGCCGTCGATGTCGACGCGGAGCGCACCCAGGAGCTCTTCATACAGGCGGTCCCAGGCGGAGACGCCGGAGACCGACTTCTCGGTGAAGATCTTCTCCTCGGGCTCGCTCATGAGGTAGGGCCGGAACTTCCTGAGAGACCGCATCCAGTGATCCCACTTCTCGAGCTCGGGGCTGGCGAGGAACGACTCGGCGGCCTCGTCCTCGAGGTCTGCGATCTCCAGGCCGAAGAAGAGGAGCTGCGTCTCGAGAGCCGCTCCCTTCTCGGTCAGCCGCGCGACGAGCGCGCTGCGGGTGGGGTCGGCCATGTTCGTCGAGAACTCGAGATGGGCGAAGTAGCCTGCGCGCGTGATGAGCGACTCGATTCGCTCCAGCTCTGCAATCGCCTCGGCGAGCTCGGCGGCGGAGAGCCCGGCGACCTTCCCGTAGTAGCGCTCCCGGAAGGCGGCACTTGCGTCTTCGGCCTCCTTGACGTCAGCTTCGAACCGTGGGTCGCCGGCAGTCTCGTACAGGTCGGAGAGGTCCCACGCGACCTCCTCCGCTCCCGTGATCTCCGTGGTCGTCATGGGCCAGACTCTACGTAATGCCCGCTCCGGCGCCGGCAAAGCCGGCACCTCGCTCTTGGGGCGGCTCCGTCGAGACTACGCC
>VAWZ01000037.1:0-10846 GCA_005888365.1 Actinomycetota bacterium
GGTCCTGGATCGCGAGGCCCGTGGAGTCGAACAGCGTCACGTCGTCCGGGTGGTGGCGGCCGGGCGCCTCTCCCGTGAGGACGGCGCCCAGTTCGGTCACGTCCTCTCGCCCGAGGATCCCGGCAATCACCGCGGCCGCCGTCTCTCCGCCGTGTGAAGCTTGTTCCCAGTCATCCACGTAGAGCCGGACGCACGGCTCCAACGTTCCGTTTGAACTCGCCTGTTCCCAGTCGTCGCAGAAGAGACGCGCGCGGCGGAGCTCGGCGAGCTCCACCTCCGCCTTTCCGGGCCCGTCGGCGCCCATCAGGGACACGTGCTGACCGGGACGGAGCGAGCCTTCGCGATACAACGGCTCGTAGCCGGGCGTCACGGTGGCGACCACGTCGCACGCAAGCGCCTCGGCCGCGCTCTCGGCCGCGCGTGCTCCGAGCTCGTCTGCCAGTGCATGCCGTCGACTCTCATCGACGTCCCAGACAACCGGGGCTCTTCCCAGGGCGACGAGCATCCGCGCCGTCTCGGCGCCGTTCACGCCGCAACCGATGACGGCGAAGGACGAAGCATCGGGCTGCGCGAGCGTGTCCGCCGCGAGGACGGCCGCTGCCGCCGTCCGGAGCGCCGTGACGGCTGAGGCATCCAGTACGGCCAGCAGCCTTCCGTCCTCAGCGTCGGAGAGGAGCACCAGCCCGGTCACGGTCGGCAGGCCATGGGCGGGATTGCCGGGAAACGACGTCACCCATTTGAGGAGCGCGTGGCCTCCGCCGAGCGCCGGCATTGCCCGGAAGTCGCCGGCCGGATAGTTCGTGACGTAGATCTTCGGCGGCATCGTCCACTCGCCTCTCGCGTAGGCGAGGAACGCTTCGCGCACAGCGTCGAACGCGTCAAGCGAGGGCACGGCGCGTCTCACGTCCTCGGCACGGAAGACCGGCACCATGGCTCGAGCCCGATTAGAGAGCCTTGACGGCCGAGATCAGCTTGAGGACGGAGTCCTTCGCGTCCCCGAACAGCATCGTCGTCTTCGGGTCGAGGTACAGCTCGTTGTCGATCCCGGCGAACCCGGGACGCATCGACCGCTTGAGGACGACGATGCTGGCCGCCTTGTCGACGTCGAGAATCGGCATGCCGTAGATCGGGCTCCCCGGATCGCTGCGGGCGGCAGGGTTCGTGACGTCGTTCGCGCCGATGACGAGCGCGACGTCTGTCTGCGGGAACTCCGGGTTGATCTCGTCCATCTCGAAGAGCTGCGTATAGGGGACGTTCGCCTCCGCGAGGAGCACGTTCATGTGCCCCGGCATGCGACCGGCGACGGGGTGGATCGCATACTTGACGTCGACGCCCCGTCCCTCGAGGACGTCAGCTAGCTGACGAACATCGTGCTGTGCCTGCGCGACGGCCATCCCGTAGCCCGGGACGACGATCACCTTGCGCGCAAAGGAGAGCTGGACGGCGACGTCTTGCGCAGTTGTCGCACGCACGGTCCTCCCGTCGTCGGCGCGACCCGCGCCGGGCCCCCTCTGCACCTGCCCGAAGGCTCCGAAGACGACGTTGGCGATCGAGCGGTTCATCGCCTTCGCCATGAGCAGCGTGAGCAGCGTGCCCGAGGCGCCGACGAGCATGCCGGCGACGATCAAGACTGTCGAGTGGAGGACGAAGCCCGTCGCGGACGCCGCCACCCCGGTGAACGCGTTGAGCAGCGAGATCACGACCGGCATGTCCGCGCCGCCGATCGGGAGCACGAACATCACCCCGAAGAGCAGTGCGAAGGCGATGAGCCCGTACAGCACCCAGTGTCCGTTCGCGCCGTCGATCGCTGCGATCCCGAACACGGCCGCCGCGACGAGCACAACGGCGTCGACCACGTTCTGGCCGGGGAAGACGATCGGTCTCCCGCTGACGAGCTCCTGCAGCTTCGCGAAGGCGACGAGCGAGCCCGCGAACGAGATCGAGCCGATGAGCGCCGAGAGGACGATCGAGACCGTCTCGCTTCCTCCGGGGCTCGCCGTTCGGTGCCACTCGGCGAGCGCGACGAGCGCCGCCGCTCCCCCTCCGACCCCGTTGAAGAGGGCCACCATCTGCGGCATCGCGGTCATCTTCACCCTCCGCGCGCCGACGATTCCCACTGCGCTGCCGATCGCAGCGCCGACGACGATCAGTAGCCAGTTCCCAATTCCTTCGAGCAGCAGCGTCGTCGCGATCGCGACGATCATCCCCGCGCCGCCGAGCCAGTTCCCCTTGCGGGCGTGCTTGGGCGAAGAGAGGAAGCGAAGGGCGAGGACGAAGCAGACGATCGAGACGAGGTAGAGGAGGTCGACGACGTTCGGGTCCGAGATCACTACTGCTTTTCCTCTTTCCTCGGCTCCGGGCGCCGCTTGAACATCTCGAGCATCCGGTCGGTGACGAACCAGCCGCCGACGACATTGGCGGACGCCAGGACGATCGCGACGAAGCCCACGACCTTGGTGAACGTGTCGTCCGCCTGGCCGAGGACGAGAATGGCTCCGACGACGACGATGCCGTGGATGAAGTTCGTCCCCGACATGAGCGGGGTGTGCAGCATCGTCGGGACCTTCGAGATGACCTCGAAGCCCAGGAAGGCCGCGAGGACCAGGATCGTCAGCTCGATGACGAGCGGAAGGCTCACGTCCCCGCCTCAGGAACGCGAGCTGTGCTCATGAGGCCGCCTCGGGGCGGGTGACGCACGCGCCGGCCGTGATCTCGTCCTCCCAGTCGAGGACGAGCTCGCCCTCGGGGGCGAGGTGCCGGAGGAGCGCTTCGACGTTCCGCGAGTAGAGCTGGCTCGCGTGAAAGGCCATCAGCGAGGGGAGGTTCGTCGTCCCGTCAATCGTGACGCCCCCGTGCACCACGATCTCGCCCGGCTTCGTCAGCTCGCAGTTACCGCCCGTCTCGGCGGCGAGATCGACGATGACCGAGCCGGGTCGCATCCGCTCGACCGCGGTTGTCGGCACGAGCCTCGGCGCCGCGCGGCCCGGCACCGCCGCGGTCGTGACGACGACGTCGAAGTCCGGGATCTTTTCCTCGAGGGCCGCCTGTTGCTCGGCCTGCTGCTCAGGGGTCAGCTCGCGCGCGTATCCACCCTCTGTCTCCTCGACTCGAACCCCGAGCTCGAGGAACGACGCCCCGAGGCTCTCGACCTGTTCCTTGACGGCCGGCCGCACGTCGAAGGCGGAGACGACTGCACCCAGCCGGCGTGCCGTGGCGATCGCCTGCAACCCCGCGACGCCGGCGCCGATCACCAGCGCCCGCACCGGCGCGATCGTGCCGGCGGCCGTCATCAGCATGGGGAAGAGCTTCGGCACGCGGTCGGCGGCGAGCAGCACCGCCTTGTAGCCGGCGACCGTCGCCTGGGAGGAGAGCGCGTCCATGGACTGTGCGCGCGTGATCCGCGGGATCGACTCCATCGCGAAGCCGATGATCCCTTGCTCCCGGAGCTCGTCCACCGCTCCCCGATCGGTGAGCGGCTGCAGAAACCCGATGAGGACGGTACCCGCATCCATGGCCACGACTCGCTCGGACGCGGGCTTCGCGACGCAGGCGACGACCGCGGCGCCCGGAAGCAGCGCGTCCGCGCCGACGAGCTCGCCCCCGGCTTCCTGGTAGAGGTCGTCCGGGAAGCCCGCCTCCTGGCCCGCTCCCCGTTCGATCCGGAGCTCGAATCCGGTCTCGCGTAGCTTCGAGATGGTCTCGGGAACGAGCGCCACGCGACGCTCTCCGGGAGCCGTCTCCCTCGGGACCGCGACTCGCATGGCCGACGGAAACTCTATGTTGCCCGCGCTCGGGCCGTCTTCGGAACCCCCTTAGAGGCTCGCCCACACGTCGAGCTTGGTCTTCACCCTTCGGATTACCTCGTCCGTGAAGTCGCGCGTCCCCTGGTGCCCGCCCAGATCCGCGGTCCGGACTCCGTCGGCGACTGCCTCGAGACACGACTCACGGATCGCACGACCGGCACTCTGGCTGTCGCTCTCGTCCGCGTGTGAGAGAAGCGCCGCGCCGGCAAGGATCATCGCCATCGGGTTGGCGACGTCCTTTCCCTCGAGCGCAGGTGCCGTGCCGTGCGCCGCCTCCGCCATAAGGGCGCTCGGCACATGGTCGTCGTCGAACGCGACGAGAAGTGACTCCGATCCCGCGATCGAGCCGAAGAGCGGGAGGACGAGGTCGGAGAGGATGTCGCCGTCCCGGTTGAGCGCAGGAATGACCATCGGCGCACCGCTCGACGAGATGAGGAGAGCGAACGTCGCATCGATGAGCTGTGGCTCGTACGGCACGCCCGGATGCCGGGCGGCGGCTTCGTCCATCTCCTCCTTCAGCAGTCCCTCGTACACAGGGCTGACGGTGTACTTCGGTCCGCCGAACACCTTCGCTCCCGTCCGCTCGGCCTGTCGGAACGAGAACTCGGCGACGGCACGACAGACCCGCCGCTCGATTCGCTCCGTACGGAACGCCACCTCGTCGTCGCCCGCTCCCTCTCGCCACTCCTCGGCGCCATAGGCATCGCCGACGGCCATCCGTACCACGGAGATCGGAGAATGGACACCTCCGAGCGGGACGACTCCGGGAATGCGGCGGCCGGTCCGGACGATGACCTTCCCGCCGATCTCCTCCCGCAGGATTCGATTCGGAGAGCCGATGTCGCCGACGCCCTCCGGCGTGATCGTCGCGGCCTTGAGCCCGTATCCGTTCTCGCGGATCGCTGCGGCCGCCTCGTAGACCACGCGGTTGGTCGTAGCCCGTCGCGACTCGAGCGAGAGGTCGAAGCGCGGGAACTCGAGGTCGATCCCGGTCACGTCCGGAGCAAGCACGCGCAGCGCCTCGTCGAGGAGCTCCTGGCCTGTCTGGTCTCCTTCGAGAACGACGATAACCCGCACGTCGCGATCCTACTCGCGGGATCGAGCCTCGAAAACACCCGATCTCTTTGCACTTGCAATTCGGCATCATGATTCTCTACGCTTGCCTCTCGCCAATACCGAACTCAGGAGGAAATCGTGGCCCGAAAGACGATTCTCGTGTGCGACAGCTGCGGCAAGGAAGTGGCTGAAGGAAAAGGCGCAGTCATGCGCGTCAACTTCACGGACGCACGCCGCGGTTCGAGGCAGGCGGATCTCTGTGACAACTGTGCCGGCGGTATGCCGGGTCACGCGGTCGCTCGGCGCGGGCGAAGGCCGAAGTCCATGGTGGCCGCGTAAGCACCGTCGATTTCCTCGCTCTTTGCGTAGCGTCGACGTCCGCGCGTACGAAGACGCGTCGGAGGCCAGGACTACGATGGGCGAATGGCGCTCTCGCTCGTCGTGGGGCCGGCACATGCCGGCAAGGTCGCTCTGCTCCTCGACCGCTATCTCGATTCGCTCGACCGCGATCCTTGGCTCGTAGTTCCGAACCGCGCCGACGTCGAGCGTGTCGAGAGGGACCTGCTTCGGCGTAGACAGGCTCTGCTGGCCGGTCGCATCGGCACCTTCGACGACGTCTTCGCGGCGATCGCGGGCAGCTTGCGTCCCGTCGCTAGCGATGTGCAACGGGCGCTCGTCGTCAGACGTGCGATCGCTCGCGCTCACCTCGACGGGCTCGGACGGTCGGCCGGCTCTCGGGGGTTCACCGGCTCGCTCCTCGGGGCCCTCGACGAGATCCGATCCGCGCTCGTCGATCCTGCCCGGCTCGATGGAGATGTCGCATCGCTTCACGCGGGCTACGAGGAGGAGCTCGACCGGCTCGGTCTCTGCGACCGGAGCCTGGTTCGCCGGCGCGCGGTCGAGAGGCTCGAAAGCGAGCTCGAGGCCTGGCGTGGCGAGCCCGTCTTCGCCTACGGCTTCGAGGATCTGACAGCAGCCGAGTGGGCGCTGCTCGAGGCGCTCGCCGGTCGCACGGAGGTCGTGGTGTCCGTGCCCTACGAGCCGGGGCGGGCGGTCTTCGCCTCGCTGGAGAGGACCGTGCAAGACCTCGCTCGGCTCGCCGACGGCGCGATCCACGAGCTCCCGCCGAGCTCGGAGCGCGCTGTGCCCAGGTCGTTCTCCTACCTCGAGCGGATGCTCTTCTCCGATCCCGACTCCGTCGGCCCGCCGCTCGACGGCTCACTGCGTTTCCTGGAGGGGGCGGGAGGTCGAGCGACCGCCGAGCTCGTCGCCACGGAGATCGCCTCGCTCTTGCGCGCGGGCACGCCGGCCGAGCAGATCGGCGTCGTCTGCGACTCGATCGACCGCTGGGGAGCGTTGTTCGACGCTGCGTTTTCGTCGCTCGCGATTCCGTACGTCATCGACGCCCGCGGCCAGCTCGCGGACGCGTCGCTCGGGCGCGCGCTCCTCGCCCTTCTGCGTTACGCGTGGGGCCCGGGAAAGCGGGGGGATCTCTTCGTCTTCCTCCGGTCGCCGTTCTCGGGCCTCGAGCGCCGTGCCGTCGACTTCGTCGAGGGGCGCCTCCGAGGTCGTGCAGTCACGGATCCGGCTCGGATCGAGGAGGAGAGCGAGCGTCGGCGCGGCGCACCTCTGCCGGCTCTCCCCGAGCTTCGCACCGAGAGCGATCCCGTCCTCGCTGCCCGCACGCTCCTGCGCAGAATGATCAGAAACGCCTGGGGGGTCGAATCGCCGCCTGCCAGTGAGGATGCGCGCGCAGACGTACGCGCGTACGAGGCGGCGCTCCGGACGCTCGACGACGTCGAGTTACTCGCCCGAGCCGACGAGGGCGCGCTCTCGCCCGACGACGTCCTCGGCGCGCTCGAGGCGACGACCGTCCGATCAGCCGGCGCGGGCGACAAGGGTCGCGTCGTCGTCCTCGAGTACAAGCGCGCGCGGACGCGCACGTTCGATGCGTGCTTCCTTCTCGGCCTCGAGGAAGGGAGCTTTCCGCGAAGGGACCGGCCCTCCCCGTTCCTCGACGACGACCGGCGGCGGGAGCTGGGCGGCAGGCTCGAGCGTCCGAACTCGATCTCCCGCGACCGCTACCTCTTCTACACGGCGTGCACCCGCGCTCGCCGCCGACTGGTGCTCGTTCGGGAGGCGGCGAACGACGAGGGCGTCCCTCGCGAGCCGAGCCCGTTCTGGGCGGACCTGCGCGCGCTCTTCGCGCCGGACGACGTCGAGCGGGCCACGCGTCGACGCTCGCTGTCGAGCCTCACCTGGACCCTCGACACCGCGCCCAGCGAGCGCGAGCGGCTACGTGCGCTCGCGCGAATGGCGGTAGACGACCTCGATGCTGCCAGGGCGGTTGCCGCCACGAACGGCTGGTCGCGGCGGCTCGACCGCGCGCTCACGGCTTTCGACAGGGAGACGAGGCTGACGAGCCCTGCCGTCCTCTCGTGGATGTCGGAGCGGACCGTCTTCTCGGCGACGGAGCTAGAGCGCTTCGCGGACTGCTCGTCCGCCTGGTTCGTGGAAAGGGTGATCGACCCGAAGACGATCGACGCCCAGCCGGACGCTCTCCTGCGCGGACAAGTGGTGCACACGACGCTCAGCCGCTTCTACGCCATGCTCCCTCGGGAGCTCGACGCCGAGAGGGTGACTCCCGAAAACGTCGGTGCTGCGCTTGACCTCGTGCGCCGATGTCTCGACACCGCGCTCGAGTCCGGTGTGCGGCTCGACCTGAAGCCGCTGCAGGCTGCCGAGCTGCGCGAGACGCTCCTCTCCGACCTCGAGGGCTTCGTCCGCGACGAAGCCGAATCGCAGGTGCAATTCGTCCCGCGTAAGCTCGAGGTCTCGTTCGGCTCGGAGAGAGCGGCGCCCGAGCTGCAGCGCGGCCTCTCGCTCGGGGACGGCCTCTCGCTCTCCGGAAAGATCGACAGGATCGATCTCGACCCGTTCAGCGCCAGGGGGATCGTCCAGGACTACAAGTCTGGCGCCGGCGCACATTCCGCTCGCTCGATCGACCGTGAGCGGCGGCTCCAGATCCCGCTCTACTCCCTCGTTCTGCGCGACCTCGTCGGAGTCGAGCCGCTCGGCGGCATCTACCGGGCGCTCTCGGGGAAGCGGGTGACGCGCGGGATGCTGCGCGAGTCCGCACGGGAGGACCTGCCGGGCTTCGCAAAGGACGACTACCTCGAAGAGGACGAGTTCTGGTCCCACGCCGAGACCGCCCGTGACCGGGCCGCGGAGTACGCCCAGCGGATTCGGGCGGGCGACGTGCAGCACGATCCCAAGGGCGACGGGTGTCCTTCGTGGTGCGACCTGTGGCCGATCTGCCGGGTGAATCGCGCATGACGGTGCTCGAGACGAGACCTGGCCTGAACGACGAGCAGCTGGCCGCGATCGAGGCCACGGGGACGGTGTTCGTGTCTGCCGGCGCGGGAACCGGCAAGACCTCCGTTCTCGTCGAGCGGTACGTGCGTGCGGTGTGCGAGCTCGGGCTCGACATCGACTCGATTCTCGTGATCACGTACACGCGCAAGGCCGCGGGAGAGCTCCGTACCCGGATCCGTGCCGCGCTCGTCGAGCGAGGCCGGCCCGACCTCGCTCGCGAGCTCGACGGTGCGTGGATCTCGACGGTCCACGGCTTCTGCAACCGGCTTCTGAAGGCGCATCCGTTCCCCGTGGGGCTCGACCCGCGCTTCCGGGAGCTCGAGGACTCGGGTGCCGCGGTGCTGCGTGGGGAGGCGTTCGAGCGGGCGCTCGAGTCTTTCTGCTCGTCCGAGGCGCCAGAGCGCATCCGGCTTCTCGCCACGTACCGAGCGGCCGGGCTCCGACGCATGCTCACAGGGGTGTACGAGACGCTCCGCTCTGCCGGGCGGGACCTCGTGCTCGAGCTCGGCGAGCGAGCGAACCTGGCCGAGGCGGTGGAGGCGTTTCGCGAGGAGGCGGATTGCCTGGCGCGCGACGTCGACGCGACTCCGACCCAACGAAGCAATGCGAGCGAGGCGCTGAGGCTCGTCGTGCCCGGGTCTCTCCCCGAGCGCCTGGTCGACCTCTCCGCGCTTCGCTGCCGTGGTTCGCGGGCGGCTTCGTACGAGCGGGCGCGCCGTGGGCTCGAACGGGCGGCGCTCGAGGAGCTCGCCGCCTCCGACCGCGATCTCCTGCAGGAGCTGCTCGAGCTCTTCGCGGAGCAGTACGCGCAGGCCAAGCGACGCGAGTCGGTCGTCGACTTCGAGGACTTGCAGCTTGCCGCGCGCGAGCTCCTTCGCTCGAGCCCGGAGATCCGCGAGTCCGTGGAGCTTCGCTTCCGGCTCGTGATGGTCGACGAGTTCCAAGACACCAACCGGCTCCAGTGCGAGCTGATCGACCTCGTCGCACATCCGGACGCGACCGAGATCTTCACCGTCGGAGACGAGTTCCAGTCGATCTACGGGTTCCGCCATGCGGACGTCGAGGTGTTCCGCGCGCGTCGTGAGCAGGCACCGAACCTCCTCACGCTGCGCAGCAACTACCGCTCTCGCCCGCAGGTGCTCGCGGCAGTCAACCACCTCTTTGCCGGCGAGTTCGGAGACGAGTTTCAGCCGCTGGTCGCCTCGGCCGAGTTCGCGGATCCGGTCTTCGGGCACCCGGTCGAGCTTCTGGTCACCGACAAGGCGAGCTACCGCGGGTCCGGCGAACACTGGCGCAACGGCGAGGCGAGGCAGATCGCCGCCCGTGTGCGGGAGCTCGTCGATACGGGCGAGGCGGAACCGGGTGACATCGTCGTCCTCTTCGCGGCCGGGACGGATGCCGAGAGATACGAAGAGGCGCTTCGGCGCGAGGATCTCCCGACGTACCGGGCCACTGGCCGCGGCTACTTCGGGCAGCAACAGGTCGCGGACCTCCTCGCCTACCTGCGCCTGCTCCACAACCGCTACGACGACGTCGCCCTCGCGAGCGTCCTCGCATCTCCGTTCGTGGGCGTCTCGAACGACGCTCTCGTCCTCCTGCGCCGCGCGGCACCCAGGCGCCCGCTGTACACGGCCCTCGAGCGCAGCCTGCCCGACGGCGTCGGCGCCGACGACCAGCGCCTGCTGCGGGCGTTCCGGCAGCGCTACGAGAGACTCGTTCGCGTCTCCACGCGCATTCGGCTCGAGCCGCTCTGCGAGCAGATCCTCGCCGAGCACGACTACGACCTCGCCGTGCTCGCTCGCTGGGACGGGAGCCGCAGGTTCGCGAACCTGCGTAAGCTCGGACGCCTCGCTCGCGACTACGAGGCGGTGCGCGGCGCCGATCTCGCAGGCTTCGTCGATTTCGTTCGCGATCAGGAGGCGCTCGGCGCGAAGCAGCTCGAGGCTGTGGCCGAAGAGGAGGGTGCGGGGGCAGTCCGTCTGCTCACGATTCACGCGGCCAAAGGGCTCGAGTTCAGGGTCGTGATCGTCGCCGACGCCGGCCGCGACGTGGGGGGGCCAAGCGGACGGGACGAGATAGTGGCGCTCTCGGACGGGCGGTTCGGGTTCCGCATGGTCGACCCGACGAGCGGTGATCGCAAGCCCGTTTTCGACTTCGACGACGTTCGCGAGATCGAGCGACAGCAGGAGCGCGCCGAGCGCCTTCGTCTCTACTACGTCGCGATGACGCGCGCGATCGACCGTCTGGTCGTCTCGGGTGCGATCGACCTCGAACGTGCGACTGATCGCGAGACGCCGATCGGGTGGGTTCTCGACCGTCTCGACGCGCAGGAGCTCGTCGCAGCCGCCAGCCGTGAGTCGATCGAGCTCGAGCGCGACGACGCTCGCTTCGTGCTACGCGTCGACCGCTCCTCGGGTCCGCGGCCGGACGAGCTACCCGAGGAGAGCGAAGTCGTCCAGCTCGCGCTCTTCGGCGAGCTCCCCCTGAGTGCCGCTCCCGTCGGCCTCGAGCTCTCGCCGTTTCTCGACTTGCCCGCGCCGCCTGCACACGACGTTCGGCAGCTCTCGTATAGCGCGCTGGCGCTCTTCGAACGCTGCTCGTATCGCTACTTC
>VAWZ01000037.1:10861-14120 GCA_005888365.1 Actinomycetota bacterium
CGAACGGGTCGTCGGGCTGTCTCCGGTTGCCCCCGCCGGCCCCGGTGTCGAAGACGAAAAGGGAGGCGTGCTGGCAGGGACCGAGGTCGGAGACGCCGTACACCGTCTGCTCGAGCTCGTTCCGCTCGACGATCCGCGTCCGCCTTCTCGCGCAGAGCTCGAGGAGGCGGTTCGTGCGTGGTATCCGACGGTCGCCGAGCTCGATCTGGAGAGAATCGCAGACCTCGTCTCCGCGCACTGCGCCTCGGGCCTTGCGAGCCGCCTTGCGGGCCTTCCCGGGGCACGGGTCGAGCGCCCCTTCGCGTTCGAGCACGACGGCGTGCTTCTGCACGGGCGCCTGGACGTCCTCTGGCGGGACGGGGCACGCGGGCTCGTCGTCGACTACAAGTCGAACGCTCTCGAGGGCGCCGACCCCGGGGAGGTCGTCGAGGCCGAATACCGGTTGCAGCGTCTCGTCTATGCCCTCGCTTGCCTGCGCGACGGAGCGCAGGAGGTCGAGATCGCGTACGAGTTCCTCGAGCGGCCCGACGACGTCGTCTCTGCCACGTTCACAGCTGACGACGTTCCCGCTCTCGAGGTCGAGCTCTCCGCTGCGATCGCGCGCATTCGTGTTGGAGACTTTCGCCCGACCCCCAGCGAGTTCGCATGCGCCGACTGTCCGGCCCTCGACCTTGTCTGCGCAGGGCCGCGCCTGCCGTTCGCCGGGTAGGTTCCACGCGGTGCGAGTCGCCGCGTTGTACGACGTCCACGGCAACCTGCCGGCTCTCGAGGCGGTGCTCGTCGACGTCGAGGAGGCGGGCGTCGACACCGTGGTCAGCGGCGGCGACCTCGTGTCGGGCCCTTTCGCGGCCGAGGTCCTCGATCGGCTCACCGCCCTTCCGGACGTCCGCTTCGTGCGCGGGAACGCGGACCGGCTCGTGGTCGACGTGCCCCCGGAGGAGCAAGAGGGGCTGCACGCATGGTGCGCTGTCCGTCTCGGAAGAGACCGCCTGGAGACGGTTGCCTCCTGGCCCCTGACTACCGAGATCGAGATCGACGGCCTCGGCCGAGTCCTGTTCTGCCACGCGACGCCGTACTCGGACGAGCCGATCTTCACGCGGCTGACGCCGGACTTCGAGCTCGGGGAGCTCCTGGGATCCGCCGAGGTCGACCTTCTCGTCTGCGGCCACACGCACGTCCAGTTCGACCGCCGTCTCCCGAGCGGGCTCCGCGTCCTCAACGCCGGGAGCATCGGAATGCCTTATCAGGGCAAACGAGGGGCGTTCTGGGCGTTGCTCGGGGGCGAGGTCGAGCTGCGGCACACGGAGTACGACGTCGAGGCTGCGGTCTCTGCGATGCGCGAGACAGGCGCCCCGCTCTCCGAGCAGGTCGTGGGCTGGCTGCTGGAGCCGCCCGACCCGGACGAGGTCGCCGCCTTCTGGGAGAGCAAACGTGGCGCGTAGCTATGTCGGCGAGGCGCGACGGCGTGGACTTGGACGGCGTCGCGAGCGAATCGGGCCGATCGTCGAGCGGCTGGCTGCCGAGCACCCCGACGCGGAGATCGCGCTCCGTTTCCGGTCCGACCTCGAGCTCCTCGTGTCCGTGATGCTCTCGGCGCAGACGACGGACACGAACGTCAACCGCGTCACCGAGCAGCTCTTCAGGAAATACCGGACGCCGGAGGACTACCTCGAGGTGCCGCAGGAGGAGCTCGAGCGCGACATCTACGCGACGGGGTTCTTTCGGCAGAAGGCGAGGGCGATCCGCGGAACGATGAGGGTGCTCTCAGACGAGTACGGCGGCAAGGTTCCGAGCCGGCTCGAGGATCTCGTGAAGCTCCCCGGCGTCGCGCGCAAGACGGCGAACGTCGTCGCCTCGGAGCTCGGTCACGCGCAGGGGATCGTCGTCGACACACACGTGCGGCGCCTCTCACAGCGCCTGGGGCTCACCCGGAACGACGATCCCGTCAAGATCGAGCGCGATCTCCAGCGCGTCGTCCCACGACCGGATTGGGCGCGTTTTCCGCACCTGCTCATCTGGCACGGTCGACGAGTCTGCGACGCTCGCCGGCCGCTGTGCGAGAGCTGTGTCGTCGAGGAGCTCTGTCCGGCGTCGCGGGTCGCGAGCCCCGAACTCAGATCCAGTGGCGCCAGCGGAACACGGCGAGCTGCGCGATCGTCGAAGCGACGATCAGCCCGACGGACACGCCGATCGACCAGTAGAAGTCGTTGAACGAGTGCAAGAAATTCTGGCCGTAGAAGCCGACGATGAGGGTCGGGAGCAAGAGCGCGGACGCGATCACCGTAAGCTTCTTGACGACCTCGTTCTGGTTCTCCGCGATGAGCGACTGGTGGTAGTCGCGCGAGCTGGCGAGCAGATCGCGCGCCATGTCGAGCTCCTCTCCCGCGCGAAAGAGCGTCTCGTACGTGTCGGCGAAGAGCCGCTCCACCTTCTCGGGAAAGAGCTCCTCGTTCGCGATGTCGAGCCGTTTGTCCATGATCCGCCGCACCTTCGCACGGGTCGCTCCCACGGTCCGGCGGGCGTGGATGAGGTCGTGGCGTAGCGAAGAGATCCGGCGCCGCACCCTGGCGCTCGGCCAGTCGTCGATGTGGTCCTCGAGCTCGTCGATCTCGGCGTCGGCCGCGTCCACGACATCGAGAAACGAGTCGGCGACGTCGTCCACCAGGCGGAAGACGAGCTCGCCGACGGAGACGTCGCCGGCCACCTCGAGGCACTCGGGCGCCCAGGCCTCGCCTACGGGTGGGGTTTTGCGCACGGTCAGGAGCCGCTCCGTGGTGGCGACGAAGCCGACCTCCCGGCTCTCGATCCGGTCTTCCTCGGGAACAGGCGACATCGCGACGAGCACGCCGAAGACGTACTCGCCGTGGCCTTCGAGATGCGGACGCGGGCGTTCGACCGGAGCAGCGAGAAGCATCTCCAGCACTTCGGAGGCAACGTGCACCTCGAGGGCGTCGACGAGCTGCTCGCGCGTCGGGTCGACGAGGTCGAGCCAGCGGACCGCCATTGCGCCGAGCCTAGGCCCGCCGTCGGACGATCACTCGCGCGGCACTCGAGCTACGTCTTCGCGGCGGGGGCCAGCGTGTCGGCAGCGCGATCCGCAGGACGAGCCTCGTGGTGGCGCGCTTCGAGGTAGCGCTGCGCATCCAGCGCAGCCATGGTCCCGGACCCCGCTGCCGTCACGGCCTGGCGATAGACGTGATCCTGGACGTCTCCCGCGGCGAAGACTCCGGGGATGTTCGTGCGTGTGGAACCCGGCTCC
>VAWZ01000038.1 GCA_005888365.1 Actinomycetota bacterium
AGCAGCCGATGACGAGCGCCGCTGCGGTGATGGTCACGCCGGCAGCCACGAGATCAGCAAGGCGCTGACGCTGGCGGACGGTCAAGACCGCATTTGCATGAAGATCCATTGGGAGCCCTCCTTTGGGCCGCGACTCTTTGACAAGCCGCACCCTAGGAGGGCTCGTTGCTACTTCACGCCGTCAACAACGTGTCTGGGATCTACACCTAGCGCACGGGCGAGCTACTTGAGGAGAAGGCCGTCGATGCGTCGCGAGGCGATCGCCATCCCGACCAGACCCATGGCTCCCAGGTAGAGAACGTCGACGAGCTGAGTCACTCCGACGATCCCCGTCGTGAGCCCGCGGATCAGGGTGATCCCGTGGTACAGAGGCAGCACCTGAACGATCCACTGGATCGCCGTCGGGTAGATGGTGATCGGATAGAAGGTCGCCGAGAAGAGGAACATCGGCAGCATCACGAGCTGAACGAACTCGAAGTCCTGCCAGCTCCGCATCCAGGTCACCGCCGCGATGCCGGCGCCGGCGAATCCGAAGCCGATGACGAACGCACCTGGGAGCGTGAGAACAGCCCACCAGGACTCGAGGTACCCGCCGACCGCGATCACGAACAGGAACGCCGCCGAGTACAGCAGGGCCCGCACGACCGCCCACATCGTCTCGCCGACCGCGACGTCGCTCGGGCTCACCGGTGTCGAGAGCATCGCCTCGTAGACCTTCCCGTAGCGGAGCTTCCAGAAGACGTTCGTCGCGTCGTAGAAAGCGCCGTTCATAGCCGAGGACGCCAGCAGAGCCGGAGCGACGTATTCCGCGTAGCTGAGATTCGTCCCGGGAACGTTGCCGATGAGCGCGCCGAGTCCGACTCCGAGCGCGTAGAGGTAGAAGAGCGGCTCGAAGAATCCGGAGAAGAGGATGATCCACGTCCTGCGGTAGACCATCGCGTTTCGCTCGACAACGAGACGGCCGCCGACGCGAGGCTGCACGCGAGGGACCAGTCGGGTGCGGGCGACGAGCTCGGTCACAAGACGAGCTTCCGGCGATAGCTGATGACCGCCAACGTCAGGGATGCGACGATCCAGGCGGCCAGAAACACGACATGGGCGATCGCGCTCGGCACCACGACCTCGCCCAGAGTCAGCTGCCGGCAGAGGTCGACCCCGTGCCAGAGCGGCGTCGCATACGCGACTGCCTCGAACGGCGCGGGTAGCTGGCTGACCGGGAAGAACGTGCCCGAGAAGAGGAACATCGGGAGGATGAGAAAGCGAAAGATCGCGACGAACGAGGCGTCCGACTCCGTGTAGGCGCCCCAGGCGGCGATCGGCGCTGCGAAGGCGACCCCGACGAGCCCTGCCGCTGGAATCGCAAGGATGGCGAGCGGAGACTTCACCGCGCCGAAGGCCGCTATCACGGCGAGATACACCGTGACCGTGGAGAGGATGCGCAGCGCGATGAACGCCTGGTGCCCGACGAGCAAGTCCTTCACCCGCAGCGGGGCGGCGAGCATCGCGTGGTACTGCCGGCTCCACTTGATCGCCGACAGCACGGGCCAGCTCGCCTCGAAGGAGGCGACCTGCATCGCAGTCGCTGCGAGCAGCGCGGGCGCGACAACGTCGAGGTAGTCGAACGACTCACCGTTGTAGACCAGGTCCTGCCGGACGAACTTCCCGAGCCCGACCCCGAGCGCGAGGAGGTAGACGACCGGAGTGACAACGCTCGAGATCACGGTCCCACGCCAGACTCGGCGGTACTGGGCGAAGAAGAACTCGAGCGGGCGGAGGGCGAGCGCAACGGTGCTCACGGCATCACTCGATCAGGCTTCGGCCGGTGAGGTGCAGGAACACGTCCTCGAGGGTGCTCCGCCGAACGAGCACGCTCTCCGGCGCGAGGCCCCGCTCGTGCAACATGTGGGCCGCTGCGTCGCCGTCGTCCGTGTAGAGGAGCACACGGTCCGGAAGCGCTTCGATGCGGGCGACCTTCCCGTCGGTCCAGTAGTTCAGGTCGTCCGGACGGCTCTCGCCGAAGCGGAGCTCGACGACCTCTCTTGTGGAATAACGGTCGATGAGCTCGAGCGGTGAGCCTTCGGCGACGATCTTCCCCTTGTCCATGACCACGAGGCGATCGCAGAGCTGCTCCGCCTCGTCCATGTAGTGCGTGGTCAGAAGCAGCGTCACACCGGACTGCTTGAGGCG
Organism: Actinomycetota bacterium; assembly: GCA_005888365.1. Taxonomy (GTDB): domain Bacteria; phylum Actinomycetota; class Thermoleophilia; order Gaiellales; family Gaiellaceae; genus GMQP-bins7. The sequence goes on from VAWZ01000038.1 coordinate 2,188, forward strand.
GTAGAGGCGGTCCCAGACGACGTGCCGCGCCTGCGGGTCGAGGCCGGTGGTCGGCTCGTCGAGGAGCATCACCTCCGGGTCGTTGACGAGCGAGCGCGCGATCGTCAGCCGCCGCTTCATTCCGCCCGAGAGCGGCTCGACGCGGTCGTTCGCGCGCTCGTCCAGCTGGACGAACTCGAGCAGCTCGTCGGCCCGTTTCCCGAGCTCGCTCCGCGGGATCCCGAAATAGCGGCCGTAGATGACGATGTTCTCGCGCACCGTGAGCTCCATGTCGAGCGTGTCGAGCTGCGGGACGACGCCCAGCCGCGAGCGGATCTTCACTCCGTCGCGCATCGGGTCGAGACCGAACACGCGGAGCGTCCCGTCCGTGATGGGCGAGACACAGCCGATCATCCTCATCGTCGACGTCTTTCCCGCGCCGTTCGGGCCGAGGAAGCCGAAGGCCTCGCCACGCCGGAGGTCGAAGTCGATCGCGTCGACCGCGGTCAGCTCGCCAAAGCGCTTGACGAGCCCGCGCGCCTGGATCAGCGACTGTCCGTCGTGCTCCCCCACTCCTCCGAAAAGCTAGTCGAAGCGCTCTACCCGGCCGGTCGTCGCGCCCGTCGCGTCGCCTCGACGTCGACCGCGATCTGCGCGACGAGGTCCTCTTCCGAGTCGAAGACTTCCTCGTCTCGGAGCCGCTCCCAGAGCTCGACGACGAGCCGGCGGCCGTAGAGATCACCCTCGAAGTCGAGCAGGTACGGCTCGATGCGGCGCTCGGTTCCTCCGTAGTGCGGATTCGTGCCGATCGAGACGGCCGCGCGGTGCCCGAGCGCGGCGCCTGCGTAGATCCCGAAACGCGGACACGCGAGATCCGGCCCGAGGCGGAGGTTCGCGGTCGGGTAGCCGAGCGTTCCTCCCCGCTGATCACCTGCGACCACGGTGCCGTCGAGCTCGTACGGACGTCCGAGAAGTCGCGCGGCTCCGGACATGTCGCCTTCGGCGAGAGCAGCGCGCACGGACGTCGACGAGACCCTCTCGACCTCAGGCGCGACGAGCACCTCGAAGCCGAGCCGCTCGAGCAGCGCGAGATCGCCGGAACGCCGGACGCCGAAGCGGAAGTCCTCTCCCGCGACGACCACTTCGACTCCCGTCGCGGTCAGGTATCGCTCCGCGAAGGCCTCCGGCGGGAGCTGCTGGAGCTCGGGATCGAACGAAGCGACGAGCGTGGTCTCGATCCCGGCCTCGCCGATCAGCTCCAGCCGGCGCTCGAGAGTCGTGATGAGGTCGACCCGGTTCCCGAGCGCAATGCGCGGATGGGGATCGAACGTGATCGCCATCGGGGCGAGCCCAGTCTCGACGACGGCAGCGAGAACGGCTTGATGACCGCGGTGCACGCCGTCGAAGCTGCCGATGGCGACGGCTCGCGGCTTGCGTTCGACCTCCGCCGGCGAATGCACGATCCTCACAGCCGCGCCAGCGCCTCGTCGGCCGTGACGATCCGCTCGTCGTCGGCCTCCTCGATGGAGAACGGACCGATCGCGGTTCGGCGCAACGAACGGCAGTGACCTCCGAGCGCGTCGGCGATCGCGCGCACGTACGTGCCCGAGGAGACGAGCAGGTCGAGCCGGACGATCCCCTGGTCGTAGCGCTCGAGCGTCAGCTCATGGACGTGCGAGCGACGGACGGGCATCTCGACGGCGACGCCGCGGCGGTGCAGCCTGTACGCGCGCTCCCCGCCGATCTTGACGGCCGAGGCAGCGGGAACCGGTAGCTCGACGATCCCGCGCAGGTCGCCGAGTCGCTCCTCGAGCTCGGCGCGGGACAGCGGCTCGCGCTCGTCCACGACGTCTCCGTCCGGATCGCCTGTCGTCGTTCGAGCCGCGAGGTCGATCTCGGTCAGGTAGCGCTTGTGGAGGCCGACGAACCGCGGCTGCAGCTTCGTCGCGGCCCCCGAGAGGAGAAGCAGAAGCCCGGTGGCGAACGGATCGAGCGTTCCCGCATGGCCCGTGCGTGCGCCCGTCCGGCGTCGGACCGCGGCCACGATCGCGAAGGAAGAAGGGCCGGCGGGCTTGTCGACGAGGATGATCCCGCTCGGGGTCAGGGCCCGCGGGCGCACTACCGGGCGATGGCTGTGCCGAGCTGGGCGGCCACCTCGCGGACGATGAAGTCCGTGATCTCCTCGATCGCGAGCTCGCTCGAGAATCCGGCGGCCTCACGATGTCCCCCGCCGCCCGACTTGCGGGCGATCGCGCTCACGTCCACCTCGTCCACCGACGAGCGGAGCGAGACCTTGCGCGCCGGGGCGCCGTCGCGCGGCGGCTCTCGGATCAGCGCCGAGACGAGCGCGCCCTCCACCGAGCGCAGGACGTCGATGATCCCTTCCGAGTACGGCTCGGAGGCGCCGACGTCCTCGAAGTCATCGCGCAGCAGATAGGAGACCACGATCTCGCCCCCTTGCAGAACCTGCGCTCGGTCGAGTGCTCGGGCGAGCAGCTTCAACTTCGCGAACTGGACGTTCTCGTACACGCCCTGGAACACCCGGTGGACGTCGGCGCCCGCCTCGACGAGCTCGGCCGCGAGGCGCAGCGTCTTGGGCGTCGTGTTCGTGTACTGGAAGCGGCCCGTGTCCGTGACGATTGCGATGTAGAGCGCTTCTGCGATCTCGGACGTAACCTCCACGCCGAGCGCGCGGAGGAGGTCCGCGAGCACCTCGCCGGTCGAGGAGGCGTCCTCGACGATCAGGTTGACGTCGCCGAAGCGCGGGTTGTCGTGGTGATGGTCGACGTTCACCGTGAACGACACGGCATCGACCAGTCCCGGCTCGGCACCCACGCGTGCGGCGCTCGCGCAGTCGAGCGCGAGGAGTACGCGCTCGCCCGAGTCAGCGGGCCGCTCGCGTCGGAGACCGCGCTCAGGAAGGTCGAGGAACGTATACTCGCCCGGCATCGGAGAAGGGCCTCCGAGGAACATGACGCTGTCCTTCCCGAGCTTCTCGAGCGCGAGGTGTGCGGCGAGGAGCGATCCCAGCGCGTCGCCGTCGGGCGCCTCGTGCGACGTGACGAGGAACTTGTCGTTGCGCTCGAGCGCGGCCACGACGGCCGCCAGGTCAGAGTTCGTCGTCGTCACTGGGTTGCTCGGGCGCAAGCTCGTCGATCATCTGGGTCAGGCGGACGCCGCGCTCGACCGACGGATCGTATTCGAACAGGAGCACCGGCGTCCGGCGCAGCCCGAGCTCGCGGGCGACCCGTGCCTGGAGAAAGCCGTGTGCCGCACGCAGACCCGCGAGCGTTCGCTCCCGTTCGGGCGCCGTGCCCAGCACGCTGACCCACACCGTCGCCTGCTTGAGGTCGGTCGTCGTCTGAACGCTCGTCACGGTCACGAAGCCGATCCGCGGATCCTTGAGCGTCGGGACCGCATCGGACAGGACCTGAAGGATCGCCTCGTTCACGCGCCGTCGCCTTTCAGAGCTCGCCAGGGACGATCACCTCCCGCTCCGCGCGCAGAAGCACGAAGTCCTGCGATCCCAGATAGCGCTCGACCGCGTCGAGGAGCTCCTGCAGCTCACGGTGACCACGCGACGAGCAGGCGACGGTGAGGCCCGCACGCTGCCAGAGCTCGTGGTGGTCGACCTCCGCGACCGAGGCGCCGAAGCGCTCGCGCAGGTGGGCGCCCGTCGACTTCAGGTACTTCCGTTTGCCCTTGAGCGAGCCGTTCTCAGGGAAGTGCAGCTCGACGCAGAGGATGCCCACGAAGCCGGTCTCCACCGACACTATTCAAGCGCGCCGGCCCGAGTCGGCGCGGCGGAGGGAGAACGCTACTCGGGCTCGGACTGGGCGGACGCCGCCGCAGGCGTCTCCTCGAGCTCCGTGCGCTCGACTTCCCGAGTCTCGTAGACCTCGAGGACGTCGCCTTCCTTCACGTCGTTGAATCCGTCGAGGAGGATCCCGCACTCGAAGCCCTCGCTGACCTCGCGAACGTCGTCCTTGAACCGTCTGAGCTGCGCGACCGAGGTCTCGTAGATGACCGTTCCGTCCCGAACCACGCGGACACGTGCTCCGCGGCGAACGAGGCCCGAGGTGACCATGCACCCCGCGATCGTTCCCAGCCTCGACACCTTGAAGAGCGCGCGAACCTCGGCCTCGCCGAGGGTCTCTTCCGTCTGCACCGGCGAGAGCATCCCGACGAGCGCCTGCTGGATGTCGTCGGTGAGCTGGTAGATCACGCGGTAGGTCCGAATGTCGACCGCTTCGCGGTCGGCGAGCGCACGCGCGTCCGCGCTCGGCCGGACGTTGAAGCCGATGACGAGCGCGTCGGAGGCGGAGGCGAGGTTCACGTCGTTCTCGGTGATCCCGCCAACACCTGTGTGGATCACGTTCACGCCGACTTCCGGGTGGTGGATCTTCCCGAGCTCTCCCATGAGAGCCTCGACCGATCCCTGCACGTCTCCCTTGAGGACGATGTTCAGGTCCCGCACCTCGCCGGCCTGGACCTCGTCGAAGAGGGTCTCGAGCGAGACGCGCCTGCGCGGGCGCTGGGCAAGTTGCTCGCGGCGCAGTCGCTCCGCGCGCACGTTCGCCAGGTGCTTCGCCTGACGCTCGTGCTCGACCACGCGACAGAACTCTCCCGCCACCGGCGGCCGGTCGAAGCCGAGGATCTCCACGGGGTCGCCGGGCTTCGCCTCCTGCACCCGCTCGCCGCGATAGTCGTAGAGCGCCCGCACGCGGCCGGAGGCATCACCGGCAACGATGGCGTCGCCGACATGGAGCGTGCCGCGGAGCACGAGCACTGTCGAGACCGGGCCTCGCCCCACGTCCAGGCGAGACTCGATCACGAAGCCCGATGCTTCCGTACCAGGATTCGCTCGCAGGTCGAGCTCTGCGTCGGCCACGAGCAGGATGCGTTCGAGCAGATCGCCGAGATTCGTCTTCTCGCGGGCCGAAACCTCCGAGAACTGCGTCGTGCCGCCCCAGTCCTCGGGCTGGAGCCCCTCGGCGGCGAGCTCGCTCTTCACGCGGTCGACGTTCGCATTCGGGACGTCGATCTTGTTCACGGCGACGACGATCGGCACTTCCGCCGCCCGCGCATGGGAGATCGACTCCTTCGTCTGCGGCATGACGCCGTCGTCGGCGGCGACGACGAGAACTGCAATGTCAGTGACCTTCGCGCCGCGCGCCCGCATTGCGGTAAATGCTTCGTGGCCGGGCGTGTCGAGGAACGTGATTCTCCTGCCGTCGACCTCCGCCTGGTACGCGCCGATGTGCTGCGTGATCCCTCCCGCCTCGGTCTCCACCACGGAGGTCTCGCGGATCGCGTCGAGGAGCGTGGTCTTGCCGTGGTCGACGTGCCCCATGATCGTCACGACCGGCGGGCGCGCAACGAGGTCCTCGTCCTCGTCCTCGAACTCCTCGGGCTCGAGCTCCTCCTCGGCGGCGTGCTTGATCGTGATCTCACGCTGGAGCTCGGTCCCGATGACCTCGACGTCCTCGTCGGAGAGCGACTGTGTCGCAGTCCGCATTTGGCCGAGCGCCATCAGGATCTTGATGAGCTCCGGCATCGGGACCCCGAGTGCCTGCGAGAGGTCCTTGACGGTCACCCCGGACTCGACGGTGGCTGGACCGGTCGGCGGAGGAGCGGGCTGGGCCCGTGGAGTCGGAGGCGCAGCGGAGCGATCGCGTGGCTGCCGTCCGTCACGTCCTCGCGCGCCGCCGCCCTCGATGACGACGCGGCGCTTGCGTCCCCCGGACCCTCCGCGGGGACGAATCGGGCGGTTGGGTCTGTTTCGTCCGTCGGCCATCAGGCAGCAGTGTAGAGGCGCTCCGCGGCCTCTACTGCGACTCCTCCGCGGCGATCTCGAGCTCGTCCCCCGGTGCCACCGGAGCCTCGACGTCGCTCACGCCCGGTGACCCGACCCCGTCGACGCTCTTCTCGCTCGGCTCCTCGTGGCGTTCGTGTTCCACCGCTGCGAGCGCCTGATGGGCGGGAACGCCGCAGTAGCGCGAGCCGGGGAGCGCGGCGTTGGGGCAGCGCTTGCCGTTCGAGAGGATCGCCGCACAGCGGCCGGAGTACTCCTCGTTGTCGGCCGCTCCGACGAATGCCGCTTCCGCTTCCGCCTTCGCGAACTCCGACTCCGACTCGATGTCGATCTTCCAGCCCGTCAGCCGGGTCGCAAGACGCGCGTTCAGGCCTTCCTTGCCGATTGCCAGCGCGAGCTGATCGTCGGGGACGATCACGGTGGCCTCTTTCGTCTCGTCGTCGATGTAGACCTCGCGCACCCGTGCGGGCGAGAGGGCCTTCGCCACGAATCGGGCAGGCTCTGTGTTCCAGGGGATGATGTCGATCTTCTCGCCGCGAAGCTCCGATACGACCATGCGGACGCGGGACCCGCGCGGGCCGACGCAGGCGCCGACAGGATCGACCCCCTGCATGTGCGACTCGACGGCGATCTTCGACCGGTAGCCCGGCTCTCGCGCAACTCCTCTGATCTCGACGAGCCCGTCGGCGATCTCCGGAACCTCGAGCTCGAAGAGCGCCCGGATGAGCTCGGGGTCGCGGCGGGAGAGGATCACCTGCGGACCCTTCGTTCCCGATCGCACCTCCGCGATTACGGCCTTGATCCTGCTCCCCTGCTCGTAGCGCTCACCGTCGACCTGCTCCGAGCGAGGCAAGAGGGCCTCGACTCGCCCGAGGTCGACGAGAACGTTGTTGCGATCTCCGGCCTGCTGGACGATGCCTGTGACGACCTCGCCCTGGCGGTCGACGTACTCCTCGTACATGATCGCGCGCTCCGCCTCGCGGATCCGTTGCTGGATCACCTGCTTTGCGGTCTGAGCCGCGATCCGACCGAAGTTCTCCGGCGTGACGTCGGTTCGCACGATCTGGTCGGGCGGCACGCGAGACCAGTCGAGAGCGAGATCCTCGTCGGCGACGAGGGTGTGCTGACGCTCGCCCGTCTCCTCCTCGATGCGCTCGAGCTCCTGGATCCGCGTCTCGCGGGCCTCCTCGACGAGGTCCGTCTCGATGTCGGTCGGGATCTCGATCCCGAAGACCCGGAACTCGCCGTCCACGTTCAGCTTCACCTCAGCGTGGCGCGTCGCCTCGGGCGTCTTCTTGTACGCCGCGAGCAGCGCATCCTCGAGCGCGGCGATCAGGATGCCCTCCTCGATGCCCTTCTCCTTCTCGATGGTGTGGATTCCTTCGATGATCTCCTGGCTCATGTCTCTACCCCTCGTCGATCAGATTCCCGCGCACGATCGAGTCGTACCGGATGTCGAGCGGCTCCGCTCCCGAGACGGCGAGCGTCACCGCGTTCTCGCCGGCGGCGAGCACCTCGCCCCGAAATCGCTTGCGTCCTTCGAGCTCCCGCCCCGTCCGGATCGCGACCCTGCGCCCTACGGCCGACGCGAAGTGCTCCCGCTTGCGGAGCGGCCGCTCGGGGCCGGGCGAAGAGACCTCGACGGTGAAGTCCCCCAGGTACCCGCCGAGCGCCTCGGTGACGCTCTCGCAGAGTGCGTGGTCGACGCCGTCCGGATGGTCGACGTAGACGCAGAACCGGCTCGGCGAGAGAAGTTCGACCGCGAGCACCTCGACTCCGGGCAGGCGCTCTTCGACCGTCGGAGCGATCTCCTCCTGAAGCGTCCTCTCTCGTGCGTAGATGGTGGTCATACGTGCCTCTCAAAAGAAATGGGCGCAGCGCGCCCATTTCGTCCAGCTGGTGAAATGTGGTGTAGGGAGGATAGCACCGGAGACGTCGTCGGACAGGCGGAAACTCCGAGGAGGGCTTGGCGGAAATGGGCCTCGTCGCCGGGGTGCCGCTGGTCGTCGTGAGGCGAGGACGCAGGGAGCCCCGATACTCGTGAGTATCGGGGCGACCGGAGGACACAGCATCGCGGCGATCCAGCGCTCCACAGGCGGCACAGAGCCTGTTTCGCCAAGTCCTCCTATGTGAGTGCCACAAGCGAGACGCCGGCGACGACGAGGACGGCCCCGGCGGCTCGGGCCGTCGTCACTCGCTCGTGCAGGACGATCGCGCTCAGGCAGACGGCGATCAGCACGCCGGACTCTCGGACCGCAGCGACGGCCGCAGCCGGCGCGCGGTCGAGTGCGGCGAGAATGAGCGTATAGGCCCCGAAGGTCGCGAGCGCCGCCCCGACGGATTGCCACCCGAGACAGACGCGAAGCGCCCCCACCCGTCGAGAGGCAAGCTCAGAGGCGGTGATCGCAACGGTAACGGGGACGAGCACGAGCTCGAGGTACGGAATCGGCGCTGCGTGCCGGATCCCCTCCTTGTCGACGAGCGTATAGCCGGCGATCGTGGCTGCGATCGCAAGCGCGAGGAGCAACCCTCGCCGGTCTGCGCGGTCGAGGCGGCCGCGCACGAGCATCACGCCCACCCCGACGAAGGCCACTCCCACTCCCTGCCAGAGGCCGACCTCCGTCCCGACGAGCGAGCTCACGAGGAGCACGAGCACGGGCGCTCCGCCGCGGGAGATCGGGTAGACGAGGCTGACGTCCGACCGGGCGTACGCCGTGACGAGAAGCCAGAAGTAGACGAGCTCGAGCACCGCGGAAGCGGCGATCCACGGCAGAGCGGCGCGTTCGACGCTCCAGGTCGCGACCGCGACGGGTGCAAACAGGAGCACGGCGAGCGCGAGCGTCACCGTCGTCATGGCACGGACGTCATGTGCGCCGCCGACGAGGACGTTCCAGCCCGCGTGAAGCGCGGCCGCGGCGAGAGCGAAGGCGAACGCTGCCGCAGGCACTTAGCTACCGGTGTCGAGCACGATAGTCACGGGGCCGTCGTTGACGAGCGCGA
>VAWZ01000039.1:0-11179 GCA_005888365.1 Actinomycetota bacterium
CACCGTTCGAGGCGGTCGGCGCGAGCGGGACGACGTGGAAAGACGACGCTGCCCGTTGGGGCCTCTTCGCGGCGCTCGCGCTCGTCATCGGGCCGCTGCTCTTCAGGCTCGTGATCCTGCGCGGCGCTGTCCCGCCCGCGCTCGAGCACCGCTTCCACCTGCTGACGACCGTTGCCACGTTCTCGGCTATCAACGTCGGAATCGCCGCGTTCGTCATCCGTGCGTCGAACGCGTTGCAGCTTCCCTTTGGCGACCTCATTTACGGGGACCTGGAGCCGTTCGCGCAGAAGACCCGCGCCGGCGAGGCGTTCCTCGTGATGACTTTCGGGCTCGGAACCGTCGCGGGGCTCCTCCTCCTCGCGTGGGTCTTCGACCGGCTCGATCTTCGCTGGCCGGCGCTGCTCCTATCGATCGCGCTTGCCTCCGGCCTTTCGTTCTCCGGACATCAGGCGACCGAGCCGAACTCGAGCTGGCTCTCCGAGATCGCCGACTGGCTCCACCTCGTCGCCGCCAGCGTCTGGGTGGGAGGAGTCGTGACGCTGGCGTTCGTCGTCTGGCCGCTCGCGCCTCGTCTGCGGCGACGGGCGTTCCTCGGTTTCTCGCGAATCGCGGTCGTCCTCGTCGGCGTGATGGTGCTCGCCGGCGCCTACCTCGCTCTCGTTCGCCTCCCCGAGGTCTCGGACCTCTGGCAGACGCGGTACGGGCAGCTGCTCCTCGTCAAGAGCGCGATCGTGTTCCTCGCCCTCTCCTGGGGCGGGTTCCACCACATGTTCGTCCGGCCTCGCCTCGAGGCGGGGGAGCAGCCGAGGGTGCGGCCGAGCCTGATCGGCGAGAGCACCGTCGCGATCGTCGTCTTGCTCGTAGCGGCGGTCCTGGCGAACGGGGCGCCGCCGCCGGTCAAGGCGTCCGGTGCTCCAGCGGCGTCGTCGCTTCCGGCTCCCCGCTAGATCACGAGGACCGCGGCGCCACGAAGCGCCCCGCTCCGCAGCCGCTCGAGAGCTTCGTTCCCCTGCTCGAGGGGGAATACCTCGACCTCGGTACGCACAGGAACCGATGGTGCGAGCGCGAGGAACTCGTCGCCGTCGAGCCGCGTGAGGTTCGCAACCGAACGGACGACTCGTTCCCCCCAGAGGAGCTCGTACGGGAAGGACGGGATGTCGCTCATGTGGATCCCCGCACAGACCACCGTCCCTCCCTTGCGCACCGCGCGAAGAGCCGCGGGAACCAGCGCGCCGACCGGTGCGAAGACGATCACGGCGTCGAGCTCCTCGGGCGGCTCCTCGGCCGCATCGCCGGCCCAAACGGCCCCGAGGGAGCGCGCGAACTCCTGTGTCTCGTCATCGCCGGCCCGGGTCCCGGCAAACACCCGTCTCCCCTGTGCGACCGCTACCTGGCAGATGATGTGCGCGGACGCCCCGAACCCGTACAGGCCGAGCATCTCCCCCTCGCCTGCCAGTCGTAGCGAGCGGTAGCCGATGAGGCCCGCGCAGAGAAGAGGAGCCGCCTGCTCGTCCGGGTACTCGTCCGGAAGCGGGAAGCAGAATCGCTCGTCGGCGACGGCGAGCTCCGCGTAGCCTCCGTCGACGTCGTAGCCCGTGAACCTCGCGTGGTCACAGAGGTTCTCGCGCCCGGATCGGCAGTACTGACAGTCTCCGTCGGTCCATCCGAGCCAGGGAACTCCGACGCGTTCGCCGGCGCGAAATCGTTCGCCTGCCTCGAGCACGTCGCCGACGATCTGGTGGCCCGGGACGAGCGGAATCTTCGGCTCGGTGAGCTCGCCGTCGACGATGTGGAGGTCGGTTCGGCAGACGCCGCACGCCCTCACGCGCAGGAGGATCTGCCCGGGGCCCGGCCCCGGATCGGGGAGCTCGGCGAGCCGAAGCGGCCGCCGAGCCGCATCGAGGACGAGCGCTCTCATCTCGCGCTAGACGACGAGCTCTGCCCGAACCGTGCCGGCGCGCTCGTGCCGCGCGACGACCCCGATTCGCGTACCTGCAGATGCCTCGACGACCCACTCCACCTGCGCGCGGTCGCTCGTCGAGTGGTCGAGGCCCCACCAGAGAAGGCTGCGTTCCTCGGCGCGGCCTTCGAGCTGGCCGATCTCCTCACGCTCCTTTCCGGAGGCGACACGCGCGCCCTCGGGGAGCTCGAGGGACACCTCGATCGGACGCACGGCCATCCTTTCGATCGCCTTCTGCGTGACCGAGGTCGGAAGCCAGCCCGTGTTCTCGAGCACCAGGCGGAGCCGGTAGGCGCCGTCTCCGACAGCGGACGACTCGAACGACCGTACGTCGAGCAGCGGAGAGGTGAGCGCGAGAAACAACGCGAAGTCCCTATGCGGCCTGAGCTCCTCCTCGAGACGGGAGAAGGGCGGGTTGAACCAGAAACGAACCAGGTCCCAGCCGCCGAGCTCCACCGGGCCGAGCTGCGGGTGCTCGAACGGATACCAGTCGACGTATCCCTCGCCGAGCTCGTCGGCGAGCTTCAGGAGGGCGAGGTCGTCCTCGGGAGGGTGGTCCCGGATCCAGTCGATGGCGTGGTAGCCGGACAAGCCCGCTGCCCGCTGCGGACTCCAGAACTCGGTCACCCAGGCGAACACGCCGAGGAAGTCGTAGAGCCAGTCGATGTCGCCGCCCCTGATGACCTGCTTCGGGTGGTACTTGAAGTCGTGGAAGATCGAGATCGCCGGGTACCCGGTCAGGCGGGTCGCCTCCTCGCCCATGAGCTGGTAGGCGCGAAGGTCTGCGGTCGGGTAGTCGTCGTCGGACCGTGCCGAATACGGCCGGAGGTGCACGCCGCTGAACGTGTGGTAGCCGAGGTAGCCCGCGATGTTCGGCCGGTCGACGATCGCCTGGATGAGCGCGCGAGTCTCGGGCTCCGATCCCGGATACGGTCCCGCGCCGGCTTGCTCCCCCTCGGGAGCCCAGTCCGCAGGCCAGTTCCGATTGAGGTCGAGGCCCTCGAAGACGGGCGCGATCTTGACGTTGACTCCGTCCCAGTTCTTGATCGCCCCCTCGGGAAAGACGCGGAAGAACTCCCCGTCGACGTCGTCCGCTCGGCGCGCGATCAGGAGCCGCGAGTCGTCTGGGTGAGCCTTCCAGTGCCCGTTTCGGTCGCGCATGCGCATCATGAGCACGCGGCCGTCGCCGTCGACATCCTCGCGATGCAGCCCGTCCTCGGGCTCCTCTCGCGGGTACGGGCGAAGACTCGAGCGACGCCAGCGACCGTCCGCGAGCACCGCCTCGGGTCCGTCCGGGTTGACACGAGGGATGACGTAGAACGCTCGCGTGTCGAGGACATGGGTGATTCGCTCGTCCTCGCCGTAACCGTGGAGCAGCCAGTCGAGCAGGTTGAGCGCGGCCGTCGTGCCGGTGAACTCGGCCGCGTGGATCTGGGCGTGTACGAGCATCGCCGGTTTCTCGCTCGCCGCCCCCGAGCCCAGATTCGTGACCGTGACGAGCGGAATCTCGCGGCCTTCGAACGAGCGGCCGATGCTCTCCACCTGACACAGCGCGGAGAACGTGCCTGCCCAGGTCGCCAGCGTCTGCTCGAGCTCTTCGTACGCATAGAAGCGCTCGAACTGGACTCGCACGGGCGCCCAGGCTACTCGATTACGCTCAACCGATGCGCGAGCTGGTCGAGTACCGCAGCGAGTTCCCGATCCTCGAGCAGACGACGTACCTCGTCAACCACTCGCTCGGAGCGATGCCGCGCGGCGCGGCGGCTCGCCTCAGCGAGTTCGCGCGCATGTGGGCCGAGCGTGGGATCCGAGCCTGGGCCGAGGGATGGTGGGAGACGCCCATGCGCGTCGGCGATCAGGTCGGCCGCATCATCGGCGCCCCGCCGGGCTCGACGGTGATGCACCAGAACGTCGCCGTCGCGGAGACCGTCGTCCTCTCTTGCTTCCGACCTGCCGGCCGGCGGAATCGCGTGGTCTACGAACGTGCGAACTTCCCCTCCGTCCGCTACCTCTACCAGGCGCAGCCGGAGCTCGACGTGGTCGTCTGCGAGGACGAACGGGAGATCGTCGAGCAGATCGACGAGCGGACGCTCCTCGTCCCGATCAGCCATGTCCTCTTCAAGTCGGGGGAGATCCAGGACGTCGAGCCCATCGTCCGGAGGGCGCACGAGGCGGGAGCGCACGTCGTCCTCGACTGCTACCAGTCGGCGGGGATCGTCCCGCTCGACGTAACCGCCATTGGCGTCGGCTTCGCGGTCGGCGGCTCGGTGAAATGGCTGTGCGGAGGTCCGGGGAACGGGTGGCTGTACGTGCGTCCGGATCTGGCGGAGTCGCTCGAGCCGACGGCGATCGGCTGGCAAGCGCACGCCCGGCCGTTCGCGTTCGAGGAGGAGCTGACGTACGCGGCGCGGTCGGCGCGCTTTCTCACGGGGACGCCGAACGTTCCCGCGCACTACGCGGCGACGGCCGGTTACGACCTCGTGGAGGAGATCGGGGTCGCGCGGATCCGCGCGAACTCGCTGCGTCAGACCGAGCTCATGATCGAGCTCGCCGACGCTGCCGGCTTCGAGGTTGTGAGCCCGCGGGATCCGGGCCGGCGCGGGGGCACGGTCACCGTTCGGGTGCCCGACTTTCCCGCTGTGCACACGGCTCTCGAGGAACGCGGCGTTCTTTGTGACTTCCGGCCCGACGCGGGCATCCGGCTCGGCCCCCATTACTACAACAGCGACGACGAGATTCGCTTCGCCGTGGAGCAGATCGCGGACATCGTCGAGACAGGCGCCTACCGCCGGCAGGCGGACGCGATCGCACGACACTAGGTGTCAGACACCGCGTGGGGACACGTGTCCCTAAGTGTCGCGTCCCGCTGCAGGAATGCGTCACGACGATTGGGGCGAAGCTGTGGAAGGAGATTTGCGAAGTTGGCTCAGATCCCCGGTGTCTGACACCGAGGTGGACGGAGGGGCCTCGAGCGTCCTACGATCGCTTCCCATGCCGCTGCAAACGGGCGAACGGATCCTCCACCAGATCGTCTCGACGGTCGCGTCATCAGTCGAGCTCTCCGAAGTCCTGCGCGCGGTCGTCCGGCTCATGTCGGAGGCGAGCGGGGTTCACGGATGCTTCGTCTATCTCGTCGAGGACGGAGGAGCGCACCTCGTCCTGCGAGCCGCATCACCGCCCTACGAGCGCCACATCGGCGACGTCATCCTCGAGCGCGGCGAAGGTCTTGCCTGGTGGGCCGCCGAGCGGCGCGAGCCCGCGTTCATCCGAGAGAACGCGCTCGACGACCCGCGTACGAAGTACGTCGCCGAGTTCGAGGAGGAGAAGTTCCAGTCGCTGCTCGCGATCCCGGTCGTCGGGCGCTCCGACGACGTGATCGGCGTGATAACCGCCCACTCGGCCGCGCCGCGCGACCTCTCGGACGACGAAGTCGAGTTCCTAGTCACCTCGGCGTCGCTTGTCGCGTCGGCGATCGACAACGCTCGCCTGTACGAGGAGGCGCAGCTGCGCGTCGCCGAGCTCGAGCGACTCGGCGAGCTCTCCGAGGAGATCGCGGGCGCGGACGCGCTCGACGAGCTGCTCGACATCGTCGTCGCGAACGCTCGCCCGCTCCTCGCTGCCCGTGCCTGCCACGTCTATCTCCTCGACCCAGGGAGCGAGGAGCTCGAGCGTCGCGCAAGCGATCCCGAGCCAGGAAGCGCGCGCCGGACGCTCGCTCTCGCCGAGCTCGGTCCCGAGCTTGTACGGGGAGGGCGGAGCCGGCGACTCGCGATCCCGCTCGTCGCGAACGGTGAGCTCGTCGGGCTGCTCGTCGCCGAGGGCAGCTCCCGAGTCGAGCTCGCTCGCGCGGTCGCGAGCCAGGTCGCGGTCGGCATCAAGAAGGTGCAACTGATCGAGCAGCTGACCGAGAAGAACCTGATCAAGGACTTCTTCGAGGAGCTCGCCGGCGGCCGTTCACGCGGAAACCTCGAAGGACGGGCGGCGCGTCTCGGCTGTGACCTGACCGAGCCCCACGTCGCACTGGTCGCGGAGCCCGCGGACGAGACCTTCGACCGCTCGCTTCGTCACATCGCCCCAGGCTCGCTCTTCGACCGGCGTGAGGATTCCCTGCGCGCGCTCGTCCGTCTGAGGACGTCGGATGCCGAGGCCTTCCTCGAGCGGCTGCGGCAGCTGCACGCCGGCCTCGCGACACTCGTGTCCGTCGGCGTCTCGAGCGTCGCTCGAGGGGAGGAGGCATTCGCCGCCGCCTTCGCCGAGGCGCAGCAGGCGCTCCTCGGCACGATGGTCCTCCGCGGTGGCCCGGCGATTCTCTCGTATGAGGAGCTCGGCCCTTACAAGTACCTGCTCCGCATCGCGCTCGAAGGCGGGATCCGAGACAAAACGGTCGACGCCGTCTCCCGGGTTGCCGAGTACGACGCCCAGCGTGGATCCCAGCTCGTCGCGACGCTCGAGGAGTTCCTTCGCCGGCACGGGAACATCAGCTCGACCTCGGAGGCGCTCTTCGTGCACCCGAACACGCTCCGCCAGCGCTTGCGGCGTATTGCCGAGCTGTCCGGGCTCGACCTGCGGACCGACGACTGGCTGACGATCGAGATCGCGGTGAAGATGGTCAAGCTTCAGCAGGCGCTCGGGAGCGCCAAACCGGACATATAAGGCGCGGGAGTGTGGAGGAACTGGACCTTCCGTTTCGGCGGAGGATGGTGGTAGGCCTATTCCTCCCGGAGACAGGGAGGTAGAGGCATGGCCGTACTGGAGACGACGCCGCCCGAGAGCGCGATGCCGAGTGCCGACGCGGTCTGGAAGCAGATGCAGGAACGCGGGACCGAGTTCGTCTTCGCGCAGTTCGTCGACATGTACGCGCGCCCGAGCGCAAAGCTCGTGCCGGTCCGCTCGCGCGACGACTTCGACGGCATCCTCACCGAAGGCGCGGGCTTTGCGGGCTTCGCCGCCGGAGAGATCGGCCAGCTACCGAGCGATCCCGACATCGCCGCGATACCCGATCTCTCGAGCTACACACCCGTTCCTTGGCAACAGAACCTGGCGCGCTTCGCCTGCGACGTCACGGTCGAGGGCGAGGAGTGGCCGTACGACCCCCGCACGATCCTCCGCCGCATGCTCGCGCGCGCGAAGACGAAGGGCTTCGAGCTGAAGATGGGTCTTGAGCTCGAGTACTTCCTCATCAGGCAACGCGAGGACGGGTCGATCGAGATCGCCGACGCCAACGACACCCTCGAGAAGCCGTGCTACGACATGCTCGGCCTCACGCGCCGGTACGACTTCCTGACGACGGTCTCGCGCTACTGCAACGAGCTCGGGTGGGGCAACTACGCCAACGACCACGAGGACGCGAACGGGCAGTTCGAGCAGAACTTCACGTACACGAACGCGCTCGGGAGCTGCGACCGCGCGATCTTCTTCCGCTACATGGTGCACGTCCTCGCCGAGCAGAACGGGATGATCGCGACCTTCATGCCGAAGCCGTTCTCGCACCTGACCGGCAACGGCTGTCACTTCCACATGTCGCTCTGGGACGGGGACACGAACCTCTTCCTCGACGAAGCCGACCCGCGCGGGCTCGGGCTCTCCGAGACGGCGTACCACTTCATCGGCGGCCTGAAGAAACACGCTCGGGCGACGAGCGCCTTGACCGCGCCGACCGTCAACTCGTACAAGCGCCTGAAGGTCGGTACGACGACGAGCGGCGCCACGTGGTCGCCCGTGTGGATCTCGTACGGCTACAACAACCGGACCCAGATGCTGCGCATCCCCGGACCGGGCCGGATCGAGGACCGGACCATCGACGGCTCGTGCAATCCGTACCTCGCCGCCACCGCGGTCCTGGCCGCCGGGCTGGACGGGATCGAGAACGGGCTGGACGCCGGCGAGCCGAACGCGGGCAATCTCTACTCCTTCCCCTACGACGAGCTCAAGGCAAGGGGCCTCGAGACGCTGCCGACGAACCTGCTCGAGGCGACGCAAGAGCTCGAGCGGGACGACGCCCTCAGGGACGCGCTCGGGCCCGCCCGTGACGAGGACTACGTCGACTACTTCATCCGCGTGAAGCGCGACGAATGGAGCCGGTACCACGAGCAGGTGACCCCCTGGGAGGTGCGGGAGTACCTGACTCGATTCTGAAGGACGTATGGCGGAAAGCTCCACAGACGGAACCCGAAATCCGTCGTAAACAACGCAAATCCCCGGAATCTCGTATGTAGGTTTCGGATGTTATGTGCGGAATCGTCGGGCTGTTCGCGAAGTCGACCGAGGTCGAGGAGCGATTGGGTGCGCACCTGGCCTCGATGCTTGCGCAGATGTCCGACCGTGGGCCCGACAGCGCCGGCGTCGCGGTGTACCGCGATCCTGTCACGACGGGCTCGAGCAAGTTGACACTGCACTCGGCCGACCCCCACGAGCGCTGGGATGAGCTAGGCGCCGTGCTCGCCGACGAGTTCGGCGGCTCGCCGGAGCCTCATACCCGGTCGAGCCATGCCGTGGTCGTCGTCGACGCGGAGGCTGCGGACGTCGAGGAGTGGGTGCGAGTGAACCGCCCGGATCTGCGGATCATGAGCGCGGGGAGCGTGATCGAGATCTACAAGGAGACCGGGTCTCCGCGGGAGTTCGTGCGCCGGTTCGCGCTCGACGGGCTCCAGGGGACGCACGCGCTCGGTCACACCCGCATGGCGACCGAGAGCCGCGTCACGACCGAGGGGTCGCATCCTTTCTCGACCGGCCTCGATCTCTGTCTCGTCCACAACGGGTCGCTCTCGAACCACAACCGGCTGCGGGAGAACCTGCGTCGTGAGGGAATCGAGTTCCAGACCGAGAACGACACCGAGGTCGCCGCGGGGTACCTGTCGTGGCGCCTGCGGGAAGGCGCCGAGCTCGAGGAAGCGCTCGAGGGCTGCCTTCGCGATCTCGACGGCTTCTACACGTTCGCCGTCGGCACGGCCGACGGCTTCGCGGTCCTCCGCGACCCGATCGCGTGTAAGCCCGCGGTGCTCGCCGAGACGGACGAGTGGGTCGCGATGGGCTCGGAGTGGCGGGCGCTCGCTGTCCTTCCGGGCGCGGCGGACGCCGAGAAGTGGGAACCCCAGCCGGGCGTCGTCTACGTCTGGGAGAAGGCACGCGTGTGACGGCAGTCGCCGCACGCGAGGCGGCCGTGGAGGTCGTCGACCTCGAGGCCACCTCGCTGCGCGAGCTCAACCAGCGTTTGCACGATCTCGCGGGCTCGCGGGGTCCAGCTGCATGGCGCGTCCTCAACCCGAACGGGGCGCATGCCGTTGCCTGCGGGATCGACGCCGAGGTCGACGTCGAGGTCGACGGCCACGTGGGCTACTACTGCGCCGGGATGAACAAGCGCGCGACGGTGCGCATCCACGGCAATGCGGGTCCGGGCGTCGCCGAGAACATGATGTCGGGCCTCGTCCTGGTCCACGGCAATGCGAGCCAGTCGGCGGGCGCGACCGGCCGCGGGGGGCTGCTCGTCGTGCGCGGCGACGCGTCCTCGCGCTGCGGGATCTCGATGAAGGGCATCGACATCGTCGTCGGCGGCTCCGTCGGGCACATGAGCGCTTTCATGGCCCAGACCGGACGGCTCGTCGTCTGCGGCGACGCCGGGGACGCACTCGGAGACTCGATCTACGAGGCTCGCCTGTACGTCCGGGGAAGCGTGGCCGGCCTGGGCGCAGACTGCGTCGAGAAGGAGCTTCGCGAGGAGCACCGCGTGGAGCTCGGAGAGCTGCTCCTGCGGGCGGGGATCGAGGCGAGCCCGAAGGAGTTCCGGCGCTACGGCTCGGCGCGCCAGCTCTACAACTTCAAGGTCGACAACGCTGGCGCATACTGATGACGGCCCACCCGAAGCCCTGGGGCCTGCGCGAGTCCTACCTCTTCGACCGGCACGTCATCGCCGAGATCCAGCGCGCCGCGCGCGAAGGCATCTACGACGTCCGCGGATTCGGGGCCAAGCGCCGAGTTCCGCACTTCGACGATCTCCTCTTCCTCGGCGCGAGCGTCTCGCGGTATCCGCTCGAGGGCTACCGCGAGCGGTGCGGGACCGATGTCGTGCTGGGCACGCGGTTCGCGAAGAGGCCGCTGGAGCTGAAGATCCCGGTGACGATCGCGGGCATGAGCTTCGGCGCGCTTTCCGCCCCGGCGAAGGAGGCACTCGGGCGCGGAGCGACCGAGGTCGGCACCTCGACGACGACCGGCGACGGCGGCATGACGCCGGAGGAGCGCGAGCACTCGGAGACGCTCGTCTACCAGCTCCTGCCGTCGCGCTACGGGATGAACCCCGACGATCTGCGGCGTGCGGACGCGATCGAGGTCGTGGTCGGTCAGGGCGCGAAGCCGGGGGGCGGGGGAATGCTCCTCGGGCACAAGATCTCGGACCGCGTGGCGGAGATGCGCGACTTGCCGAAGGGCATCGACCAGCGCAGCGCCTCCAGGCATCCCGACTGGACCGGCCCCGACGACCTCGAGATCAAGATCCAGGAGCTGCGCGAGATCACGGACTGGGAGAAGCCGATCTTCGTCAAGGTCGGGGCGACGCGAACGTACTACGACGTCCAGCTCGCGGTGAAGGCCGGCGCGGACGTGATCGTCGTGGACGGGATGCAGGGCGGGACCGCCGCCACGCAGGACGTCTTCATCGAGCACGTGGGGATCCCGACGCTCCCGGCGACGCGACTCGCAGTCGACGCGCTGCAGGAGCTCGGGATGCATCGCCGCGTGCAGCTGGTCGTCTCCGGCGGCATCCGGAGCGGAGCAGACGTGGCGAAGGCGCTCGCCCTCGGGGCGGACGCCTGCTCGATCGGCACCGCGGCGCTCATCGCGATGGGCGACAACAGCCCGGAGCTCGAGGAGGAGTACCGCAAGATCGGGAGCGCGGCCGGTTACTACGACGACTACCAGGCGGGACTCGACCCGGCTGGGATCTCGACGCAGGACGACGAGCTCGCGGCCCGCTTCGACGCCGAGCTCGGCGGGCGCCGGATCGCGAACTTCCTGCGCGTGCTGACGCTCGAGACGCAGACGCTCGCGCGGGCATGCGGAAAGTCGCACGTGCACAACCTGGAGCCTGAGGACCTGGTGGCGCTGACGCTCGAGGCGGCGGCGATGGCGCGGGTGCCGCTCGCAGGGACCGACTGGATCCCGGGCGCCGACGGCTCTCGCTGACGCGAAGCCCGCATGAGCGGGCTTCGCGAATCGTGCATCGGTCTC
>VAWZ01000039.1:11190-13183 GCA_005888365.1 Actinomycetota bacterium
CCTCTTCCTCCCGAGCTCGTCGTCGCCGGCCTCGTCTGCGACCTTCCGCTTCCTCCCGAGCTCGTCGTCGCCGGCCTCGTCTGCGACCTTCCGCTTCCGCTTCCGCCCGTGGTCGTCTTCGTCGGGCTCGTCGGTCAGGTAGCGGTGCGCCTCCACGTCCGCTTGCTCCTTCTTCTTCTTCTTGCGCTCCTCGGCGGCCTGCTCCTCGGACGACATGCTGCCTCCTTGTCCAGAGATCTACGACTTCGACCACATGACGCGCGATACGACAGACATCTTCCGTCGTCTGAAGTGAAGCTGCGAGCGCGAGGTGCAATGCTCGCCACGTGACGCTCGCGCGCTTCCTCTCCGAACCCGCAGACGTCTTCGGGAGGGTCGCTCGGAACGGGAACGTGCTCCGACTCGAGCTTGCGTGGGCGGGCTCCAATCTCGGGAGCCGTGCCTCGGCCGTCGGGGTCGCCGTCTACGCGTATCAAGCCAACGGAATCGCCGCGGTCGGAGTCGTCGCGGCGGTTCGCCTCGCCTTTGCTGCGCTTGCCGCGCCTTGGCTCGCCGTGTTCGCCGACCGCCGTCCGCGCCGGCAAGTCCTGATGGTCTCAGACCTCCTTCGCTGCGTCCTCTTCGCCGCGATCGCCGCCGCCGTCGTCGTCGATGCGGCCTCGCTCCTCGTCTACGCGCTCGCGGTCGGGGCCGCGGTCGCGGAACCGGTATTCAGATCCGCGCAGGCGGCGTTCACGCCGTCGCTCGTCTCGACGCCCGAAGAGCTGACGGCAGCGAACGTCGTCGCGAGCACCGTCGAGAGCATCGGTCTGTTCGCAGGGCCGGCGCTCGGCGGGCTGCTCCTCGTCGTTGCCGGAACCGCAACCGTCTTCGCGGCGAGCACGTTCGTGCTGCTGGTCTCCGTCGTTCTCGTCGCCGCGATCGACGTGCCCGGCTTGCCGAGAGCCGACGACGCTCGCCCCGAATCGACAGGCTGGCGCGCGATCGCATCCAACAGAAGCCTCAGGATCGTCGTCGGTCTCTTCTCCATCCAGACGCTCGTCGCCGGGATGCTCAACGTGCTCGTGGTCGTGATCGCCATCGAGCTGCTCGGGCTGGGCAAGGCCGGCGTCGGGTGGCTCGACGGGACCGTCGGGATCGGGGCGACGGCAGGCGTACTCGTCGTCGCGGCCGTAACCGGCCGTGGAGGTCTTGCGAAGCCTTTTGCCCTCGGGCTCGTTCTCTGGGGCCTGCCTCTCGTGCTGATCGCAGTCTGGCCGCAGACCGTCGCCGCGTTTGCGCTGATGGCTCTCCTCGGCGTCGGGAACACCCTCGTCGACGTAGCCGGCGTGACGCTGATGCAGCGTGGTGCCGACGACGACGTCATCGGCCGCGTGTTCGGCGCGTTCGAGTCGCTTGCGCTGGTGGCGATGGGTGCGGGCTCGTTGCTCGCTCCGCTCCTCGTCTCGCTACTCGGTACCCGCGGCGCAGTGCTCGTCGCTGGCTCGATTCTCCCTCTCGCTCTCGTTCCTCTCTGGCGACCACTCCTCGTCGTTGACACGCTTGCGGCTGCGCCTCAGGGACGAATCGACCTGCTCCGCTCGATCCCGATCTTCGCTCCTCTCGCGCTCCCGGAGCTCGAGCGACTCGCGCAGGCGGCCCGCGAGCTGCGAATCGCCGGAGGATCCTCGGTGTTCGAGGAGGGTGAGGCCGGCGATCGCTTCTTCGCAATCGCTGAAGGACGCGCTGCGGTCGAGTCTCGTGGGGCGCGCCTGCGTGAGCTCGGAGCCGGCGACTTCTTCGGCGAGATCGCGCTCCTCCGCGACGTGCCTCGAACGGCGACTGTCCGTGCGCTGACGGCCCTGCGGCTCGTGGCGCTCGAGCGCCCGATGTTCCTCGAGACCGTGACCGGACACGCCGCGAGCGCCGAAGCCGCCGGAAGCATCGTCGCGGCGCGGCTCCGGAGCCCCGTCGGCAACTGACCTGGGCGAGCAGGTGCGGAGGAGCCACTGCT
>VAWZ01000040.1 GCA_005888365.1 Actinomycetota bacterium
AGCCGCAGCAGGCGGGCGAGCCGTTCGGCGGCGCGGCGGTCGGTCTTGACCCGCTCGCCTGGGGCACGCGGGATCTTCGAGGGGGCGGCGACCGTGCACGCGATCCCTGCTCGCGCACAGGCGCGCGCCAGCCCGTAGCCTGTCGGTCCCGCCTCGTAGGCGACCCGCACCGGTTGCGCCAGGCTCAGGAGCCATGCGATGGTCTCCTCGCTTCGCGGCTGCACGCGCTGCAACGACAACTCTCCGCTCGCCGCATCGAGCACGCCCGCCAGCGTCGTGCGGGCGTGTACGTGCAACCCAACCCAGCTACCTTCGGCCATACCGGCGCCTCCCGTAATTGCGGCTCTACCGCCGGGCCTATCCCGGCGGCAACCCGCGCCAACTTACGAGCGAGGCGCCGGGCACTCCATACGGTCTAGACCGACGAGTCGAGCCGAACGGCCGCTGGGTATCGAGCCCCGGGCGGGTCCTGACAGGATCCGCGGGGTGCTACTCGCCTGGTGCGGCTCACGGGTGAGGACTGGAACAACCTCATGCAAGCAGAGGAGTCGGCCAGGGGTAGAAAGTCGGGGTAGAAAGAACGGCCCAGCCGCTTTGGTTGAGCCGTTCTCGCTAGAAGAGCTGGTTCTCGCCGCCAAAGATCGCGGACACCGAGTCGTCGCTGAAGACGTTCATGATCGTCTCGGCCAGCAGGCCCGACACGGTGAGCACCGTGAGGTTGTCGGGACGCTTGCTCAAGTCGATCGGCACGGTGTCCGTGACGACGATGCCGGTGATGTCGCTGCCCTGGAACTTGCTGAGCGCGTCGCCGCAGAAGAGCCCGTGGGTGGCGAACACCCAGACGTCCTTGACGCCGTGCTGCTTGAGCGCCGCAACGTTCGCCAGGAGGGTCCCGCCGGTCATGATCACGTCGTCGCCGACGATTGCGGTCCTGCCGCGGACGCGGCCCGTGATCTCGGTAGCCGACGCCTGATCATGCGCCGGTCGGGTCTTGTGCATGATCGCGAACTCCGCGTCGATCATCTCCGCGAAACGGACTGCGAGCCGCGCCCGGCCGGCGTCGGGCGACACGGAGACGACGCCTTCTCCCGTGAGCCCGAGGTCGCGGAAATGGCGTGCGAACAACGGGAGAGCGGTCATGTGGTCGACGGGGATCGTGAAGAAGCCCTGGATCTGGCCCGCGTGCAGGTCCATCGTGAGCACCCGGTCCGCCCCGGCGAGCTGAAGGGTGTCTGCGATCAGACGGCTCGAGATCGGCTCGCGCGGCTTCGCCTTGCGGTCCTGGCGGGCATACGGGAAGAGCGGAATGACAGCCGTGATGCGCTTCGCCGACGCGAGCCTGGCCGCCTGGATCATGAAGAGCAGCTCCATGAGATTGCGGTCGACCGGCTCGCAGCCCGTCTGCAGGAGGAACACGTCCGCACCGCGGATCGACTCTTCGTAGCGGCAGTAGGTCTCACCGTTCGCGAAGGTCTCGAGCTCGATCGCGCCGAGCTCCACACCGAGCTTCTCGGCGATCTTGTGCGCGAGCTCACCGTGCGAGCGGCCCGCGAAGACCATGAGCCGCTTCTGCGGCGTCAGCGGTATCGCATGCCCTGTGCTCATCTCCGGCAGGACAGGCCCGACGTCGAGTCCCGGGAGGCTCTGCTCAATCGTCCCGCTTGCCACCGCGCCCTTCCTTTATGACCTGCCTCGCGCGCGCGACCGCGAGCGCGTTCGGGGGGACGTCTTCTGTGATTACGGAGCCGGCAGCAATCCATGCGTCGTCGCCGATCGTCACGGGGGCGACGAACGCATTGTCGACACCCGTCCTGACGTTGCGTCCGATTACGGTCCGCTCCTTGGTCAGCGTCTCGTGATTCAGGTTCACCGTGATGTTCCCGGCCGCAATGTTCGTGTCCGGTCCGACGTCCGCATCTCCGAGGTAGGAGAGATGCGGAACCTTCGTCCGTTCACCGATCCGTGAGTTCTTGATCTCGACGAACGTGCCTGCCTTCGATCCTGCCTCGAGCACGGTGCCGGGCCGAAGGTAACAGAATGGGCCGACGAGGGCGTCCTCGCCGACAGTCGCGTCGACGAGAACCGCATGCGGGCCGATCTGCGCACCCTTGCTGACGCTGGACGACCCGCGGATGACCGTGAACGGATGGATGACCGCGTCGCCCGCGATCGCGACGTCGGCGTCGATCCACGTGGACTGCGGGTCGATGATCGTCACACCTGCAAGCATGTGCTCCTGGTTGATCCGGTGGCGGAGCTCGGCCGCTGCCACAGCCAGCTCTGCTCGCGTGTTTACACCTTCGGCTTCCACTGGCCTCCCTCCATCGTGGACGACGACCGGCCCGCCTTCGGCGACGAGCATGCCGATCGAGTCGGTGAGGTAGAGCTCACCCTGCACGTTGTGCGGCTCGAGCCGGTCGAGCACGGGCCAGAGGCGGTCCGCACGAAAGACATAGATCGAGGAGTTGACCTCTCTAACGGCGAGCTGCTCGGACGTTGCGTCGCCCGCCTCGACGATCCGCAGTAGTCGCCCTCCGTCATCGCGGATGATCCGGCCGTACTGCCGTGGATCGTCGGGCACGAACGAGAGCACGGTCGCCCAGGCACCCGATCCGCGGTGCGCCGCGACCAGATCGCGCAGGGCGTCGGGCCCGAGGAGCGGCGTGTCTCCCGACAGGACGAGGACGTCGTCGGCCCGGCCTTCGAGTGCCGCGCGCGCGCTCCGCACCGCATCCCCGGTTCCGAGCGGCTCAGCCTGAACCGCGACCTCGAGGCCGTCGAACGAACCGGCGGTCGAAGGTGAGGTGACGACGACGACGGGGTCGGCGCCGAGCTCATGCGCGGCGCCGAGGACCCAGTCGACCATTCTGCGTCCGAGGAGCGGATGCAGGTGCTTCGGGACGTCGGAGCGCATCCGCGTCCCGAGACCCGCGGCCATCACGATTGCTCCGAGATTGGTCGTCGTCATCGTCGGCACGGTGGCTGGGGCGCCAGGATTCGAACCTGGGATCACGGGACCAAAACCCGTTGCCTTACCACTTGGCCACGCCCCAGAGCTTGGTGCACCAGTTTGCCATCCCTCGCACGTGCTCAGCCCGTCAGGGCCCGGGAACGGGCCGAGCGAGCCACGTTCGCGCGTCGTGCGTCAGCTTCTGCTGCGCGCGCCGTGCATCGTTCTCGTGCTCGAAGAGGCCGTAGACAGTCGGACCTGCGCCACTCGTATCGATGCGAAAAGCTCCTAGGTCCGCGAGCTCGGAAGCAAGGGCGGAAGAGTGATTCCTGTCGGCAAGCTGGTTGTAAGGGAGCCTCCCGAGGTGCTGCGGTTTTTCGAGGTTCCGGAGCGCTTCGAGCAGCCCGCCCCGACGTACGTCAAACTCCGCCGCCGCAGCGGATGCGTCGATCGCGTCGTAGACGCTCCCGGTCGAAGGCTTCGACTCGTCGTGCGCGAGCGCCAGCACGACCCAGTACTCCTGTGGCAGCACGACGGGCTCGAGCTCCGTGCCGTCCCCCGTGGCGAGCTTGGCCCCCGGAGTGAGGAAGAAGGGAACGTCGGAGCCGACCTCGGTTGCCAGCTCGTGCAGCTCGGCATGTGCGAGGAGCTCGCCGCTGAGCGCGTTCGCGAGCCGCAGCGCCGCGGCAGCGTCGGAGCTGCCGCCCCCGAGGCCAGAGCCGATCGGGATCCGCTTGTCGATGCGCGCCCGCCAGGCCGGCTCCGAGCGTGTCCTCTCGTCGAACAGCTCGAGCGATCTGCGGACCAGCGTGTCTTCGGCAAGACCCACGACGACGGTTCCTTGCTCTCCGCGCTCGAGCTCGATCACGTCGTGAAGATCGACACGCTCCAGCACCGTCACGACCTCGTGCTTCCCGTCGGGTCGGAGGGAGCCGACGACGAGGCCGAGATTGATCTTCGCGAATGCCCGCCTGCGCATCAGCCG
Organism: Actinomycetota bacterium; assembly: GCA_005888365.1. Lineage (GTDB taxonomy): Bacteria > Actinomycetota > Thermoleophilia > Gaiellales > Gaiellaceae > GMQP-bins7. The sequence goes on from VAWZ01000040.1 coordinate 3,936, forward strand.
AGGTTCGCGGCCAGCTCGACAAACTCTGTCGGAGCAAGCTCTTCCGCACGTGCTCGTCGCGACTTTCCGATCGACTCGAGCGCGTTCTCTGCCTCCTCGCGCGTTGCGAGACCCGACAGCGCGACCGAGTTCGCCAGGGTCTTTCGCCGGTGCGCGAACGCTGCCTCGACTGCCGGTCGCACGGCAGCGACGTCCGGGCCCGCCACACGCACGAACGCGACGAGCGCCGACTCAACGCGCGGGCGCGGCCGAAACGCCGTCGGCGGGACGCGGTGGAACCCGACGCGCCGCGTTTGGAGCTGGATCAGCACCGAGACGGCACCGTACGCCTTCGTCCGCGGAGCTGCGAAGAAGCGATCCGCGACCTCGCGCTGGACCATGACGCACCAGCGCTGCAGCGTGGCGACCCCGGAGATGCTCTCGAGGACGAGCGGCGTCGCGATGCTGTACGGGAGGTTGGCGGCGAGCTTCACCGGCGGCGGTACGAGGGACCCGAGATCGAGGTCGAGCGCGTCACCGAACGTGAGTCGCACGTTGGTGGCACCTCCGAGGGCCTCCCGCAGCGAGGCTTCGAGCTCGCGGTCGAGCTCGATCGCGTGGACCCAACGGGTGCGCGCAGCGAGGAAGCGGGTCAGCACGCCGAGCCCCGGCCCCACCTCGAGCACGACGTCGTCCGGGCCCAGGTCGGCGAGCCTGCCGACGACGCCCAACAGGTTCTCGTCCACGAGGAAATGCTGGCCAAGCGACTTCTTCGGCCTGACGCTCATGGGCCGGCCGTCGGCCCACGAGCGTGTGGAGGGGGGTGGGGAACCGGGAGGTTCTCCACGTTCTCAAGAAGAAGGGGGCGACGCTGATTGTTCGCAAGACCGGAATTCGCTCGCGCGAATTCCGGTCGCGAAAAGACATGGGGAAACGTGGTTTCCCCCGCGAACGCAAGCCGAAGGCGAGCGTTGCTCACAAACGGAATGCGGCGGTGGCGTTCTCGTGCGTGCGGACGGCCAGGTCGAGGGCGTCCTCGCCTCGCACCCGCGCGAGTTCCGAGACGGTGTGAACCAGATGCGCAGGCTCGTTCCGGCGACCCCTGACCGCCTGTGGGGCGAGATAAGGACTGTCCGTCTCGACGAGGATCCGGTCGCGCGGCACAGCGCGCGCCGCTTCGCGCAGCTCGGGAGCCTTCGGATAGGTCACGTTCCCTGCGAACGAGACGAAGTACCGGCGGTCGAGCGCGACTGGGAGCAACGCCGGCGACGAGAAGCAGTGCAGGACTACCGTTCCTTGGAAGCGAGCGAGCGCGTCGGCGGTCTCGTCGGCCGCCTCGCGGCTGTGGATCACGACCGGAAGTCCGAGCTCGGCGGCGAGCTCGAGGTGGGCCTCGAGAAGCCGCTGCTGCTGCACGAGCGTCGCCTCGCTGCGGACCGAGTCAAGACCGGTCTCCCCGACGGCAACCGCGCGCGGCTTTTCGAGTAGCTCGCGAAGCTCGTCAAGACGACTTGCTTCGGCGGACGCCGCGTGGTGCGGGTCGATCCCGAGCGCCGCGTAGACGCCGTCGGCCCGATCGGCGATCTCGAGAGCCGCGCGACAAGACTCGACGCCCGTTCCGATCGTGATGATGCGTGATACTCCCGCCTTCCGGGCCTGCTCGACGAGCACCTCGGCCGGCTCTTCACACGCGTCGAGGTGCGCGTGCGAGTCGGTCACGCCGCCGCAGTTGGCGCGTCGATCCGCGGGTAGAGCGGCTCGGCGGGAACGACGCCGTCGCGCGCGAGCGTCAACCCGTACGCGACACCGTCCCAGGCGATCTCGTCGGGACTCCCGCCGAGGGCGGCCAGGATCCGTGGGGACGTCTCGGGAAGATAAGCGGCGAGGGCGATGGCGACGACGCGCACACCGTCCGCCAGGTCGTAGAGCGTCCGCTCGAGCTCCTCGCGACGTGACTCGTCCTTTGCAAGCTGCCACGGAGCCTGGCTCTCCACGTAGCGATTGAGACCGCGGACGACCTCCCAGATGCGCTCGACAGCGCCCGTGATGTCATATCGGTCCAAGCGCTTGGCGACGTCGGCGGCCAGAGGCTCGACAAGCGCTCGGACGGACGAATCATCCGAAGGTCGCGCGGCGAGCCGGCCATCGAGATAGCGAGAGATCATCGCGGTCGTTCGCGAGAGCAGGTTTCCGAGATCGTTCGCGAGCTCGCGCTCGTAGCGCTCGCGGAGGTCGTCGATCGAGGCACTGCCGTCCTGACCGAACGAGACGGCACGCGCGCTCCAGAAGCGCACCGCGTCCGCGCCGTAGACGTCGATTAGATCGAGCGGATCGAGGACGTTGCCGAGCGACTTCGAGATCTTCCGGTCGTCGAGGAGAAGGTAGCCATGGACGAAAAGCTGCTGTGGCACCTCGTAGCCGGCAGAGAGCAAGAGGGCCGGCCAGTAGACGCAATGGAACCGCAGGATGTCCTTCCCGAGGAGGTGGCGAACCGCGGGCCAGAAGCGCGGCCCCAGATCCTCGCCCGGCCGGGCATACGAGAGCGCGCTCCGGTAGTTGACGAGCGCGTCCGCCCAGACGTATGCGACCTGCGACTCGTCCCACGGGATCGGGACTCCCCAAGGCTGACCCGCACGGCTGATCGAGAAGTCCTGCAAACCGCCGGCGATGAAGCTCCGAGCCTCGTTGTAGCGGAATGCCGGGAGCACGAAGTCGCGCCGTTCGTCGTACAGCGCGAGCAGGCGACCCTGGTACGCCGAAAGCCGGAAGAACCAGTTCTTCTCCTCGATCCACTCCGGCGTCGTCTCGTGAATGGGGCACTTCCCGTCCACCAGCTCGGCCTCGGTCTTGAACGCCTCGCACCCGACGCAGTACCAACCCGCGTACACGTCCTGGTACACGTCGCCCGCGTCGTACAGGCGCTGCAGGAAGTCTTGGACGAAGGACTTGTGTCCCTCGTCGCTTGTTCGGATGAAGAAGTCATTGGTCGCGTTCAGCCGCTCCGGGAGCGCGCGCCACGCGCCGACGATCCGATCTGCGTACTCCTTCGGCTCGAGGCCCTGCTCCTCCGCGACGCGCGCAACCTTCGATGCGTGCTCGTCGACGCCCGTGAGGAAGAAGACGTCGTCCCCGCGCTGGCGATGGTGCCGCGCCAGGATGTCGGCAGCGATCGTCGTGTACGCGTGCCCGATATGAGGCGTCGCGTTGACGTAGTAGATCGGTGTCGTCACGTAGTAGCGCATCGCTCGCAATGATAGGGAGTCGCCTTCTGGCAACCCGTGCGGCCACTGCGATGCCGGAGACCAGGGCGAGGAGGCCAAGGAGGGCTCCGCACCACAGTGCTCGCCGCTCACCGACCAGTCGGTTCCGGTGCCGTCCTCCGGCGACCGGAATCAGGTCCCGCGTCGCGTGGCGTCGATGGACTGATACGCCTCTTGGCCGGCTAATGGCCCTTGGGTTTCTATGGCCGAGGGTCAGCGCGCGGTGTGAGTGACGAGCCGATCGTGACCTCCCCCATGCCGCCGGGCGCGAGCCGAGCGTCGATCTCGTCTTGCCTCTGTCGAGAGCCGGTGCCGACGAAGGCCGAGCCAAAACGGTCGTTCCTGCACGCCCGGGAGCGCGGGTCCCGATGCGTTCGGCCTCGCGCGTACGCGTCGTCGCGTGGTCGCGAGTCGACAACACGGTCAACCCCGAGCCCGCTCGATCGCCGATCGACGGTGATGCCTTCTCCACTCCCGCCGCAGGGGCGTCCGAGGTGGCCGAAGGTGTCGGCGCCGGGGCCGAGGGAGCGCCGGCGGACGGCGCGGGTGTAGGGGCTAGGTCGGGGTCAGGCGAGGGAGCCGGGTTGGAAGCCGCTCCGGGCGAAGGTGACGTCGGTGTCGGGCCAGGGACGGGGGCAGGCGTGGGTGCGGGTGCAGGTGTGGGAGCTGTCGACGTCGTACGGGGAGGCAGGAGGCTCAGAGGGTCGATGTAGCTCTCGCCGTCACCGACGCGGATTCCGAGATGCACGTAGGGAGTCGAGTACTCGGCCTCGCCGGAAGGACCGGGGTCGGCGATTGGAGTCCCCTCTTTCACGTTGTCGCCCTTGTGCACAAGAAGCGTGCCGAGATGCGTGAGAGACGCTTTGTACCCGTCCGGGGTCACGATCGTCACCGTCCAGCCGTGCGTCGGTACCGAGCCGGCGAACGTGACCTCGCCCGAGCTCGGCGCCCGCACCTTCCGAGCCCCGACGATCCCGATGTCGATTCCCCGGTGCTGACCCGCAGCGTAGGGATCGTCGCCCAGGGAGAACTCGCGCAGGACGGGCCCGTCCGCGGGCCACGCCCAGGCAATCGCACCAGGCGCGACTGCGAGAGCGCAAATTGCGGCGGCAAGCACCGCGACCGGGTAGCGAGTTGTCCGATGTGCCAACATTGCCGCCCAGGATAGCGCGAGGGCGGGGTCGTTGTCAAATACGACTACAGAGATGCTTTGTAGAGCGCGTTCCTGGGGCTCCCGCTGAGACCGGCGACGATGTCCACCGCTCGTCGTCGGGTGAGCCCCGCTCCGACGAGCTCGGCGACGGCCGCGACCGCCTCGTCGGTCACGCGTTCCACGACGCTTTCGACGACCGGCCCGAGCACGAGCGTGACCTCGCCGCGCGGAACGTCCGAGAAGCGCTCGGCGAGCTCGGCGAGCGATCCCCGTTCGATCTGCTCGAAGCGCTTCGTCAGCTCCCTGCACACGGCCCCCGCCCGATCCGGCATCTCCTCCGCGAGCACCGCGAGCGTCGAGGGAAGCCTCCGCGGTGACTCGAAGCCGACGACCGCGTGTGGATACTGCACGAGCTCCCGAACGAGCGCCCGACGTTCCGCGGTGCGGCGCGGCAGGTACCCGAGAAACTGGTACCGCTCACCTACGAGCCCGCTTGCGACGACCGCTGTCTCGACAGCCGACGGGCCCGGAAGCACGGTCACCGGAACACCAGCGCGTACCGCCGCCGCTATCAGCCTCGCCCCGGGATCGTTGACGCCGGGCAGTCCCGCGTCCGAGACGAGCGCCAGCCGCTCCCCTCGCCGCAGCCGCTCGACCGCCGACGTGGTTCGGGCCGCCTCGTTCAGCCGATGGTAGCTCTGGAGCCGCGCGACGATTCCGTGACGCTCGAGGAGGATCCGAGTTCGGCGGGTGTCCTCGCAGAGGACGAGGTCGGCCTCCGCGAGCTCGCGGAGGACACGCAACGTCACGTCCTCGAGATTCCCGATCGGCGTCGCGCAAACCGCGAGAGGCATGCTCAGCGCATTTCGTCGAGCGCGTCGAAGGCAACGAGCCCAGCACCGACGAGGCCAGCGTCGGCTCCGAGCTCGGCGGGCACGATGCGCAGGGCTCGATCCGCGGGAGCGAGTGCCTCGCGGCTGGCAGCCCTTCGGGCAGGGTCGAGCAAGAGCTCGCCCGCCGCTCTCCCGAACCCCCCTCCGACAACGACAACCTCGGGATCGAACTGGTTCGCGAACGACCCGATCGCGGCGCCGAGGAGCTCGCCGATCGCCTCGAGCTGCTCCAGTGCCTGCGACTCGCCCGCACGCGCGCGCTCGATGAGGAGGTTTCCGTGAGCCTGCGGACCGTAGAGCTCGCGAGCGGCCCGGTCGGCGGCGGTTCCGGACGCCATGACCTCCAGATGGCCTCGTCCGTGGCAGTTGCCCTGGCAGCGAGGACCGCCCGCCTGAACGACGACGTGGCCGAGCTCTGCCCACCCGTGGTAGAGCGCACCGTCGAGGACAAGACCGCCACCGACGCCGGTCCCAAGCGTGAGCATCACAAGGTTCGACGTCCCGCGACCCGCTCCGAGCCGCCACTCCGCCAGCGCGGCGGCGTTTCCGTCGTTCTCGATTCCGACCGGTAGTCCGAACCGCTCCTGCGCGTGGGCCCGGAGATCGAGGTTCTGAAGCGGGAGATTCGTCGCCTGCAGAGCGACGCGTGTCGAGCGGTCCAGATTCGAGGGAATCCCGTACCCGACTGCTCCGATCCGTTCGTCGAGCAGTCCCCGAACCGCGGTGTCGAGCGCCGTCACGACGTCGTTTTGCGAGCTGGTCGGCGTCTCGAGCTCACACCGCGACTGGACCGAGCCGTCCCGCTCGACGGCGCCCGCCAGGATCTTCGTCCCGCCCACGTCCACGCCGATCACGAGGGACGCATCCAAGGCGCGGCCACAATACCGCCCGTACGCCGGGAGACCCGGCACTGCTCTCCGAGCCCGCGAGGACCGTAGGCATCATGTCCCTCCGATGGCCGTGGGAGACAAGCCCTACCGGCTCTATCGCGGCGGGCGCACGAAGGGGAAGGTCCCCCTCGAGCGGCGAACGCGCAGGCCGGGCGACCCTACGACGCCCTCCGGCCCCGAGGCTCCTAGGCGGCGACGCTGGGCTCTTTGGATTGCGCTCGGGTTCGCCGGGCTGCTCGTTCTCTTCGTCGCCTGGGGCGTCCTCGGCTACCTCTCCTTCTCCCGGGGAGTGCACAAGGCGAACGACCGGCTACCGCGAAGCGCAGTCACGCGACTCGCGAAGCAGGACGGTTCGGTCCTCTCGAACCCGACCACGATCCTCGTCATCGGGACGGACGGCGGAAGCGCGCCCGGACGAGGCGATGCCCATCGCTCCGACTCGCTCCTGCTGATCCGTACGGATCCGGGCAAGAACCGCATCTCCTATCTCTCCATTCCTCGCGACCTGCGCGTCGAGATTCCCGGGTACGGCGCCGAGAAGATCAACAGCGCGAACCAGTTCGGAGGCCCGGCCCTCACCATCACCACGGTTCGCGAGCTCACCGGCCTGCCGATCCAGCACGTCGTCCTCATGGACTTCGACGGTTTCAAAGACCTGATCAACGCACTGGGCGGGGTCGACGTCACCGTGCCGAGACCGATCCTCTCGAACAAGTTCGACTGCCCGTACCCACCCAAGCGCTGCACAACCTGGAAGGGGTGGCGATTCGGCAAGGGCAAGCAGCACATGAACGGGCGCCGCGCCCTCGTCTACTCCCGGATCCGCGAGAACCGGCTCGACCCGTCCGACACGGACATCAGCCGCACGACTCGGCAGCAGGCGGTCGCGCAGGCCGTCGGTGACAAGGTCGCGAGCTTTGGCACGTTTCTCAAGCTTCCCTTCATCGGGGACTCGCTCGCCTCGCCCGTCGCGACCGATCTCTCAGCCTGGGACCTGGCGAAACTCGGCTGGGTCCGGTTTCGAGCGGACGACGGCAAGGCTCTGCACCCTCGACGATCGGCGGGCAGTCGGTCCTCGTAGGCTCCGAGGACAACGTCAACGTCGTCTCGATGTTCCTGCGCCGCTCGGCGGCGCTCGCACCGGCGAAGGGCAGTCCCTACGCGCCGGGTTGCACCCGGCGTTAGCGGGTTCGTATCCCGATTCAGCCCGCGTCCGCGGAGGTCTTCTTCTCACCGGTCGTCGTGTCGCCCGCAGGCTTGTCCTTCGTGGGCTTCTCTCCCGCGCCGTCGCCTTCCTTGGAAGCCGGCTTGCGGTTGCCGCGGCCGTAATCCGTCGAGTAGAACCCGGAGCCCTTGAAGTGCACCGCGACGGGAAAGAGGACCTTCTCGACCGGGCCCGCCCCGCACGTAGTGCAGGTCTCCACGGGCGGATCGGCCATCCTCTGGAAGACCTCGAACGTGTGCCCGTTCGGACAACGGTACTCGTAGATCGGCACGAGGGTGAAAGGCTAGCGCCCGCTACGGCGCGGATTGCTCGCGTTCCCGCTCGGCTTCCAGGAGCTCGAGATAGCAGGGCGCGCTCTCGAAGGCGGCGAGACCCCGCGGACGGCCGCGTCCACGCTGGATCCGTCGTCGGCGATTCAGCGTCGCCGCGACCGCGGAGGCCCCGACCAGGCCTCCGAGAACGAACGACCTGACGCCTCGACGCTTCTTCTCGCCATCCATCACACTGATCTTACGATTGCCGCCGTGCGTGTCTGCACCCTCGGCGACCTTGCGCTCGACGTTACGGTGCGGCTTGCCGGCCCGCTCGCCGAGGGAGGGGACACGGAGGCAGAGATCGGCCTCTCGCCGGGAGGTCAGGCGGCCAACGTCGCGGCCTGGTCGTCGAAGCTCGGGGCGGAATCGACATTTTTCGGGAAGCGAGGCGCGGATCTCGCCGGGCAGCTCGCGGCGGAGGACCTCGACAAGCGAGGCGTGCGCGTACTCGGTCCGGCAGAAGGGAAAACAGGCGTCGTCTGCGCGCTGGTCTCTCCCGACGGGCAGCGGTCGCTGGCGCCAGACCGAGGTGCGGCCGCCGCTTTGCGACCCGAGGAGATCGAGGCACGATGGCTCGCCGGCTGCGACCACCTGTTCGTCTCCGGCTATGCGCTGTTCCAGGAACCGGTGCGGACAGCCGCCCGCAGCGCCGTCGCGTTTGCACGTGACGAGGGAGCGAGCGTGAGCGTCGACCTCTCGTCGTGGAGCGCGCTTCGAAATGCAGGAGCGAACGAGTTCCGGGACCTGCTCACGAGGCTCGCTCCCGACGTCGTGTTCGCGAACGAGGAAGAAGAGCGCGTGTTTGGGGGCCCGCTCCCGGAATCTGTCTGGATCCTGAAGCGCGGCGCACGGGGATGCTCGTTCGCCGGGGACGAGCGGGCCGCGCTGCCCGTTGAGCGCGTCGTCGACACGACCGGTGCGGGCGACGCGCTCGCCGCGGGTTGGATCGTCGGCGGAGCCGACCTTGCGCTCGAGGCTGCGTCGCAATGCGTCCAGCAGGTCGGCGCGATGCCGGTACGCTCGGGCTCGCCGTGACCGACCTCGCGTCCCTCGTCCGGATCTCGGAAGAGGTCCGGGACGCGCTCGAGCGCGAGGTCGCCGTCGTCGCGCTCGAGACGACGCTCATCGCACACGGGTTCCCCGCGCCGGACGGAGTCGAGGTCGGGCTCGAAGCCGAGGCCGCGGTCCGCGCCGCAGGCGCGGTGCCCGCGACAGTCGGGGTCCTCGACGGTCATGTCCGCCTGGGCCTCGGAGCCGACGAGCTCGCGCGCTTCGGCGTCGATGCGCGCAAGGCCGGGCCGCGCGACCTCGCCGCCTGCGCGGTACAGGGAGCAGTCGGCGCGACGACCGTCGGCGGCACGCTCTCAGTCGCCGGCCTCGTCGGGATCCACTTCCTCGGCACCGGAGGGATCGGCGGCGTCCACCGGGGCTACGCCGCACGGCCGGACGTCTCCCCCGACCTTCCGGCCCTCGCGCGCACGCCGATCCTGGTTGCCGCCTCGGGCGCCAAGTCCTTGCTCGACATCCAAGCAACGGTGGAGCTCCTGGAGACGCTCGGGATCCCCGTTCTCGGCTACCGGACGGACACTCTGCCTCGCTTCTACTCGGCCGAGGGCGGTCCCGAGCTCGCGCATCGAGTCGAGAGCGCCGCCGAGGCTGCGAGGATCGCCGCCGCCCACTGGCGCCTCTGCGGCGCCGGCCTCGTCCTCGCGAACCCGCCCCCCGAGAGCCTCGATGTCGCAGACCTGATCGAGGAGGGGCTCGCGGAGGCGGACGCGCGTGGAGTCTCGGGCCAGGCGGTCACGCCCTTCGTCCTCGCCTTCTTGCACGAGCGCTCGGCCGGCCGCACGCTCGAGGTCAACAGGAAGCTCGTCCTCGCGAACGCAAGGCTGGCTGCGGAGGTGGCTGTAGCGTTCGCGGCGCTGTGACCTCCCATGTCGCCAGTGCGGCTCGCGCGCTCCCAGGGCACCGCTCGTGACTCTCTACGACGCAGTCCGGGATCTCCCGCTCCGCATCGAGGGCTACGAACTCGAAGGCCTGGAGCTCCAGGCACGGAGCGACTTCCTCCGCAAGACCACCGTCGTCCACCTGCACGGGGCGGGCGAGGAGGGAATCGGAGAGGACGTCACGTACGACGCTGCCGAGCACGACCGCGTGCAGGCTCGCGGCAGCGATCTCCCACTGGCCGGCTCGTGGACCCCGCATTCCTTCTCGCAGCATCTCGCGGCTCAGCCGCTCTTCGGCGAGGAGCCCGCGCAACCACGCTACGTCGACTACCGCCGCTGGGCGTTCGAGAGCGCAGCGCTCGATCTCGCTTTGCGGCAGAGCGGGCGCTCGCTCGGTGAGGCCGTCGCCCGCGAGGCACATCCGGTCGCGTTCGTCGTCTCGATGGGCCTCGGCGACCCGCCTTCGACGGACCGCGTCCGCGCCTGGCTCGACTTGTATCCCGCGCTTCGCTTCAAGCTCGACGCGAGCACGTCCTGGACGCCGGACCTCGTGACCGAGCTTGCCGCGACCGGGGCGGTCGACTCGATCGACCTGAAAGGCCAGTACCGGGGCACCGTCGTCGACACGCCTCCGGACCCGGCCCTCTACAAGCTCGTTGCGGAAGGCTTCGCAAACGCCTGGCTCGAGGATCCGGCCCTCACCGCCGAGACCGAGCCTGTGCTGGAGCCGTACCGCGATCGGGTCACCTGGGACGCGGTCGTCCACTCGGTCGAGGACATCGAGCAGCTTCCCTGGCCCCCGCGGACGGTGAACGTGAAGCCCTCCAGGTTCGGATCGGTCGAACGGCTCTTCGCCGCGTACGACTACTGCGAGGAGCGCGGGATCGGCGCGTACGGCGGAGGTCAGTGGGAGCTCGGACCGGGACGAGGACAGATCCAGCTGCTCGCTTCGCTCTTCCACCCTGACACTCCGAACGACGTCGCCCCGCGGGAGTTCAACCTGGAACCGCGCGAAGGTTTGCCGTCGAGCCCGCTCGCCGTCCCGCCGAGGCCGACGGGCTTCCTGGCCCTGTAGTTCTAGGAGAGCGTCGCCAGAAGCTCGTCCACGGAGATGAGCGGAAGCGACTCGAGCTTTGCACTTCCGCGCGCCCCGAGCGCGAGCGAGACCTTGGCGACGGTCACGTCGTCCGGGGCCTCGATGACGTTGACGAAGTCGTATGCCCCGAGCGCGGCCCACTGGTGCAGAACCTTGGCGCCCATCTCCTCGACGTCGCGGTTCACCTCACGCAACCGGGCCGGGTTCGCGTGCAGCGTCTGGACGCCCTTCTCGGTGAGCGTCGTGAGCATCAGGTACGTCGGCATCTCGCTCCTTTCCTCGCTCTCCGCGCGAGCGTAACCGAGCGTCCAGGTCGACGTACACGATGACAGCGCCAAGGAAGAGCAGGGGCGCGACGATCGTGTCCGCGAGGAAGATGGCCGTCCGGACTGTGTTGTCGGCCTGCGAGCGCAGGACGAGCGCCAGTGCCGTCCTCGTGAGGGCGAAGAGAACCGCGAAAGTCACGAACGCTCCGGCGGCATGGAGATAACCGGCGCGAGC
>VAWZ01000041.1 GCA_005888365.1 Actinomycetota bacterium
GCCGCCGGGACGGACAGGCCGACGAGAGCAAGCCACAGTACGCTCGCCAGGGCGAACCACGGAAAGAGGAGCGCGGCCGGAACGAACGCGAGCGTTCCGACGACGAGGGCGACGAGCCAGGATCGGGGCGGCGTCCGTACCTCGAGTGTCAGGCGGGTGGCGTAGGCGAAGGCAAGCGTGAACGCCGGTGCCGCTAGGAGCAGTACGAAAGTCACAGCTGGCCTGCCCCTCCCGACCGTGAGCTGGTTGGCGGTTGCGACGACGAGGCCGAGGGGCAGCGCCTTCGCGAAGCGTGCCCCGTAGAGCCGGACCGCCTCGGCGACGGCCTGGCCGACGGTCCGCCGCTCCGGGGGCAGCGGGGGCGGAAGCTCCCGACTCGTGCTCGGCTTTCGTCCTCGCGGCATCGAGCCGCAAAGG
>VAWZ01000042.1:0-11108 GCA_005888365.1 Actinomycetota bacterium
GGGGTCCTGCAGGAGAGGCTGACGGGCGGCCTCGTCCGCTACACGCGCGTCCCGCCGAGCCCGCAGACGCTCAGCCAGCTCGCACAGGTCTCCAGAGGGGAGCTCTTCACCGCGCCCGACGACAAGCGTCTGGCGGACGTCTTCGAGAAGCTCGGCTCGCGTGTCGGGACGCGGAAGGAGTCGCGGGAGATAACCGACTTCTTCGCCGGCGGCGCTGCCGCGCTGCTCTTCGCCGGGGGCGCGATCTCGGCGCTTCTCTTCCGAAGGGTGCCATGAGAGCGCTCATCGCAGTGGGTGTCGCCTGCGCGGCCGTCCTCGTCTTCGGCGTCGCGCCCGCCGGTGCCACGCGTGAGTGTGAAGGCCTGACGGTCTGCGTCCCGAAGGTCGGTCCGTGGGTCGTCGTGCCGACGAGTGGCGAGGTCCCTCGACGCCAGGTCGAGTATCTGCTCTCGTGTCCCAAGGGGTATGTGGTGGGCGGGCTCGATGCCGAGCTCAGCCAGCGAGCGATCGACGTCACCTTCATCGGGACGCTCGGCAGTCCGGTCAATCCGGGGGTGTCGACGTCACGCGCCGTCGTCTTCGTCGCCTCGTACGTCGGAGGGACTGCCAGCTCGGCGAGCTTCCGCCCGCACGTCGGATGCATGCCGAGCTCGGGTGGGGGGTCCCGTGTTCCGACGGCTCTGGGGGCCATCCTCGCGGGGCACCCGACCGTTCGTCACGCGCGCACCGTTCGCGTGCGACCCGGGAGCGGGTCCGTGTCGCAGTCCTGTGCGGCGCATGAGCGGCTCGTCGATGCGATGCAGGCGTTCGGCTTCTACATGCGCAGGCCGCCGAGCGCGAGCCTCGCCGGAAGCGTCTCCGGCTCCCTGGCCATTCGTGGAAGCCGAGCCGTCAGCCAGGTTCGAGGCGACGCGGAGATCGCCTCCGTTCGGGCCGTCGTCCAGGTTCAGGCCGTCTGCGCGACCACGAGATGAGTCTCAACGCTCGCCTTCAGCTCGCGTTCACGGGGGAAACCATGTTTCCCCGCGCATCTCCGCGACCGGGATTCGCGCGAGCGAATTCCGGTCTAGCGAAGGCTCAGCGCCGCCCCCTTCTTTCCGAAAGCGTGGGAGACCTCCCGGTTCCCCACGCCCCGCCACACACTCATAGCCGGGAGAACGGACTATGAGCTTCGAGCACCCGATCTTTCTCCTCAGCCTGCTCCTCATCGGGGTTGCGGTCGGAGTCTGGGTCCTCGCCGAACGGCGTCGCATGCGATACGCGGTGCGGTTCACGAACCTCGACGTCCTCGCGTCGATCGTCCCCGCGCGCAGCTGGTTGCGCTACGTGCCGCCTGTGCTCTTCCTCCTCGCCCTCTCGGCCCTCTTCGTCGCATCGGCCCGGCCGCAGGTGAGCCGCACGGTGACGAATGAGCGGGCGACGGTGATCCTCGTCCTCGACACGTCGCGCTCGATGCAGTCGCAGGACGTGAAGCCGACGAGGCTGGGCGCCGCCCAGGCTGCGGTACACCTGTTTCTCGATCGTGTCCCGAAGCGGCTTCGCGTCGGGCTCATCGCGTTCGCGGGCGAGGCGCAGGTCGCCACTCCGCCGACATCCGACCACCAGCTCGTGGCTCAGGCGGTCGACGACATCGGCAACTACGTGATCTATGGCGGGACGGCGATCGGCGATGCCCTCCAGGCTGCGGTCGAGCTCGGCAAGCGAGCGCTGGCACAGAACCCCAACGCTCGTGGTCCGGTCGCCGCGCCGGCCTCCTCCGCTTACGCGAGAACGCTGGCGGCAAGCGCGACCCCGAAAGAGCCGCAGAAGCTCGTCTCGATCCTCTTCCTCTCGGACGGCGCCCAGACCCGTGGCGTGCTGCAGCCGCTCGAGGGGGCGCAGCTCGCGAAGGACGCGGGCATTCCCGTCTACACGGTCGCGCTCGGTACGGCCTCCGGGGTGGTGACGCGTGACGGCTTCTTCGGCGGAGGTGGCCCGGAGGTGATCCCGGTCCCACCCGATCCCACGACCTTGCGTCAGATCGCGGACATCACGGGAGGCAAGTTCACCGCTGCGAGGGACGCCGACACGCTACAGGCGGCGTACGAGAAGCTCGGCTCGAGCCTCGGTCGAGAGCCGGGAAAGAGCGAGGTCACGTTCATCTTCGTCGGCATTGCCGCAGTCCTGCTCGTGGTGGCCGGGATGCTCGCGGTCGTCCTCTCGCCGCGTCTTCCCTGACGCGAGGACGTCCCGCCGACGACGCCGGCGGCGCCTGCGGGGGGCAGGATCGACACCGCGATAGGTTCCCGCCGATGGCGGACGACACGACGGTGCCGGTGCCGCGACGCCGACGGATGCGGAAGCGCTTGCTCGGAGGCGGGTTCGCGGTCGCGGTCGTCGTCGCGGTCTTCGTCTTCTTCCTCCCCCGGATCGCTGACTATCGCGATGTCTGGGACGTGCTCAAGGACCTGAGCTGGAAGGACGGTCTGCTCCTGGCCGCCGCGACCCTGCTCAACGTCGTCACGTTTGCGCCCCCGTGGATCGCGGCTCTACCGGGCCTCGGGTTGAGGCAGGCCCTCGTGCTGACGCAGGCGTCGACAGCGCTCTCGATCGTCTCTCCGGCGGGCGCCGCCGTGGGGATGGCGGGCTCCTTCGCGATGCTGCGCTCCTGGGGATTCAAGTCCGGGCCGGTAGGGCTTGCGGTGGCGGTGACCGGAGTCTGGAACCAGCTGGCGAACCTCACCTTCCCGATCGTCGCGCTCGCCCTCCTGACGGCGGCGAACGAGAGCCACGCCGGGCTTCGGACCACGGCGCTCGTCGGAGTCGTCGTCCTCGTCGTGGTGGTCTGCGCCTTCGTGCTCGCGCTCTCGAGCGAGAGCCGTGCGTACCGCGTAGGCGAGCTGGCTGCGCGGCTCACGAACCGCACGCTTCGTCTCGTCCGCCGTGATCCCGTGAGCTGGGGAGGGGAGAGCCTCGCGGTCTTCCGCCTCGGCACGATCGATCTCCTCCGGCGCCGCTGGCACGTCATAACCTTGACGACGCTCGTCGGTCACCTCACGGTCTTCCTGGTCCTGCTCGCGTGCATCCGGACCATCGGGATCTCGACAGACCAGGTCTCGCTGGTCGAGGCGTTCGCAGCCTGGGCGCTCGTTCGGATCCTGGGAGCGCTACCGCTGACGCCGGCAGGGCTCGGGTTCGTCGAGCTCGGACTGAGCGGCGCGCTCGTCGCCTTCGGAGCGTCGAACGCGGACGCAGTGGCCGCGACGCTCCTCTACCGGTTCCTCACCGTCACGCCGACGCTGGCGCTCGGACTTGCGGCGGCAGCGACATGGAGGATGCACGACAGCCGCGGACCTGTTTAGGATGCCCGCCTGAGAAGTTCGGTTCGCCTGGGGGGTGGATCGGTGGGCCGGCTTCTCGACCGAGATCCCATTGGCTCCCCCAATAGCGGCATCGGTGCGTTTGGCTTCGTTCATGTTCGCGGCGGCGTTCCTGGCGGCGACGCTCGGGACGCGGGCCGAAGGAGCGTCTCTCCCCGACTGGACCGCCGACCTCGCTCCGGTAGGAGCATGCGCGAACGCCGAGGGCCAGTCGGCGAACCTCCCTGTGAAGCGGCAGGCGATCACATGCCTCGTGAACTGGGCTCGAACGCATCACAGCCGTCACACTCTCACACCCTCACGTCCGTTGCGGCGCGCCGCGGTGCTCAAGGGTCGCCGGGTTGCCTCGTGCCGTGTGCTCTCGCACGCCCCGTGCGGGACCGATCCCCTCGCCG
Organism: Actinomycetota bacterium; assembly: GCA_005888365.1. Taxonomy (GTDB): domain Bacteria; phylum Actinomycetota; class Thermoleophilia; order Gaiellales; family Gaiellaceae; genus GMQP-bins7. The sequence continues at coordinate 3,755 of VAWZ01000042.1, forward strand.
AGGTGCGGGCGACCGGCTTTCCCTTCTACCTCTTCGGGGAGAACCTCTGGGCCGGGCCGTTGGAGGTGAGTGCGCGCGGAGTCGTCGCAGGCTGGCTCGCCTCGCCTCGCCACCGCGCGGTCCTGCTGCAGGCCGGTTTCCGCTTCTTCGGCGCGGGGCTCGTGCACGCGCCGGGATTCCTCGGGAACCCCGACGGCGCGGTTTGGGTCGCGACCTTCGCCTCGCGTAGGTAGCTGAAGGACTCGCCAGCCGGGGCGGGAACGAGCCGCGTGTGAGAGAAGAGAGTCATCTCGACGACATGCGCGCTGCCATCCGCGGCGATTTCGACCGCCTTGCCAAACGACTCGGCGGCCAGGAGCTGATGCAGGAGCCGACCAGCGACGCGGCCGATGAGACCGACGAGCCGGGGGAGCCGCGCGAGCCGGACGAAAAGACCAAGCCCGAGCCCGCAGCCGCAGCTCGCGAGCAGGAGCCGGAGACGGTGACGCCGGACGAAGAGGGAGTGGACGAGGCCGAAGAGCCTCGCAAGGGCTTCTTCGCGCGACTCCTCGGCTTGTAGGAGGACCCGGCGAAACAGGCTCTGTGCCGCCAGGGGAGCGGTGGATCGCCGCGAGGCGGCGTCCTCGGTCGCCCCAATACTCGTCTAGCCTTCGGACGTGAGGAAAGCCGAGCGCGACGCCATCATGCGGCAGCAGGTCGTGCTGCCCGAGACGCCGAGGCAGCGCCGAGAGCTCGCTGCGCTCGAGGAGGAGCTCCGGTCGCTCCCGTCCCGAGGGAAGCCGCTCCCGCTTCGCCTTCGGAACTTCGGCACGAGCGCCGAGCAGTACCTCGCGAGTACCGGCGGCCCGCTTCCGTACATGCTCCGGCTGCGGGAGATCGAGGCGCAGACGGCAGAGCAAGAGGCTCTTCTTGCCGCGGCGTGGCGGCTCACGGCCGAGGAGTGCGCCGGAGACGAGCTCGCGTTCGCACGGCGCTGGCGCTCCGCTTCCGTCGGCTGGTCGTTCGCAGAGGTGAACGACTTGATCGAGCGCCACAACCGCTGGTATCCGATCGAGTCGCGCCTCCCGATGGACCCCCGCAGGGGGGACTTCGCACTCGTGAACGGATGCGACTACCGGCTTCCCGGGCTCGATGCCGCCTGGGCGCTCGAGCGGTTTCCGCCGACACTCGTCACCGCTCAGGGCGGCGAGCCCTGACGAGGGCGTCGATCGCAGGCCGGTCGGCGTCCGCGACGTCCCGTAGCACTCGCTCGGCCTTCACCACCACCAGGCCCGGCACCTCGGCGACGATGTCGTCCGGCGTGTAGAGCACCTCCGGATCGCTCGGGCCGCCGACGCCGTCGCGCAGGTTCGTCAGGTCGTGGCCGACGAGGAAGAACGTTCCGCCCGGCGCGAGTGCGCCGGCCGCGCGGGAGAGGACGAGCCGGCGCTCCGCAGCCGGGAGCTGGAGGTAGAGCACGAGGACCAGCTCGTACGCGCCGCGCTCGGGCTCGTACTCGAGGAGGTCGGCGCAGACGAAGGCGATGGCGGCGGCTTCCGCCGCGGCCCGCTTGCGTGCCTTCTCGATCGCGACGCTCGAGTAGTCGACTGCGGTGACGTGCCAGCCGAGATCGGCGAGCCAAAGGGCGTTGCGGCCCTCGCCGCACGCGAGGTCGAGCGCTCTGGCCGGTGCCAGACCGATCGCCTCGCGGACGAGGAAGCGGTTGGGCGTGGCGCTCCAGAGCAGATTCGGCTCTGCGTAGCGCCGATCCCAGTCCTCACGCTGCACGGGCCCTCGCATTCTGTGCCGCGACTTGCGTCGCAACGAGGGTGAGGACGCAGAGGACGGCGCCGAGGAGGTAGGGCACCGCGTCGTCGAACGCCTGGGCCAACGCGCCTCCGATCGTCGGCCCGGTGAGCTCACCGAGCGCCCAGGCGCTGTTCATGATCCCGAACGCCAGTCCCTGCGCGATGCCGACGGCGTCGGCGCGATGCGACGTCAAGGCGATCCCGGGCGTGTAGAAGCCGCCGAAGCACAGGAATCCTGCGCACACGAGGAGTGCAATGACGAGCGGCGCCGTCGCCGCGGCGAGCCCGGCTGCAACGACGGTGGAGGCCGCGAGCGCGAGGCGAATAGGAAGCAGGCGTCCTCTCCGATCGCTGGTACGACCGACGATCGGGTTGACGACGACTTCGAAGAGACCGGCGGCGAAGAAGACCGCGCTGATCGCGAGGGTCGACCAGCCGTGGCTGTGGAGAGCGAGTGGCGCGAGGACGATCAGCATGCCGAACAGAAAGGCGGGCAGCGTGTTCAGCCAGAGCCCGCCGATGAAGCGTGCGTCGCGAAACGCGTTCGCAATCCCCGCAGAGGTGATCGGCTCGGGCGGCGTGTCTCGCGGGACCGCTGCGAGGACGGCGAAGAGGAGCGCCAGGATCCCGACCGTCGCAAACGACGTGCGGATCCCGACGAGCTGGGCGACGCCTCCGAAGACCGGCCCGAGCACGGCCCCGGAGACACCTGCCGCGAAGGCCGTGCCGATGACCGCGCCTCGCCGCTCGGACGGTGCGACGACCGCGAGCCAGGCGAGTGCCCCCGCCCAGGTCGTCGTGCTCGAGAACCCCTGGACGAAACGCGCGGCGCCGAGCGTCGCAGCACTCCCGGCAAGCGCGAACGCAAAGCTGGCGAGGCCGAGCAGGAGAAGGCCGGCGACGACGGCGCGCTTCGGCCCGAGCCTCGCGGCGGCGATGCCGCCCGGGACCCCGCCCAGCAAGGCTCCGGCGCCGAAAGCACCCACCAGAACTCCGGCGCCGATCTTGGACAAGCCGAAGTCCTCGGCATAGCCCGGGACGAGCGGCGTCAGCGCGGTGAAGAGCATCGCGTCGACGAAGATGATCGTGCTGACGAGGACGAGCAATCGGCGCATGCCGTCGAGGATATGCAGCGGCTCGACCGCGGATCCGCCACAACGAGTCGCCTGCAAAAAGAAATGCACCGAGCCGGTGGCGCCTTCGTCCGGCTTTCCGACTGACCTCCGCCGAAGCGGTTGCCTATCGGAGAACCCTCAACCTCGGACGCTCCGTACTCGGTGCATGCATGACACTAGGAGGTGAGTCGAGGGCAGTCAAGGAGCGCCGCGCGGAAGTTCTCGCAATTTGCGAAGTTTTCTTTTCGCACCGCATCAGACTGCGGAAGCAACTACATGCTCTACAAAGGAGGAGGCAAGCACGAAAGGGCTCGCACTCGAGGCGAGCCACGAATTCGCCGAGCCGGGAACGCTTTCGTCCACCGTCCCGACCGACCTTCCGCTTACGCGTACGGCTGCTCGGGAGGCTTCGTCCTACCGGCGCCCCGTGCTCGGCGCAGCGGGACTCTTGCAAAGAAGGACGTGCCGATCAAGGCCAGGGCCGAATGAATTCGCGCAATTTGCGGGGGCGCTCGTGGAAGCGCCGGAGCGGAACCCTCGGACTCTCGAATCCGTCAGACCCGTTTAGGGTGCCGCCATGCTGCATCGAGCTCGCGCCGTCGTCATCGGCGGAGGCGTCGGCGGCTGCGCCGTTCTCTACTGGCTCGCGCGCCTCGGCTGGGAGGACGTCGTTCTCGTCGAGCGGGCCGAGCTCACCAGCGGCTCGACCTTCCACTCGGCCGGGCTGGTCGGGCAGCTCCGAGGTTCGCTCTCGCTAACGAAGATGATGATGAGCTCGGTCGAGCTCTACCGGGATCTGGAGGGCGAGGTGGGCCTCGAGACGGGCTGGCACGAGGTCGGCTCGCTCCGCCTCGCCTCCGCACCGGCGCGGATGCACGAGATCGCACGCCAAGCAGGATGGGCAAAGACGTTCGGCCTTCCGCTCGAGCTGATCTCGCCGGGAGAGGCGAAGGAGCTCTTCCCTCCGCTCGAGACCGAAGGCGTGCTCGGGGCTGCCTTTCTTCCGACCGACGGCTACGTCGATCCGAGTCAGCTCACGTTCGCGCTCGCTGAGGGCGCGCGCCGGCGAGGCGCCGAGATCAATACCTCGACACGCGTGACCGGGATCCGGGTTGCGAGGGGCCGCGCGCAGGCGGTCGAAACGGATCGAGGAGAGATCGAGACCGAGATCGTCGTCAACGCCGGCGGAATGTACGCACGGGAGATCGGCGCTCTCGCCGGGGTGAACGTCCCGATCGTCCCGATGGCGCACGAGTACCTGATCACGAAGCCGTCCGGCCTTCCCTCGGACATGCCGACGCTGCGCGACCCATCGCTCCTCGTCTACTTCCGACCGGAGTCAGGTGGGCTCGTCATGGGCGGCTACGAACGCCACTGCGCACCATGGGGTCTCGACGGCATTCCCGCCGACTTCAACTCGCGGCTTCTCGAGGAGGATTGGCCGCGCTTCGAGGAGCTGATGCAGAACGCGGTCGTGCGCATCCCGGGCCTCGAGGAGCTGGAGGTGATCCGCCTCATCAATGGCCCCGAAGCTTTTACGCCCGACGGCGAGTTCATCCTCGGCCCCTCGGACGTCCGAGGCTTCTGGGTGGCAGCCGGCTTCTGCGCGCACGGGCTCGCGGGCGCGGGCGGAATGGGAAAGCTCGTGGCCGAGTGGATCGTCGAGGGGACACCCTCGCTCGACGTCTGGCACATGGACTCGCGCCGCTTCGGCGCGGCCTATCGCAGCAGCGAGTACACGCTCGTGCGCACGAAGGAGATCTACGAGACGTACTACGACGTCAAATACCCAGGTCACGAGCGCGCGGCCGGCAGGCCGCTTCGCATGGCACCCGCATATCCGCGGCTCCGAGAGCTCGGCGCCGCCTTCGGAGAGAAAGCAGGTTGGGAGCGCGCGAACTGGTTCGAGCCTAATGCTGCGGCCGGCGACGAGTCCCTGCGTCCGAGAGGGTGGGCCGGCGAGCTCTGGTCGCCGGCGATCGGCGCGGAGCACGTCGCGTGTCGAGAGTCCGCCGCACTCTTCGACGAGAGCTCCTTCGCGAAGCTCGAGGTGAGCGGAGCCGGCGCAGCGGCCTTTCTCGAGCATCTCTGTGACAATCGCGTCGCTCGTGGGGTGGGGCAGGTGACCTACACGCAGATGCTCAATCCGCGGGGCGGGATCGAGTGTGACTTCACGGTCACACGCCTCGCCGACGATCGTTTCCGTATCGTCACCGGGACGGCGTTCGGCCAGCACGACTTGGCCTGGCTGCGGCAGCACGCTCCCGAGGACGGCTCCGTGCATGTCTCCGACGTCACGTCGCAGTACGCGTGCTACGGCCTCTGGGGCCCGAGCGCCCGCGAGATCCTTCAGCCGCTGACGACGACCGATCTTGGCCGGCACGCATTCCCGTACATGAGTGCGCGCGAGCTCGCCGTCGCCTCGGTCCCGTGCCTGGCGTTGCGGATCACGTACGTAGGAGAGCTCGGATGGGAGCTCTACTGTCCAACGGAGTACGGACTGGTGCTCTGGGACGTCCTCTGGGAGGCCGGCCATGGGCAGGGGCTCGTCGCCGGCGGCTACAAGGCGATCGACTCGCTGCGCCTCGAGAAGGGCTATCGCGTGTGGGGAGCGGACATCACATCCGACGACACGCCCTACGAAGCCGGCCTTGGCTACGCCGTCAAGCTCGACAAGGGTGAGTTCATCGGCCGCGAGGCTCTCGTCGAGGCTCCGTCGCCCGAGCGGCTGCTCCGCTGCCTCGTGCTCGAGGAGCCGCAGGCGGTCGCGCTCGGCTCCGAGCCGGCCCGCGTAGACGGCGAGCTCGCCGGGCGGGTGACGAGCGGCGGCTACGGGTACACGGTGGGCAGTTCGATCGCGTACGCCTTCCTGCCCGCGCAGTTAGACGTCGGGACGAGGGTCGAGGTGGAGATCTTCGGCGACTGGGTTCCCGGCGAGATCGCCGCAGAGCCGCTCTTCGACCCAGCCGGCGACAGAATCCGCGCGTGACCGACCTCGCGGCCGCGGTCGAGCGCGTGTGGCCAGCCCGTAGTACGCGCTACGAGATCCTCGGCGGCGGGATCACGAACCACAACGTCAAGGTCGAGCTCGACGGCAATGCGTACGTCCTCCGGATCGCCGGCAAGGACACCGAGCTCCTCGGGATCGACCGGCAGGTCGAGTTCGAGGCGACCGAGGCCGCGGCGGGGCTCGACGTCGGTCCGGAGGTGGTGCGCTTCGTCGAGCCGGAAGGCTGGCTCGTCACGCGCTTCATTGCGGGCAGCGAGATCCCCGTCGAGCGGATGCGCGAGCCGGAGAACCTGGAGCGTGTCGCCCACGCGCTTATCGCCGTCCACGCCGCCGGACCCGTCTCCGGAAGCTTCGACTCCTTTCGGGTCGTCGAGCACTATGTCGAGACGGCACTCGCACGGGGAGCCAGAGAGCCGAGTCAGTACGCCTGGGCACACGCACTTGCGGAGCGGATCGAGGCCGCGCGCTCCGGCGCGGACCGGTGTCTGTGCCACAACGACCTGCTGAATGCGAACTTCATCGACGACGGGGAGCGGATTCGCATCGTCGACTGGGAGTACGCGGGTATGGGCGACCGCTTCTTCGATCTCGCGAACTTCGCGATCAACCACGAGCTCGACGAGCATGCTCGCAGTGCCCTGCTCGAGGCGTACTTCGGCGTGGACCGGGAGGAGGAATCGCGCGCGCTCGAGCTCATGCGCTTCATGTCCGACTTCCGCGAGGCGATGTGGGGAGTCGTGCAGACAGCGGTCTCGGCGCTCGACTTCGACTTCGCAGGGTACGCCGACGAGCACTTCGAGAGGCTCGAGCGAACGGCAGCCGAGCCCGCGTTCCTGGCCGCACTCGCCGGATGAAGGACGAGGGGCGCCTTGCGGCGCCCCTCTGATTTGCCTCGAGGCTCGATCTCAGGCGGTCTCGGGCGCGGCGACCGGAGCTTCGTACTCAGCCTCGATCCGCGCGAGCTCCTCCTCCGTGCCCTGGCGGATCGGGCCCTTGAACCACTTGCGAGCCGAGAGCACGTACCAGCCCCCGAAGAGGAGGAACGCCCCTATGACCGGCAGCGGCGTGTAGTTGACGTAGTTCCAGTCGAATCCGGTATTCCAGGGAACTCCGAGGTAGTAGCTCGGCAGCATGAAGACGACGCAGATGAAGACGATCCAGAGGATCGCTATCCAGTCGATCCACTTGTAATGCCGGCCGAGGTGCCACGCGCCCCGCTCGAACTTGTCGCCTGCGCGCAGCCTGAGGATGATCGGCAGCATGAAGGCGATGTAGAGGCCGATCACCGCGATCGCCGTCGAGGCCGCGTACCCGACGTAACCGAACCACCACGCCGGCAGCGGAGTCAGGAAGGCGAGCACGACGACTCCCCACACGGTGTAGACGGGAATGCGGTCGACCTTGGACACCCGGTGCCACAACTGGTGCCCCGGCACCGCCCG
>VAWZ01000042.1:11127-19215 GCA_005888365.1 Actinomycetota bacterium
TGGACGCGATCGTGCAGAAGCACTGGGCGATCACCGCGATGAAGAGCAGGAGCTCGGCCCAGTGAGTGCTCATCGAGGTCTGCCAGATGTAGGTGACGACGAAGGTGCCTGCCGCGGCCGCCTTCGTATCGTCCGGGACGGTGAACGTGACGGCGACCAGGAGGATGAAGCCGAAGATCACAGAGACCACCACCGACATGACCATTCCCCAGGCGGCGCCGATCGACGCGCTGTGGGTCTCCTCGCTCATGTGCGCGGAGGCGTCGTAGCCGGTGATCGTGTACTGCGCCATCAACAAGCCGGTCAGGAAGACGTAGAAGAAGACGATGCCCGACGTTGTCCCGCCCCCGAAACCTGTGTTGTTGATCGTCTTGCCAAAGACGTAGCCGACCGAGCGGTGGTGGTCGGGGACGACGATCAGGATCCCGACGATCAGCAGCACCCCGATCATGTGCCACCAGGCCGAGAAGGCGTTGAGCGTTGCCGTGATCGGCACCTTGAACATGTTTATGAGCCCGGCGCCGAGCATGATCAGCGCGTAGAGGAGGTAGATCCAGTGGTACGTGTTCGGATAGTCGAAGAGCAGATTCAGGAGGGAGGTCATGAAGATCGCGCAGCCGAATCCGATCGACGCCGTCACGGCGATCTGACCCACCAGGTTGAACCAACCCGTGAACCAGCCCCAGCCCGGGCTTCCTCCGGGGAGTTTCGACGACCAGAAGTAGAGCCCGCCCGCCGTCGGATACGTGGAGGCGATCTCCCCCATCGCGAGCGAGACGAAGATGCAGAAGAGGCCCACGATCAGCCAGCCCCAGGTGATTGCGACCGGGCCGCCTTGGTTGAACGCGATGGCGTACGACGTCAGGCACCCCGCGAGGATCGAGATGATCGTGAACGAGATCGCGAAGTTCTGGAACCCGCCCATCGAGCGGAAGAGCTCCTGGGCGTAGCCAAGACGATGGAGGGTCCGCTCGTCCTCCGAGAGTTGAGGCGAAGGCGTCATCGACGTGCTCATACGACCTCCCAGGGGTCGCCGATGTGTTTGCAGGCGCGTATTACCTCCACCCGCCGGGTGACATGTCAATGGGCGCTGGGCTCGGACTAGGATCGCTCGGGATGCTGAGCTTCGGAGAGCTACAGGCGGAGGTCGAGAGCGGCGCGATCGACACGGTGATCGTCGCGTTCACCGACATGCAGGGCCGCCTCATGGGGAAGCGGCTGCACGGCGAGTTCTTCGTCGAGGAGATGGAGGCCGAGCACGAGGTCGAAGGCTGTAACTATCTCCTCGCGCTCGACATGGAGATGGACCCGATTCCGGGCTACGAGATCGCGAGCTGGGAGCAGGGTTACGGAGACTTCGCGCTCAGGCCGGATCTCGCGACGCTACGCAGAATTCCCTGGCTCGAGGCGACGGCGCTCGTCCTCTGCGACGTCCACTGGCAGGACGGAACGCCTGTGCAGCCCTCGCCGCGGCAGGTGCTCAAGGCGCAGATGGAGCGGGCAGCTGGGCTCGGATTCACGCCGATGACCGGCTCGGAGCTCGAGTTCTACCTCCTGCGTGAGAGCTACGAGCAGGCGTGGGCTCAGCGCTACGAGGACTTGACACCGTCCGTGCCCTACATCCTCGACTACCACGTCCTCGCGACGACCTACGACGAGCCGCTCCTTCGCCAGATCCGGAACGGCATGCACGGCGCCGGGATCAAGGTCGAGAGCTCGAAGGGGGAGGCCTGGCCGGGGCAGCAGGAGGTGAACTTTCGCTTCGCGGACGCGTTGACGATGGCCGACAACCACGTCGTCTACAAGAACGGGGCGAAGGAAATCGCGCACGCCAACGGCTGCTCGATCACGTTCATGGCGAAGCCGTTCGAGTCCTGGATCGGGAACTCGTGTCACATCCACGCCTCACTCCTCCGCGACCGAGAGCCGGCATTCGCCACCGACGAGGCGCTCTTCGAGCGCTTCCTGGCCGGTCAGATCGCCTGCTTCGGAGAGCTCGCGGTCTTCCTCGCTCCGACGATCAACTCGTACAAGCGCTACGCGGCGGGAAGCTGGGCGCCGACGACACTCGCCTGGGGACACGACAACCGCACGTGCGGGTTTCGCATCGTGGGGCACGGAGCCTCGAGGCGCGTCGAGACCCGCATTCCGGGAGGTGACGTCAACCCGTATCTCGCGTTCGCGGCGATCGTGGCGGCTGGTCTGCACGGCATCGAGCAGGAGCTCGAGCTTCCTCCCGCGCTCGAGGGAAACGCATACGAGTCGGACGCGAGGCGTTTCCCCTCGACCATGCGCGAAGCGATCGCGGCGCTCGAGTCGGGATCGATCGCCCGGGCGGCGTTCGGCGACCAGGTCGTCGACCACTACTTGAACTACGCCCGCACCGAGCAGTCCCTCTTCGACAAGGTCGTCACGGACTGGGAGCGGGTCCGGTATTACGAGCGCGGATGAGGGCGGTCTTGATCTCCCAGGTGCCGCCGGCGGCGAACGGGCTCACTGAGATGCTGCGCGGCCTCGGACACGAACCGGTCGCGCTTCTCTGCTCGCGCGAGCACGCCGGGAGGTACGGGGATGAGTTCGACCGCCTCGTGCGAGAGGCTCCCGCTGGGCTCGACGTCGTGATCCCCGCCAAGCGAGAGGGCATCGCACCGCTTCTGCGCCGCTACGAGCCGGACCTGCTCCTGTGTCTCGGCTTTCCGTGGAAGATCCCGCCCGACGCCCTTGCCGTCCCTCGGCTCGGCGCCGTCAACGGGCACCCGTCGCTCCTCCCCGAGTACCGGGGGCCCAACCCGGTTGCCTGGATGATTCGAAACGGCGAGTCGGAGATCGGCTTCACGTTCCACCGGATGGACGCCGAGCTCGATACGGGACCGATCCTCGCTCAGGCGCCGATTCCGCTGGACAACGAGCACACGTGGGACGAGCTCGAGCCCAAGTTCGTCGACGTGATCGGCGAGCTGCTCACGCGCGCTCTCGCCCGACTCGAGGCAGGCGATCCCGGAGACCCGCAGGAGGATGAGGGGACGTACTACTCGTTCTTCGAGCCCGCATACGTGCGCATCGACTGGACGAAGCCCTCGGCAGACATCCAACGGCAGGTGCGCGCATGGCGGTTCGCCTCCCGTCGCGACGGCCTGGATCACGGAGCGCTCGCCGAGCTCGACGGCGAAGCTGTACGCGTGCTGCGGGTGTCCACCGAGCCGGCCGAAGGACGCGTCATGGAGACCGGCGACGGCAGGCTTTGGGTCCTGGAGACGGAACCCGCGTGAGACCGCTGATCGGGATCACGACGTACGCCCAGGATGCGAGGTGGGGTGTATGGAAGCTTCCCGCTGCGCTCATTCCGCTCGACTACGTGGATGCAGTCGAGCGCGCGGGCGGCCGTCCGGTACTGATCCCTCCGAGCGAGGAGGGGGTCGAAGAGACACTCGCGGCGCTCGATGGGATCGTCTTCTCAGGCGGCGCGGATGTCGATCCGGCGTTGTACGGGGCCGATGCGCATCCCGAGACGGACGAGCCCCAGGCACGACGCGACGCAGCGGAGATGGCCCTTCTGCGCGCGGCGCTCGAGCGTGATCTGCCGACGCTCGCGGTGTGTCGTGGCGTCCAGTTGCTGAACGTCGCGCGCGGGGGAGACCTCGTCCAGCACCTCCCCGAGAAGGTGGGCCACGACGAGCACAAGGAGATCCCGGGAACGTTCTCCGAACATCGTGTGGACGTGAAGGCCGGCACGCGGCTCGCGGCCGTCGTCGAGTCCGGCTCCACGGTCACCTCTCACCACCACCAGGCGCTCGGTCGCACCGGCGCTGGTCTCGTGGAGACGGCTTGGGCGGACGACGGAACGCTCGAGGGCCTGGAGGATCCCTCGCGGCGCTTCGCGCTCGGCGTTCAATGGCACCCCGAGGCTGGAGAAGGCGCTTCGCTCTTCGCGGCGCTCGTCGAGGAAGCGCAGGCCTATCGACGTGAGCGCATGGGGGGCCGCCAATAGTGCTCACCGTCCTCAATCCGGCAACGGAAGAGCCAGTTGCCGAGCTCGAGCAGGCGGGCGTCGAGGAGGCTGACGCAGCTGTTGCACGTGCCAGAAGTGCGTTTCCGGGTTGGCGCGCCGTGTCCCCCAGCGACCGTGCTCATCTGCTTCGCCGGCTCGCGGCGCTCGTCGAGGAGCATCGCGAGGAGCTGGCCCAGATCGAGTCCCGCAACGTCGGCAAGCCGATCAGCGGCGCGCGTTCGGAAATGGGCATGGTTGCGCAGGTCTTCCATTTCTACGCCGGCGCGGTCGACAAGCACAACGGGGAGACCATCCCGGTTGCCGGCGGCATAGCCGCTACGTTCCGCGAGCCGCTCGGCGTCGTCGGCCTCATCGTTCCCTGGAACTTCCCGCTCAACATCTCGAGCTGGAAGCTCGGGCCGGCGCTCGCCTGCGGAAACACGGTTGTCCTCAAGCCAGCGGAGCTGACGCCGCTCTCGGCGCTGCGCCTCGGAGAGCTGTGTCTAGACGCGGGGTTTCCGGAAGGAGTCGTGAACGTCCTTGCGGGCAAGGGCTCGGTCGTCGGACAGCGGCTGATCGACCATCCGGACGTCGGGAAGATCGGTTTCACAGGCTCGACGGAGGTCGGCCGTGTCGTCATGCAGCGCTCGGCGGCGACGATCAAGCGGGTGACGCTCGAGCTCGGCGGCAAGTCGGCAAACGTCGTCTTCGCCGACGCCGACCTCGAGCGGGCGGCGGCGTCCGCGCCGTACGCCGTCTTCGACAACGCGGGCCAGGACTGCTGCGCGCGCTCGCGGATCCTCGTGGAGAAGACGGTTTACGATCGATTTCTGGAGCTCCTGATCGAGGCAACGCGCGGCGTGCAGGTGGGCGACCCCGCCTCGGAAGAGACCGAGATGGGGCCGTTGATCTCGGCCGCGCACAAGGAGAAGGTGGCGTCCTATGTGGATGGCGGCCGGGTCGCGTTCCGCGGGGACGCTCCCTCGTCACCCGGATTCTGGTTCCCCTGCACCCTCGTCGAGGCGACGAACGACGACCGGATCGCGAGGGAGGAGGTCTTCGGTCCCGTCGCCGCGGTCATCCCGTTCGCGGACGAGGCCGACGCGATTCGAATCGCCAACGACACACCGTACGGGCTCTCTGGCTCGATCTGGACGCGGGACGGCGCTCGTTTTCTCCGAGTAGCCCGCGCGATCGACGCCGGCGTGCTCTCGGTGAATGCGAATACCTCCGTTCGCGTTCAGACGCCCTTTGGCGGCTTCAAGCAGTCGGGGTTCGGGCGCGAGCTCGGGATGCACGCGCTCGACGGCTACTCCGAGGTCAAGAGCGTCTTCATCTCGACGGAGGCATGATGGGCCGCCTCGACGGGAAAGTCTGCGTGATCACAGGTGCCGGTGGCGGCATGGGACGCGAAGCGGCGATCGTCTTCACCGGCGAAGGGGCGAAGGTCTGCGTCGCGGACGTCGATCTCGGGATCGCCGAGGAGACCGTCTCTCTCTGCGGTGGCGAGGCCCTTGCCGTCCAGGTGGATGTCGCGAATGAGGACGCGGTCGTCGCCATGTACGCCTCGACCGCAGAGCGCTTCGGGGGAGTCGACGTTCTCTACAACAACGCGGGCATCTCGCCGGCGGACGACGCCTCGGTCCTCGAGACGAGCGTCGAGGCGTGGCAACGGGTGCAGGACGTGAATGCGAAGGGCGTCTTCCTCTGTTGCAAGCACGGGATCCCGTACTTGCTCGAGCGTGCTGGAGGCTCGGTCGTCAACGTCGCCTCCTTCGTCGCGATCCTCGGTGCAGCGACGTCGCAGATCTCGTACACGGCCTCGAAGGGCGCCGTACTCGCGATGAGTCGCGAATTGGCGACGCAGTTCGCGCGGCAGGGAGTCCGGGTGAACGCCTTGTGCCCTGGTCCGGTCGAGACACCGCTCTTACTCTCGATTTACGGCGATGATCCGGCGGCGTTCGCGCGACGCCAGGCGCACTGGCCGACGGGGCGGCTCGGCAAGCCTCGGGAGATCGTCAACGCCGCGCTCTTCCTCGCGAGCGACGAGTCGTCGTTCGTCACCGGAGCCGCCTTTGTCGTGGACGGCGGGATTACTGCCGCGTACGTAACCCCCGAGTAGCCTCAGACCCCGACGACCTGGACCGTCCAGCGACGATCCCGCTCGCGGTCGAGCTCGAGGAAAAGCACCCGCTGCCACTGGCCGAGCTGGAGCTCGCCGCCACGAACCGGGATCGCCTCGCCCGCGGGGCCGAGCAGCATCGACATGCAGTGCGCGTGGCCGTTCGAGGCCTCCATGTCCTCGGGGCACACGTTCTCCGTGCGGCGGTCCCAGTCGTCGTGCGCGTAGTAGTGCTCGGACGGGACGAGCCTGCGGAGGAGAACCGCGAAGTCCTCGAGGAACCCGCGCTCCCACTCGTTGACGCGGACGGAGCAGGTCGTGTGCGGCGAGTAGACGCAGCAGATTCCGTCGCTGATGCCGCTCTGCGTGACGGCGTCCTGCACCTCGTCGGTGATATCGGTGACGGTCAGGCCGCCCGCGGTGCGAAGGTGCGCCTCGTACTGGAACGTCTCCACAGCCGAGGCCCATTGTGTCAGCAGCAGCGTCGGTGGGCTCGCCGGAACCGTCCGTTACGCTCACCGTCAGAGGGCCCGTAGCTCAGCTGGTCAGAGCAGCCGACTCATAATCGGTTGGTCCCTGGTTCGAGTCCAGGCGGGCCCACAAAGGAACCATGCGGGATTGCGCTCTGCGACGGGGGCGCAATCCCGCAAGTGGGCAACGAAATGGGCAACGGAAACGTCCAGGGTCATTCATGCCGTCAGAGGTCATCGAAGGTAAGCGGACGTTCATCGAGCGCCACGGCCAGGTCGTCGAACGTCCTTTCCGTCACACCGTCGAATTCACGGACCTCGGCGATGGCACGACATCAGTCAGCCTCATGGCGCTCGTGCAAGGAAGCTCGTTCCACCTCCGCGAGGTTGAGGAGTGGAGGATCGCGTAATCGTCCATCTCGGTCCCGAGCTGGTCGTCATGGACCGCCAGGTGGCGAGGCGCTCGGCTATCCGTTCCCCACGACGTAGCGGCACATCAGCGGCACATGTGGTGGCCGACATGACTCCTAGACTCCCATCCGGTGCCGGGCAGGACCCAAGAAGCGCTGTACGCCGACATCGATCTGGAGCTGTCGTGGTCTGAGAGCCAGCTCCCTCAGGTCGAACGGACGAAGCACGTCCATGCACTGCATCCGTATCTCGGAAAATACGTCCCCCAGCTCGTAGAGACGTTCCTAAGGCGCTACTTCAAGGCTGGTGACACGATCTACGACCCGTTTGTCGGGTCAGGCACGACGCTGGTCGAGTCCAATGTGTTCGGAGCGCACGCGTATGGCTGCGATATCTCGGCCTTCAACTGCCTCTTGTCACAAGTCAAGACCACCACCTATGGGCTTGCCTCGCTCGGTATGGCCCTCGAGGTCGCCCTCGAAGAGACCCGGCAAGCGGGGCCTGTGGATACACCGGGGCGTAGCCCCTGGCTAGAAACGTGGTACTCGTCGCACGCGCTCGGGGAGCTACTCGCGTACCGCAACGGGATTGAAGCGCTCGACGACCCTGCTCGGGACGTTACCCGCGTGATCCTCTCGCGCTCTGCGCGTTCGGCTCGGCTGACGACACATTTCGATCTCGACTTTCCTCGTCGACCCGTTCGTGAGGCGTACTACTGCCACAAGCACAAGCGGACCTGCCGCCCCGTGGATGAGGCGGGCAAGTTCCTTCGTCGCTATACAGCGGACACGGTCCGCAGGTTGCGGAGCTTCGCGAAGGTCCAGACGGGAGCGGAGGTTGCAGTCCTACACGCCGATTCAAGATCGGTCGAGCTTCCATCGAAGGTCACCGGGGTGATTACATCGCCGCCTTACCCTGGCCTGATCGACTACCACGAGCAGCACCGCTACGCGTACGAGCTACTCGGACTCACTGACCGGCGCGTAGAGGAGCTGGGGGCCGCGGAGGAAGGCACGTCCCGCCGGGCGATAGATCGATACGTGGACGGCATCGTTGAGGTCCTCGGGAATGCTCGGACACAACTTGAAGGGCGCGGC
>VAWZ01000104.1 GCA_005888365.1 Actinomycetota bacterium
AATCTCCGTGCACGATCGGCTCGGCCTTCGGCCGTACGACTCCAGCGGCGGCAAACGGCACCGGCCAGGCGTCGATCTGGCGAAGTGCCTGCACGCGCGCGATAGTAGTGGCGCCATGGAGCGCCGCTCGATCTCCGGACACTCGCCCTACGAGCCGATCATGGGCTACTGCCGTGCGGTCGTGGCAGGCGAGCACGTGTACGTCGCAGGCACGGCGCCGATCCCTGTGGACGGCTCCGCGCCGCCCGACGATGCCTATGAGCAGATGCGGCTCTGCCTCGAGATCGTCGGAGAGGCGCTCGGGCGCGCCGGTGCAAGCTTCGAGGACGTCGTCCGTACCCGCGTCTTCGTAACGGATCCCGTCCATTTCGAGGGCGTTGCGCGAGCGCACGGCGAAGTTTTCCGCGACGTGCGGCCGGTCAACACAACCGTGGTCACGTCGCTCATGGACCCAGCCTGGAAGGTCGAGATCGAAGTGGACGCGATGCTGCCGTGACGGAGGAGAAGCAGGTCTTTCCGCCCTCGATCACGGGCAAAGGAGCCGCGCACTCCGGCAGCGTGCTCGACCACGCCTTCGGGACCGGCGACGCCTACACGCTCGGTGTGGAGGAGGAGTATCAGCTTCTCGACGGCGAGACATTCGACCTCGTCCAGCACATCGACACCATGCTCGAGGCGGTCAGCGGGCACGAGCTCGAGGCACGCATCAACGCCGAGCTCATGCAGTCGGTCATCGAGATCACGACTCCCGTCTGCCACTCCGCGGGCGACGTCCTCCGCTGGCTGACCACGCTTCGCGGATACGTCACCGAGATCGCGCAGAAGGAGGGACTACGGGTCGGATCGGCCGGCACGCACCCCTTTAGCCTCTTCGAGCGGCAGCGGATCACGGCGAAGGATCGATACAGGGCGCTCATCGACCAGATGCAGTACGTCGCCCGTCGCGAGCTGATCTTCGGCATGCACGTCCACGTCGCTGTCGACGATCCCGAGAAGGCGATCCAGGTCGTGAACGGGCTCCTCCCCCAGCTGGCGCCGCTGCTCGCCCTCTCCGCGAGCTCGCCGTTCTGGCGCGGCGAGGCGACCGGGCTCGCATCGAGCCGGCAGATGGTCTTCTCGGCGTTCCCGCGCTCGGGCCCTCCCCCTCGCTTCCGCGACTACGCGGACTACGCGGAGGTGGTTGGACAGCTCGAGCGCTCGGGCTGCATCCCGGACTACACCCACATCTGGTGGGACATCCGTCTTCATCCCCGGCTCGGCACGATCGAGATCCGGATCTGCGACGGCGTCACGCGGGTCGAAGACGCGGTTGCCATCGCCGCCTACTGCCAGGCGCTCGTGAAGCAGCTCTGCGAGCGCTACGAGGCAAGCGAGGAGATCCCCTCGTACCACCGCATCCTGACGAGCGAGAACAAGTGGCTCGCCGCGCGCTACGGCCTCGAGGCCCCGGTGATGGACCTCGGATCGGGTAGACGGAACCGCGTTCCCATCGCTCGGCTCGTTCGCCGGACGGTCGCCGACGTCGAGCCGCACGCGCGCGAGCTCGGCTCCGAGCGGGAGCTCGAAGGGATCCTCGACATTCTCGCGCGCGGCTCGAGCGCCGACACGCAGCTTCGGATCTTCAACGCGAACCGGGACATCACCGAGGTCGCGCGCGGGATCGCAGACGCGACCGAGGCGTTGCCGGCCGCTGTCAGTTCCTTCTAGCCGTTGCGAGCCTCCAGCTTCTCCATGTCGACGGTTGCGAGCGTCGCGCGTCCGGCTCGGACGCGCAGCTCGGTCGCTCCGTGGAACGAGAGCTTCAGCCGCATCTGCCTCTGCTGGCTCAGCCGCAGCGGGAGGTCGATGCAGTACGCCTCGCGCTTGACGGTGTCGAGCGCGTGGACGAACGGCGCCTGGCCCTGCCGTGCGTACAGCGTGTACGCCCAGCGCCCGTCGACGGTCGTCGCCCTGTCGACCGGTACGCCGGCCATGGCTTCGTCGGGCTCGCGCTTGTCGACGATCGCACCCGGGACCAAACTTCGCGCAGCGAGGTCATAGGCCCGCACGCGATAGCGGTTGTAGTCCTGAGCCGAGGTGTATTGGATGAGGTAGAGCGTCGACGCGTCCGGCGACAGCCCATCGAACGAGAACGAGCCTCGCAGGGAGATCACCGGGTTTGCGCGTAGCGTGCGCGTGTTCAAGGCGACGAACCGAGTTACCGCGTGCGAGCCCGGAAGACCGGTCTGCGATGCGAGCACGAGCATCTTCCCGTCGTGTGACAGCCCGCCGGCTCCGCCGAAGAGCGTCACGAGCGGGATCCCGTAGGTACCCCGGATCGAGGTCCAGCGGAGCACGCGGCCCCCGAGGACGCGCACGACCTCGACCACGGTCACGCGGTTACTAGGGATCGCGACGTAGCGGGTCTCGTGACCGGGGGCAAGCACACCGTTCCAGCCCCAGGAGACCCCTGGCGACGGACCTCCGTCGGCGGCTGCAGCAACCGCGGAGACGGCCGCCGCCACCGTCGCGGCGAGCAACATGAGCCCGGATCTCTTCATCGCTTCCTCCTTAGGTGGTACTGACGATGCAGGCGTCGTGTGCGGCCTTCGCGATCCGGCGGACGATGCGGACGCGACCGCCCGCGTCGAGGATGCTCACCGTCCCGCGGCCGAGCGAGGGCGTGACGGCGCTGCCCCAGCCGAATGTCACGTTGTACGAGTCGAGCGGAACGCGCGCGCGGCTCAGGAGCTCGCCGTCGAGCCGGTGGCGGCGCACGGTGCCGTCGTCGCCACTCGCGACGAAGACTTCTCCCCGCCCGAAAGCAACGTGCTGGGGCGGCGCATCGGCACCGATCACGCGGGCCGGTCGCCGCGACTCACGGCCGTACAGCGCGACCCGGCGCTCCGAGCCGGAAGTGACCCAGACGCTCCTTGCGTCCGGCGAGAAGACCACGTCGTGGGCGAGAAACGGCGGAGTGATCGTGGTCACGAGCCGCGGCCGGCGGGGCTCGCTCGTGTCGAAGACCGCAAGCTGGCGCGCCGTCGAGCCGAGAGAGGTCCAGAGTGCGCGCCCGTCGGGGCTGATCGAGACATGTCGCGCGGGGCCGGGCACGTCCACCCTCGCCAGCACTCGGCCGCGAGCAAGATCGACCGCGACGACTTGCCGGTTCCCAGAGTCGGTGACGTAGGCGATCGCGCCGGAAGGGTGGACGGCCGTGTAGCGCGGCTCGGTGAAGGCGTCGAGCTCCTTTCGAACGGCCCCCGGGGGAACATCGACCAGCGACACGACACCGTGCTGCGTGTGGGCGACCACGGCTACGCCGGCGGGCGCGCTCTCGATACTCCGCGGGCCGGGCCCCGTCGGGATGCGGCCAATGCTCGCGCCGTTCGGGAGCCGGACCATGACGACGTGGCTCTCCAGGTCGGCCGTGACGAGCGCCAAGGGGCCGGACATCCCGGCGCGAGCGACGCCGACTCGCGGCCCGAGCGCGAGCGCGAGGGGTGCGGTTGCCGCGCCCAGCAGGAACTCGCGCCTGTTCATGCTCCTAGTACGCCTGAGGCAGGCGAGAAGGTCCCGGGACCTTTGCCGCGCGCCCGTCCGTATCACGGGCATGGACCTCCTGGACAGGTTCGGTCGTAGTCTGGGCACGGGATGCGCGCGGCTCGAGACGAGCGCGCCCGCGTGCGCGGGGCGCAGCGAGGATCCGCCTCGGACCTGGAGGCGCTCTTCCGGATGCACTGGCCTCGCGCGCTCCGCGCCGCCTACCTCGTCACACATGACGCGCAGGCGGCCGAGGACATTGCCCAGGAGTCGTTCCTGGCTGCGATCCGCGCGCTCGACACCTTCGATCGCCGCCGCCCCTTCGGCCCTTGGCTGCACCGCATCGTGGTCAACCGGGCGATCGACTGGTCGCGCGCGCGGCGGCTTCGATCCGAGGTGGAGCTCGGCGAGCTCGTCCCCGCTTCCGAGGAACAGCCGGAACTCGCGGACGAGACGCTCGCAGCGCTCGCCCGCCTCGCCCCCGAGCACCGGGCGGTAGTCGTGATGCGCTACCTGCTCGAATTCACTCCCGGTGAGATCGCCGAGGCGCTCGACCTCCCGAGAGGGACTGTCAACTCGCGGCTCCGGCGCGGACTCGACACGCTCGCGGAGGAGCTGTGAAGCGCGAGCTCGAGCGAGTCGAGATCCCGGACGAGCACGGCGCGCGGGAGCGAGCCTGGGCTGTCCTGTCCTCCGCGTTCGCCAAGCGCACTCCGGCCTCTCGTAGATCGCTCCACTGGAGACCGGCCCTCGCACTCGCAGTCGTACTCGCGCTCGTCGCGGCTGCCTTCAGCTCGCCTGGGAAGGGAGTCGTCGACCGCATCCGCAAGACGGTAGGGATCGAGCATGCGGCCCCCGCGCTCTTCTCGCTCCCTTCCCCGGGCAAGCTCCTCGTCCGCACCGACGCGGGTGTGTGGGTCGTGCAGCGGAACGGCTCACGGCGCTTCCTCGGCGGGTATCGCGAGGCGAGCTGGTCGCCCTTCGGGCGCTTCCTCGTCGCGGCGAGGACGAACGAGCTGGCCGCAATCGAGCCGAACGGAGACGTCCGCTGGACCCTCGCACGGCCGGGAGTGCGACTCCCGAGCTGGGGCGGGACGCGAACGGATACCCAGATCGCCTACCTCAGCGGGCGATCGCTGCGGGTGGTCGCAGGCGATGGCACCGGCGATCGCGTGGGCTGCGCGAGGCGTGTCGCGCGCGTCGCTCCGGCATGGCAGCCCGGCGCTCCGCGCGTACTCGCCGTCGCCGCTCACAGCGGGAGCGTTCGCGTCTACTCGGTCGATACGTGTCGGCTCCTCTGGCACTCGAAACCGGGGCCGGTTCCGACGAAGCTCGAGTGGTCGAGCGACGGCCACCGGCTCCTCGTGCTCGCGCCTCCCGGCCTCCGCGTCTACGACGCACGGGGTCGCCTCCTTGCCGAGGACCGTCCGCCCAACCCCGCGCGTGACGCGGATGCGACGTTCGTCGGTCCCGAGAATTACGGCGTCGTCGGGATCCGCGTCCGCGGCGGCCAGAGCAACATCTTCGCTCCCCGCACGCTGTTTCACGCTAGAGGCTCGTTGCGGCAAGTCACGGCTTCGCCGGACGGTCGCTGGCTTCTCATCACCTGGCCAACGGCGAATCAGTGGATCTTCGTGCGCGCGGACGGAAAGCGCATCCGGGCGATCTCGAACGCGTCGTCGCAGTTCGAGTCGGGGACATTCCCCAAGGTCGAGGGCTGGGCGCGGTGAGGCTTGCCGCGTTCGGGGTGGCCGCCGCGCTGTCGCTCGCCGTCGCACCAGCGCAAGGCAGCACCCGAGCCATCCGCTTCGAGAACCGAGTCGATGGCTACACCATCGCGCTCCCCTCTGGTTGGCACGCTGCCGTGATCCCGGACGACGGCTCGGCGACGATCGCCAGCTACCGACCGCGGTCCGTCTACCACATCGCAGTCACACCGCCTCGTGAGCAGACCTGGATCCGCCTCTACGACGAAGGTCCGCTCTGGAGTCGCAGACACTTCATGAGGCGCCGCCCGCCTCGTTTGCCAGCAGCAGTTCCTCCCGTGAAGCCCTTCGAAGGCTTCGGGTCGGCCCGGCGCCTCGAGTTCCGTCTCGACGGCCACGCGTTCCTCGCGTTCGTGAAAGGGAAGCCGCGAGGCGACGTCTTGTCGATGCTGGCGAGCATTCGGCTGACCGCGCGAGGACGGGCACTCGCGCTCGTCCAATCCGTGCGCGTCATCGGTCGCTCGGTCGAAGGTCGCCCGATCCGCATGTGGCGCATCGGAAACCCGCACAGCTCGACGCGTGTGCTCGTCGTCGGCTGCATCCACGGCAACGAGTGCGCGGGGATGGCGATCACGCAGCAGCTGGCGAACCTCGGCCTGCCGATCACGTTCGACCTCTGGGTCGTCCAGGACCTGAACCCGGACGGACTCGCAGCCGGAACGCGCCAGAACGCGCACGGCGTGGATCTGAACCGTAACTTCGGCGCGATGTGGAAGCGAATCGGGCGCCACGGAACCTTCGCGTACTCGGGGCCGAGGCCGTGGTCCGAGCGCGAGACGCGAATCGCTCGCTCACTCGTCCTCCGCATCCACCCGCAGGTGACGATCTGGTTCCACCAGCCGCAGGCGATCGTTCGCGCTTGGGGCCGGAGCATCCCGACCGCCCGCCGCTACGCCCGTCTCGCGCACGTTCCGTTCCGGGCAATTCCCTGGCCGAACGGGACGGCCGCCAACTGGCAGAACCATCTCGGCGAGGTCTCGTTCGTGGTCGAGCTTCCGGCCGGCCGCCTCTCGCTCGCGGGGGCGCGCCGCTACGAGAGCGCCATTCTCGGCCTGCCGCGGTAGTAGCGTGCGGGCGTGCTCGGCTCCGGGAACGACGTGCCCGACGTTCGTGTCTGGGTGACACCCGGCGAAGGGCCACGATCGCTTCGCGAGATCCTGGACGAGGGTCTTGCGCTCCTCTGTTTCTACCTCTGGGACTGGTCCCCGACCTGAACGAACGAGGTGCTGCTCCTGCGGGACAGGAGCGAGGACCTGGCTGCGGCAGGCGTAAGGCCCTTCGCCATCTCGCGCGACTCCGTCTGGTCGCACGCCGCCTGGGCGCAGACGCTCGGCGTCGACGTTCCGCTTCTGTCCGATTGGAACGGAGAGGCGACCCGGGCCTTCGGCGTGGCCGCCGAGCTCCTCGAGATGAGAGACGTCGCATCCCGCACGGCGTTTCTCATCGAGGACGCTAAGACGATCAGACACACCTGGAGGCTCGGCCGTGAGCTCCCCGACATCGCTAACGTGATCGAAGCCGCGAGCGCTGCGGCCGCGCGAAGGCCCGACTAGATAGAGCCAGCTTTCGTTCTGCGCGTTGCAGGCGTAGCGTGGTCGGTTGTCAACGAGAAGGAGGTCTCGCCGTGGAAGCCGCCAGCACGAATCGCCCTCCCCTGATGCTCGTGCACGGAGCGTGGCTCTCTGCACGGAGCTGGGAGAACTTCGCCGACTACTTCCGCGACCGAGGGTTCACCGTCTCCGCTCCCGAGTGGCCACGCAAGCACGGAGACGTGGAGCAGCTGCGAGAGGCTACGGAGGAGCTCGAGGGCCTCGGTCTGACCGAGATCGTCGACCACTACGGGAATCAGATCAAGTCGCTCGAGGAGCCTCCGGTCCTCATCGGACACTCGTTCGGCGGCCTCATCGTGGAGCTGCTGCTCGACCGTGGCCTTGGACGAGCCGGCGTGGCGATGAGCCCCGCACCGCCGAAGGGCATCCTCGTGCTGCCCTTCTCGTCGCTCAAGGCCGCAGCACCTGCGCTGGCCCATCCGTCGAAGCGGCACGGCGTCGTGCCACTGACTCTCGAAGAGTTCACGTACGGGTTCGTGAACACGTTCTCGCCCGAGGACGCCTCGGCGGCATATGACAGGTACGCCGTTCCCGAGACCGGTCAGATCTTCTACGAGGCGGGCTTCGCGAACTTCCATCTGCACCCGCCGACGGAGGTCCATTTCAAGAATGGCGACCGCGCTCCGCTGCTCATCGTCGGGGCGGAGAAGGATCACACGGTTCCCGCATCGCTCTCCCACAAGCAGTTCGAGAAGTACGCGAAGTCGAACGCTCGGACCGACTACATCGAGCTACCCGGCCGGCCTCACCTCATGATGGTCGGTGAGGGGTGGGAGGACGTCGCCGCTCGCATCGAGAGCTGGCTCGACAGTGTTCTCGCCACGCCGCCCGTGACCACCTCGGCGTAACTGCCCGTCGAGTAGCCGGGCAGAGACCCACCCGTCCGAGGGGATTTACGCGGCATCGCTAAAGACCATCGTCCCGGAAGCCGATTCGTTCCATGATGCCCCGGGAAGCCGCCTCCGAAAGACCGCGCGGCCGCCGGCCCGTTTTCTCCGAAGACGAGCTCCGGCACGCCGCCCAATTTGCGTACGCGCGCCGGGTCCGCACACGGCGAGGCGCCCAGGATCTCGTCTACCGCAAGTTCGCCGTCGCCGTGATTGAGCTCTACCGGGAGGCGCACCCAGTGGAAGGAGCGCCGCTCGAATGGCTGCTGCGCCCGATGCCCCGCTACAGCCTGCTGTCGGAGCTCGGCCGGGTCGCCGAGCCGAGGTCGAGCACAGAGGGCGAGCTGCAGTGGAACGAGCCCGATGTCAACCGGCTCATCCAGGTGGCGCTCGAGATCGCCGCAGCCAAGCCGAGCACCAAGGTCGGGGTGTCGATGATCCGCGATCGCCGGAGACGACACCGCGAGGAAGCCGCGTAGCAGCGAAGATCTACGGCCCGGCCGCCCACGACCTCCACTCGTCGACGTCGATCGCGAGCACGGGGAGACCCGGTGGCGCCTCGCGGTACTGCTCGTACTTCGCCACGAGCAAGTCAAGTGCCTTCTCGGCCTCGGCTCCTTCGTCGAGGACACGTGCCCGCCCACGCAGGCGCACCCACCACAGACGGCCCCAGTCGTCGTCGTAGTCGTCGACCAGCACGGTGACGTTCGGCTCGCGCCGCGCGTTCTCTATTCGGCGGAGCACGCGCGAGCGTTTCGGCTTCGCGTCGACCGCGGAATAGAGCGTGTTCCCGTCGAGCACGAAGACGATCGGAACGAGGTGCGGCCGGCCGTCTCGGTCGATCGTCGCGAGCCGTGCCACCCTCGACGCAGCGACGCGCGACCTGACTACAGTCGAGTCGTGCATCTCGGCGTCATCCTGCCCAACTATGGGGAGCAGGCGAGCGTCGACACCATCCGTCGCACCGCCGAGCTCGCGGAGGAGCTCGGATACGACTCGGTGTGGGCGACCGAGCACATCATCGTCGGTCCCGATGCCGCCCAGACGTATGGCCGGGTCTACGAGCCGCTCGCCACGCTCGCCTGGATCGCGGGCTTCACGGAGCGAATCGGTCTCGGCACGTCGATCGTGCTCGCGCCCCTGCACCACCCGATCGAGCTGGCGAAGCAGATCGCGACGCTGCAGCTCATCTCTGGGAGAAAATTCCGGCTCGGGATCGGGATGGGCTGGCACGAGGACGAGTTCCGGTTCATGGGCGTCGACTTCCACGGCCGCGGACGACGAGCGGACGAGGCGCTGCGGGTCATGAGAGCGCTGTGGGGCGGGGAGCGCTCCTTCCAAGGCAAGCTCTGGTCGTTCGAGAACGCGACGTTCTCGCCTCTACCGGACGAGCGACCGGAGATCTGGGTGGGAGGAAGCTCGGAGCGCGCGTTGCGGAGAGCTCGCGAGCACGGGGACGTCTGGCATCCCTCCCGCGGCTCGAGCCCCGACCACGTGCGCGAGGTGAAGGAGCGCTTTCCCGAGCTCCGTGCCGTTCCACGGGCCACGGCCGACAACGCCGATGCGTTCCTCGACGCCGGCGCCGAGGGCGTCGTCGTGAGCTTCCCCGAGGAGACCGGGATGCGCGAGCTCATTCGCCGCTATCGCTGAGGGCTGCCGCGAGCAGATGGCTGAACGCTGCGCGGGCTCAACGATGCGCGATGTGCAGCTTGTGCCGGAGTCGACGCTTTCCGACCGTCCAGACGAGCCAGCCGAGAAGCGCATAGCGCCATTTGAACATGGGTTGTTGATTCCCAGGCCCTGGGGACGGCCAAACGTCCCACGGACTCAAAACTCGAAGCGCACGAAGTCCTCGCCCGTTACATGGACCGCGACGTTTCGCACCGGCACCTCTCCGACGGCGCCGCGAGCAGCGCCGTGGTGGGCGTGGCCGTGGACGACCAGATCCGGGCGATGCATCCCGATCGGTGCCGCGAGCCGCCCCGATCCGAGAAACGCCCAGATCCGCTCGGGCTCGCCGACGAGCGTGTCCGCGATCGGCGCGTAGTGCATGAGGACGATGCGAACGTGGCACCCGGCGACGGCCTCCAGCCCCTCTTCGAGCGCCTCCACCTCGAGCGTGGTCTCCTGGTAGATGCGGCGGAGGAGCGGCTCGCCGAAATCAGGCAGCTCGGCACCCGCAAACCCGCCGACGAACCCTTTCACCCCCACGACTCCGACCTCTCGCTCACCGATTTCGAGGATGAGGTGCTCGCGATCGAGAACGTGCACTCCCGCGGCCTCGAGCACGTCGACGATCTCGTCGCCACGATTGGAATGCTGGTCGTGGTTGCCGAGGACGGCGAGGATGCGAGTCGGGAGTCCGCGGCAGGCTTCCGCGAGCACCGCGGCCTGCTCAGGCAGCCCATGCGTCGTGAGGTCGCCGGCGAGCAACACGAGGTCGGTGTCCTCCGCCACTGCCGCGAACGACCGCCGGATGTGATTGCCGAGGGGCTCGGCTGCGTGGATGTCGCCGGTCGCTGCGACCCGGATCGGAGTGGTCACGAAGACCCGCTTACCCGCGGCCGCGATTGCGAGAACGCGCGGACGCAAGGCCGCTCTGGGTTTGCCGCCCGGTGACGGGGGTATCGACGAGCCACGAACCGAGGAGGTGACCATGCCGCCACGCGGTGTGAAGAAGGGCTCGAAGAGAGGTCGTCAGTACGAGCACATCAAGCAGTCGTTGCGGAGTCGCGGCACTTCCGCCGAAACTGCGGAGGAGATCGCCGCCCGCACGGTCAACAAGGAACGCGCACGCCACGGCGAGGCGAGGGAGTCCTCGCGGTTGTCGCGAGAAGACATCTCGTCCGGCCGGCGTGGAGGGATCCGTGCTCACCGTCGGAGCCCGCGGGGACGAACGAAGGAGCAGCTGTACGAGGAGGCGCGAGAGCGGAACATCCGCGGTCGCTCGAAGATGACGAAGGCGCAGCTGCAACGCGCGCTCGGCGGCCGCTGATCAGAGACTTGGAGAAACGTACGGCCTGAGCGTGCGCAGGATCTACATGCCCATCGAGTGGTAACCGGAGTCCACGTAGAGCGTGGTTCCGGTGACGTTCCGCGCGTCGTCGGACAGCAGATAGGCAGCGGCGCTCCCCACGTCGTCCGCCTCGATGTGTCGGTGCAGCGGCGCCCGCTGCTCGACGATCTCCTCCATCGTCGTGAAGCCTGCGATCGAGCGTGCAGCGAGCGTCCGGACCGGGCCGGCGGAGATCGCGTTCACCCGGATTCCCTTGAGCCCGAGATCCCACGCGAGGTAACGAACGGAAGCGTCGAGAGCAGCCTTCGCGACGCCCATGACGTTGTAGTGCGGAACCGCGCGCTCGCCGCCGAGGTAGGTCATCGTCAGGACCCCGCCACCACCGCGCGCCTCCATGAGCGGCTCGGCGGCGCGAGCACAGATCACGAGTGAGTAGGCGCTCACGTCGAGCGCAAGCCAGAAGCGGTCGCGAGGCGTGTCCGTGAAGCGGCCCTCGAGGTCCTCGGCGGCCGCGAACGCGACCGAGTGGACGAGGAGGTCCAGCCCGCCTCCGAATACGCCGCCGACCTCGGAGAAGACACGAGCGACGTCGTCGTCGGAGCGCACGTCGCACTCGGTCACGAGCGGGCTCGAGACGCTCTCGGCGAGCTCACGGACACTCTTCTCGATCCGCTCGCCCTGATACGTGAAGGCGAGCTGCGCGCCCTCCTCCGCGAGCCGGCGCGCGATGGCCCACGCGATCGAGCGTCGGTTCGCGACTCCCAGGACGAGCGCCTGCTTCCCCTCGAATCTGCCTGCCACGCGGCGATCCTAGTCGGCGCACCGATGTAGGGTCACGCGGCAATGGCGGACGAGCGGGTAGCGGTCGTGACGGGTGCCTCCGCAGGGATCGGCGAGGCGACCGCCCGCGAGCTCGCCCGGCGCGGCTGGCACTGCGTCCTGCTCGCGCGCCGCCAGGAGCGGATCGAGGCACTCGCTTCGGAGATCCGTGGTGAGTGGGAGGTCTGTGACGTCATGGATCGAGCGCAGGTCGACGACGTCGCGGCGCGCGTCCTCGCTCGTCATCCTCGAATCGAGCTGCTCGTCAACAACGCAGGAGTCCCCGGACGCGGCACGTTCGTGTCGGTCGAGCCCGACACGGTCGAGCGCGTGCTGCGGACGAACTACCTCGGCGGAGTCTGGTGTGCTCGGGCTTTCCTGCCCGGCCTCCGTGAAGCGGCGGAAAACGGTGGAAGTGCCCACATCGTGAACGTCGTCTCCGTCGCCGGAACGATCGCATTCGCGCCGGCAGGGCCCTATGCAGCGGCGAAGCACGCACAGCTCGCGTTCTCCCGCTCGCTCGCCGCCACGCTTCGGCGTGAGCGCATCTACGTGCACTCCGTTCTCCCCGGTTTCGTGGAGACCGAGGGGTTCACGCCTCGCTCGACCCTCAAGAATCCGCTCATGCGCCGGTTCGTGATCGAGGCGGACGCCGTGGCAAAGACGATCGTCAAGGCTGTCGAGCGGAACAGGCGCGAGGTGACGATTCCCTGGTTCCCGTATCGGCTGGTTTCGATCGCGCAGGCGCTGGTTCCCGGTGTGGTCGCGCAACTCGGCGGGCGGTTCGGCTACCACCCCTGGGTTCAGGACTGAGCTAGGGCATGCCCGCCATGTAGCCCCCATCTCGACCTCGCCGATCGAAGAGGGCATGAGGTCGCGCGCACGCACCAAGGTTGAACGCAGCGCCCGCCGGGTATGGATCTGGCGGCGGCATCACTTCAAACACCCCGGTACAGAAAGGGCGTTCGAGATGACGAGATTGCTCTCTGGAGTCCTTCTCGCCTCCGCGGCGCTGGCGCTTGTCGGCGGCGCCTCAGCTGCGAAGCCGACGGGCAGCAGCCAGTTCACCGACTTCACGCTGGCGGCGACGCCGCCTAATCCGGCCAGGACCGTCTGTCCAGGCTCCACGCTCTGCTACAACGGCGCGGCCGAGCCCGCGATCGCCGTAGCACCGAACGGACGCTTCTACGCGTCCTCGGAGAACGGCCTCGGCGGCGGCACGCTCGCCTGGACGTCGGCGGACGGCGGCGGGCACTACGCGTCGACGCCCTCGCCGAACGACGTCTCCGTCGGCTCGGACTCCGTCGGACAGGAGACAGGGTTGGAGCCCGGCGGCGGCGACACGGACGTCGCGGTCGCGACGGCGCAGAACGCGCTCGGGAACTACAACGCATACGTCGTCTCCCTCACACTGGCAAACGTCGACGTCTCGTCGTCGACGGACAACGGCGCGACGTGGCGCCTCAACCCGGCGACGGCTCTCCCGATAGACGACCGACCCTGGGTGGCGGCAACAGGCGCGTCGAAGGTTTGCATCTCGTACCTGACCGCGCCGGGGATTCTCCTGCCGAACGTCGGACTGCACGTGCAATGCAGCTCCGACGCCGGGCAGACGTTCCCTCAGCTCGCGAACGCCTACGACACGTCGGATGTCGGTCTCGCCGCATCGCAAGGAGGGAGCCGCACGGGCAATCTCGTGTTCGATCCGTCCAACCCCTCGTACCTGTACACGGTATTCGCGTACGAGAACATCGAGGACGCACCGAATCCGTCCGCGTTCCTCCACAACGTCGGCATGGCGGTCTCGTCGGACGGAGGTCTCACCTGGCACGACTACGCCGTGCACGTCAACCCGGACATCGGCGCGAAGTACGACAACCAGTTCGTGAACGTCGCGGTCGACAGCGGCGGAGCCGTCTACGTCGCGTACTCGGACAACCACGGCGTCTTCTACCAGTACTCGACCGACCACGGGCAGACCTTCAGCGCACCCGTGCAGGTGTCACAGGGCAACGACACGGCCGTCATGCCGTGGCTAGCGGCCGGCGACGCCGGCAAGATCGACCTCGTCTACTACCAGGCCACCGGCTATTCCGGAAATCCAGAGCAGGCGCCCGCGAGCGTCGCGTGGAAGGTGGTCATGGCACAAAGCCTCAGCGCCGCCTCCTCGGCTCCGGGTTTCGTCTACACGACCGTCAACCCCGTCGTCCACCACGGCGGCGTGTGCGAGGGCGGCGCGCTCTGTACGGGCAATCGCGATCTCTACGACGACTTCGGGGTCGAGGCGTCGCCGAAGTCGGGCTTCGCGTCGATCGTGTACTCGGACGACCAGTATCAGAGCGATCCGAATCACAAGCCGAACCCGGTATACGGCTGCGTGCCAGCGGACAACGACACCTCGACGTGCGATCACACGAATGTGGCCACGCAAACATCAGGCACCGGTATCTACTCGAAGAAGAAGTAGCCGCCCGAGCTCGATCATGCACCGCTCCGCGCGAGAGGTCCCGAGGGCCTCTCGCGCGGAAGTCGGTTCAGGCTACGGTGGCGGCTTTCGCGCGACGTACCAGCCGACCTCGATCTCGTAGACCGGGCCTGGCGCAAGACCTCGGACGCGGACACGTTGCTCTTCCGGAACGTCCGCGAGCGCGAGCCGCTCCTCGAGGTCGACCCGCTCGTGGACGACCTCGAAGGACGTGAGCACCAGGTCGTTCGCGTCGAGGTAGCCGCGAATGTCGGCGTCAGGAAGGAGCCGTTGGTGCGTCGGGTCTCGCAGGCGCTCGAAGCGATCGAGCTCCGGGGTCCGCAGCGGGTCGACCGACCCCAGCTGATCGGCGATGAGGACGCGCCCGTTGTGCCTGGTCACGCGTGCGAGCTCGGACACGGCGAGCTCGGGACGACGAACGTGATGCAGCACGCGCACGCAGCCCGAGATGTCGAAACGGCCGTACTCGAACGGGAGCCGGGTCGAGTCCGCCTCGAGGAACTCCGCGTTCTCGAGGCCAAGCTCTCGGGCAGCCTCGAGGTAACCGAGATTCGTGTCGGTGCCAACGACCTCGCCGACGAGCGGGGCGAGCGCGGCCGCGAGAGCCCCGGTCCCACAGCCGGAGTCGAGCGCCAGCTCGGTGCCGGTGAACGGGCCGAGCAGGCGGCGAACTTTGGTCGAGAGCTCCGCGGCTCGCTGTTCCTGGAGTGCCAGCCGAAGGGCGACGCTCACGATGCGGCCGCCAGCGAGCGCGCGAGCGCAAGCGCCTCCTCGCGTGTCGAGATCGTCCCCACAGCCCGCTCCTCGTCGATGATCGCGAGCATACGTCCGATCTCCGGGCCGGGAGGAAGCCCCAGCTCGTCCCCCCGGACGAGCGGCTCGGGAGGATCTCGCCGACGCGCATCCTCCACCGAGCCGGTGAGCTCGGGACGGCCGACGAACGCGAGGGCGTCCAGGGCCCAGGGCTCGGTCGAACGGCGAAAGCGATGGATCGCGCGTCGCGAGTCGTCCCGCGGCGGGTTCGCCCGTAAGAGAGTGCTCGCGTACCGTCGCAACCCGTTCGAGACCGGCAATCGTCGAAGGTCTTCGCGAAAGGCCGCCACGAGCCGGAAGTCGGCGTCGTCCACCGCGTCGATCGCCCCGTCGAGAGAGCCGCCGAGCGCCGCCAAGATCCCGAGCTCGTGCAGCCGCCGATAGCCGTCCGCTGAGAGGCGGCGAAGCTCGCCGAGGATCCGCTCTCCAGCGGGCAGGCCCGCGAGATCAGCCGATTCGCGGACCAGCGCTTCCGTCCGCTCGTCCATACGGAAGCCGAGCTCGTCCTCGAGCCGCACGGCACGCAGCAGACGCAACGGATCGTCGCTGAAGACGGAGTCGGAGACGGCGCGAACGATTCCTCCCTCGAGGTCGGCGCGACCGTCATGCGGATCGCACAGGCCCCCTCCACCGACCGGAACCGCAATCGCGTTGAACGTGAAGTCGCGCGTCGCGAGGTCCGCCTCGATCCCGTCGGGCAGCGGAGTGAAGTCGACCGTCTCTTCGGAGCCGGTCGCCACGCGCCATGCCCCGTGCTGGTCGGAGAGCGGAAAGACGGCCCCGCCGAAGCGCTGCGCATACCGGTGGGCGGCCTCGCGCGGGTCGCTGCAGGCGACGTCGAGGTCCAGGACCGGCCGCCCGAGGAGGGCGTCCCGCACCGCCCCGCCGACGACCCACGCCTCCTCGCCCGCGAGCACCTCGCGGACCCTCGTGTCATCCATTCCTGGCGACCCGCCGTGCGCGCCCTGACCGCGTGTTGAGGCCGGTGGCGATCTCGTACCCGATCGTCTCGGCGACCCGCGCGTGCTCCTCGATCAGGACGCCGTCTCCGACGAGCGTGACAGGCGTGCCGACGGGGAGCTTGCGGTCGAGCTCGACCGCAAGAGCGTCCATCGAGATCGTGCCGACGACACGACGCCGCTCGCCGGCGACCAGGACCTCTGTTCCAGTCATGTCCCGGCGGAACCCGTCCGCATACCCGACCGGGACGATGCCGATCCAGGTCGGCTGCTCGGCGACGAACCGGCGCCCGTAGCCCGTGCTCTCACCCGGCGCCAGCCGCTTCACGAGCGCGAGCGAGGAGTCCCAGCGGAGGGCGGGCTCGAGGCCGTCTGCACCCGGATCTGTCCCGAAAGGCGAGATGCCGTAGAGCGCGATCCCGCAACGCACGGCGTCGAAGGCCGCTTCCGGGTAGCGGAGGGTCGCAGCGCTGTTCGCGATGTGATGCGTGATTCCGGCCAGCCCTGCCGTTGCCGCGCGAAAGCGCTCGATCTGCGTGCGGGTGAAGTCCGGGTCCGACTCCGCGACAGCGAGGTGACTCATCACGCCCACGACGTCATGTGTCGGCGCCGGGAGCTCGGAGAGCCCCCACCGCCCCATGCCCGTGTCGAGCTTCAGGTGCACGCGCAGCCCCTCAGGCACCCGACCGTCGGCCGCCACGAGCTCGAGGTGCGCGGCGCGCGCCTCACCCACCTCTCGATCGCTCACCGGGCACATGACGATGATCCGGGCCTCGTGCAGCGCCGCACGCAGGTGGAGTGCCTCGGGGAGTGTCGCGACACACAGAGCCGAAGCACCGGCGTCGAGCGCCGCCCGGGAGACGTCGGCCGCTCCGTGGCCGTACCCCTCGGCCTTGACGACGGCCCAGAGCTCGGCTTCTCCGGCGGCGCGTAGCAACGTCGCCGCGTTGCGCCGGACTGCACCGAGATCGATCGTGAAGCTCGAGCGCTCCACGGCGCTCATTCTCGAGTATTCGCGACTTCTGACTCCAGGGCAACGGGAAGCGTCTCGAGCAGGTCGCTCGCGACGAGACCCGCCTGCTGAGGCAAGAGTCTTGCGGCCACTCCGTGCGCGACCGCCGCAGCGACGGCTGCGAGTTGCCCCTCCATGCCCTTGGCCAGAAACGCCGCGACGATTCCCGTCAACACGTCTCCCGTGCCCGCAGTCGCAAGTGACGGCGGGCCGAGGTCGCTGACGATCACTCCCTTTCCGGGCTCCGCGACGATCGTGTCCGGGCCCTTGAGCAGGACCACGGCGTCGAAACGGTCCGCCGCCCGTTGCGCTGCTTCCAGGCGATGCGCATCGACCCACCCCGAGTCGGTGTCGAGCAGCCGGGCGAGCTCGCCCGCATGCGGCGTGAGCACGGTTGGCGCGTCCCGCTCGACGGGGTCGAGCTCGAAGAGCGCGTCCGCGTCGACGACCGCGGGGACGTCGAGTCGCCGGAGAAGCTCCCGGACCAATGCCCGCCGCTCGTCCGAGCGGCCGAGCCCCGGCCCGATCGCGACAGCGCCCGCGCGCTCGGCGGCGCGGGAGATCTCCTCTACCGCGTCGGCGTCACGCCAGCCGATCTTCACCGGCTCGAGAACCATCGTCTCGACTATCGGTAATGACTCCGCGGGAACGGCGAGTGTCACATACCCGGCATCGGCGCGCAGTGC
Organism: Actinomycetota bacterium; assembly: GCA_005888365.1. Classification (GTDB taxonomy): domain Bacteria; phylum Actinomycetota; class Thermoleophilia; order Gaiellales; family Gaiellaceae; genus GMQP-bins7. The sequence goes on from VAWZ01000104.1 coordinate 17,576, forward strand.
CGCCCGTGCCGAGAGGCATGCCGCACCGGTCATTCCTGGCTGGCCCCCTACGATGAGAACCGAGCCCGACGTGTACTTCGTGTCCCCCGGTTTCCGCCGGGGAACGAGCGAGAGGAGGGCAGGAGCGGCGCGTCGGCTCTCTGTCGGCGCCCGTTCGAGGCCGATGTCGGCAACGACAACGCGGCCGGCCTGGAATCGGCCCGGTGCGATGACGAGGCCCACCTTCAAAGAATGAAACGTGACCGTGAGGTCGGCGCGGACGACGGCTCCTGCGACCTCACCCGTGGAGGCATCCACGCCCGAGGGGAGGTCGACCGAGACGACGGGAACGCCTGCGGCGTTGACCCGCTCGATCAGCGACGCCGCATCCGGCCGGGGCGCGCCGTGAAAGCCGGTCCCGAAGAGCGCGTCGACGAGGACGTCGTACCCGTCTACGTCCTCCGTTTCCTCGGCGACGAGGCCCGCCTCGCGGAGCACTCGGGCGGCGACGCGTCCGTCACCGCCGTTCGAGCCCCCCCCGCAGACGCATCCGAACCGGCGAGCGTCCGGAAACGCGAGCATCGCCTCCCGCGCCACGGCCGCCCCCGCGCGCTCCATGAGCTCGGGGACGGAGCTCGGGTAGTCGGGATAGCGCTCCTCCACGGCGCGCATCTCGGCTGCGGTGTAGAGCTGCTCGAACAACCTCAGCCGCGCGGGCTGACGACGCACACGGCAGCCGCGATCTCGCGCGAGTGCGTCAACGAGAGGTCGATCGCGCCCGCGGCCACCCGCTCGGCGAAGGCGGCAGTGCGGCCGGACAGTCGGACGCCGGGCCTCGGTCGGCCCACGATCTCCACCTCTCGCCACGTGAAGCGAACGCCGCAGCCGAGCGCCTTGCCGACCGCCTCCTTGCCCGCGAAACGGGCGGCGTAGCTCTGTGCCGGATGGGGCCGAGAGTCGCAGTAGGCCTGCTCGGCCGTCGTGAAGCAGCGGTCGCGAAAACCGACCCGGCGAAGCGCGCGCCGGACTCGCTCGATCTCGATGACGTCGATCCCGACTTTCACGAGTGCCAGCCGCCGGTCAGGTCCTCCTCGAGCAGTGCGGGGAACTGCGCGAGCGAGGAGACGACGATGTCGGGCGAGGACTCCGCGAGCTCGAGCGTCTCGGGACGGAACTTCCCGGTGCGCACCAGAACGGTGCGCATGCCGAAGAGGCTCGCGCCACGGACGTCCTGCTCGACGTCGTCCGTGACGAGCCAGGTGAGCTCTGGCACGGCGTCCAGAGCATCGAGTGCGGCCGCGAAATAGGAGGGGCTCGGTTTGCCGAGCACCGTCGCGTCCACGCCCGTGGCGTACTCGAGCCCGGCGACGAAGGCTCCGGCGTCGAGCATCGGCCCGCGACTCGTCTGCCACCACTTGTTCTTGTGCAAGCAGAAGAAGGAAGCCCCCGCCTGGATCTCCGAGAACGCGCGTCCGAGGTTCATGTAGCTGAAGACCTGGTTCGGCTCGAGCGTCTCGTCGCAGCCGCCGATGAGGACGGCCTCCGCGTCGTGTCCGACGAGCTCCAGGCCCTCGAGGTCGGGAACGATCGCCTCCATCACCAGCGCGAGGACGCGCTTTCCGCTCAGCTCGCGGGCCGCGGCGCCCGGCGTTGTCTGGAGCTCCCGATCTTCGATCGGGAATCCCATTTCCCGCAGCTCTGCTGCGAGCCGGGAACGCGGTCGGGTCGAGTTGTTCGACACGAAGCGGAGGTTGTGACCCGCTTTCCGGAGATCGGCAATGGCGTCGACGGCCCCTGGAATGGGCTCTCCCGAGACGTGGAGCACGCCGTCGATGTCGAGCAGAATGCAAGCCATGGAGCGTGAGTCTATTCGGGTCACGCGCTCCGTCTTGCTCCCGCTTTCCGAGCTCGAGATGAGAGCCTCGCGGTCGAGCGGACCGGGTGGGCAGCATGCACAGAAGTCGTCGACGCGAGTCGAGGCCGTCTTCGACGTCGAGGCGTCGGCCGCGCTCACCGAGGCTCAGAAGCGCCGCGTGGTTGCGCGAGCAGGACCTCTGCTGCGGGCGGTCGCTCAGGACGAGCGGAGCCAGCTCCGTAATCGCGAGCTCGCCCTCGAGCGGCTGGTCGAGAAGCTCCGCGCGGCGCTCGCGGTGCCGCGTCGCCGTGTCGCGACCCGGCCGACGGCTGCTGCGAGGGAACGGCGTCTGAGTTCCAAGAAGCGACACTCGAGGACGAAACGACTCCGTCGACCGCCGGCCGAAGACTGAGATTTAGACTCGCGGACGTGGACGCGCTCGGACTCGTTGCGTTGCTGCCCGAGCTTCCGCCCGAGCGAACGCGGTTGCTGGACAACCTCGGTCGAATCAGGCGGGAGGTCGGGCCGATCACGCCCGAGCTCTCCGACGCGCTCGCCGACCACATGAACATTCGCCGGGGGGAGGTCCACGAGGTCGTCTCCTTCTATTCCTTCCTGCAGGTGCCACCGAGCGCGACGCGCGTCTGCACCGGCCCGATCTGCGACTGCATGGGTGCGCGCACGCTGCTCGAGCGGCATCCAGGCGCCCTCGAGGTGGCCTGCCTCGGCCACTGCGACCTCGCTCCGGTGATGACCGAGGGGGAGACGATCGTCCCCGACGTCACCCACTCGACGAACGACGGGCCGGCGATCGGCCTCGGTCGAGCCGACGAGAAGCTCGCAGACTATGCCGCGCAAGGGGGCCTCGCGCTCCTGCGCGAGCTGCCCTCGCCCGAGCGGATCGTCGAGGAGCTCAAGGCCTCGGGGCTTACGGGCTACGGCGGCGCGGGATTCCCGACGGGGGTGAAGTGGGAGGCGGTGCGGAACGAGCAGGGGCCGCGGTACGTGGTTGTGAATGCCGACGAAGGCGAGCCGGGGACGATCAAGGACCGCTACGTGATGGAGCTCCGGCCGCATCTCCTGGTCGAGGCGATCGTCGTCGCCATGCGCTTCGCCGAAGCCACGGAGGGCTTTGTCTACCTGCGCGAGGAGTATGCGACCTCACGCCAACGCCTCCAGCGCGCCATCGAGGAGTTTCGGGCTGCAGGTCTGCTCGAAGGATGCTCGCTCGAGCTGGTCATCGGAGCGGGCGCGTACATCGCAGGCGAGGAGACGGCGATGCTGGAGTCGATGGAGGGGCGTCGCGCGATGCCGCGGCTGCGTCCACCTTTCCCCGCTCAGGTCGGCTATCTCGGGCGGCCTACGTTGATCAACAACGTCGAGACGCTTGCCCACCTCCCGGCGATCCTCGTGCAGGGCGGCAAGTGGTGGGCGGACCTCGGAACGCGGGGGGCGAACGGCTCCAGGCTGTGGTCGGTCTCGGGTGCCGTCTCGAGGCCGGGATGCTACGAGGCGCCGAACGGGATCACGACGCGAGAGCTCATCGAGGAGCACGCCGGCGGCTTCGCGGGGGAGACGGGTGCAGTCGTCCCCGGCGGGGCGGCGAGCGGCATCTTGCCGCCAAAAGCGCTCGACGTGCCGCTGACACGTGACGCTCTCCGCGAGTACGGCGCAGGAGTGGGCTCGGCCGCGGTGCAGGTCTTTCCCTCGAGCTACTCGCCGCTTCGCCTGCTCGCGGAGACGATGCGCTTTTTCGCCGAGGAGTCGTGCCAGAAGTGCACGCCGTGCCGCATCGGAAACCGCGCTCTCCACCATCTCTTCGTCGAGCTCGGGAGCGGCGAGGCGCCGATGTCGCGCGAGAAGGTCGACGAGTGGCTCCTGGCGATGGAGAAGACCTCGATCTGCGGGCTCGGCCAGGCATCGCCGTTCCCGGTGCGCAACGCGCTGCAGTGGTGGCCCGATCTGTTCGGTGCGCTCGCGGCGCACCCAACCCCGGTGTCAGACACCGCCAGGCAGTAACGAATCCTCAACGAGTTCCCGGTAGCGCGCCACCCCGGATTCGGGCTCGTCCGACAAGAACGAGAGCATCATGCGAAGGGCGAGAAACGGAGGCGGCTCCGAAAGGCCGACGGATGCGCGGTAGCTGCTCCACGGCCATTCATGTGGCCGAGCGCAGAGTCCTGCCTCGACAGGGTTCGTGGCGATATATCGAAGGGTCCAAAGAAGCTGAGACTCCGTCTCCTGTTCGACGGCCCCGAATCGATTCTTGAAGAGGTGAGCGTCGCGTGTGTAGCGCTGGTTGAAACGCAGTGAGTAACGACCGTTCAGGGCCTTCATCGCGCCGGAGAGACTGTCGTCGAGACATTGGAGCAGGAGGTGGTAGTGGTTCGGCAAGAGGCAATAGCTCAGACAAAGAATTCGGTGCCGCGAGAGGACACGCTCGAGACACGAAAGAAAATCGATCCTGTCCGCGTCGAAGAGGAATATCGCCTGACGATTGCTTCCGCGCGAGAAGACGTGGTAGATGCTCCCGGACGTAAATTCACGCGCTGCTCGCCCCACTTCGCGAACGTAGCCGCATATGGCTCACAGGCGTGTGCTGTGGAAAGATCGGCGCGATCTTGCAAGTCTCAGCCCTCTTGACAGGCTCCGGTGTCTGACACCGAGGTGAGCGGTACAGTGACCGGGATGGTCGAGTTCACGCTCGACGGCCGGGCGGTGACCGCTTCCGAGGGTGAGCTGCTCGTGCACGCGGCCGCCCGGCACGGCACCTTCATCCCGACGCTCTGTCACGACGACAAGCTGGACCCCTACGGCGGCTGCCGCATGTGCGTCGTCGAGGTGGAGGGCGCGCCGCGCCCTCTTCCCGCATGTGCGACCCGAGTGACCGAAGGGATGGTCGTCTCGACGAACGGGCCGATGACCGACTTCCGCAAGACCTTGACCGAGATGCTCCTCTCCGAGCATCTCAACGCCTCCCCCGGGGGACGCCCGAACGAGCTGCTCGACCTCGCGAACGAGCTCGGCGCCGAGGCGCCCGTTGTCCTGCCGGACGCGAAGCGGAAGGAGTACGACGACCGCAACCAGCTCATGGGCTACGACCCGGACGCGTGCATCCTCTGCAACCGCTGCGTTCGCTACACGCAGGAGGTCATGCAGTGCTCGGCGCTCTCGCTCGAGGGCCGAGGCGGGCATGCGCGGATCGTTCCCACCTGGGAGCTCTCCTGGCTCGACACCGAGTGCGAGCTCTGCGGTGGCTGCCTCTCCGTCTGCCCGACCGGTGCGATCTACGAGAAGTTCGAGGAAGGAACGACTCGGCCCGAGCGCTCGCTCGAGCAGGTGAGGACGACGTGCACGTTCTGCGGCGTCGGTTGCCAGATCGACCTGAATCTCGACCCGCAGACGAAGCACATCGTCAAGGTCACATCGAAGCCGGAGTACCTCCCGAACGAAGGGAACCTCTGCGTCAAGGGGCGCTTCGCCTTCAACTTCGTGCACCATCCGGACCGCCTCACGCAGCCTCTCGTCCGCGGCGAGGACGGAGACCTCCACCCGACGACCTGGGAGCACGCGCTCGAGACGGCTGCGACCGGCCTCCAGAAGGTCATCGCCGAGCACGGGCCGCAGGCGGTCGGCTTCCTCTCATCCGCCCGCCTGACGAACGAGGAGAACTACCTGACCCAGAAGCTCGCCCGGGCAGTGGTCGGAACGAACTCCGTCCACTCCTGCGAGTCGACCTGACACGGTCCGACTCTTTACGGCCTGGTCAGGTCGTTGGGCAGAGGAGCAAGCACCAACTCGATCCCGGAGATCGAGAACGCGCGTTTCCTGTTCGTCATCGGCTCGAACACGACCGAGGCACATCCGGTGCTCGCGCTCCGGATCAAGAAAGCAGTCCGAAACGGCGCCACCCTCGTGGTCGCCGATCCCCGCCGGATCTGGCTGACGAAGATCGCGAAGCGCCACCTGCAACTGCGCCCAGGGACTGACGTGTGGCTGCTGAACGCGATGATGCACACGATCCTCGCCGAGGGCCTCCAAGACGAGGACTACATCCGTGAGCTCACCGAGGACTTCGACGCCGTGCGCGAGATCGTCGTGCGCTACTCGCCGGAGGATGCCGAGAAGGTCACGGGCGTCCCCGCAGACGCGATTCGAGCAACCGCGCGCGAATACGCGACGGAGCGCCACGCGGCGGTCTTCTACACGCTCGGGATCACCGAGCACGCATGCGGAGTCGACAACATCTGGTCGCTCTCGAACCTCGTCCTCATGACCGGCCATCTCGGGTACGAGTCGACGGGCCTGAACGCCCTGCGGGGCCAGAACAACGTCCAGGGACTGAACGACTCCGGCGCCAACCCGATGTACTTCCCGGGCTACCAGCCCATCGAGGATCTCGAAATCCGGCGCAAGTTCTCGGAGGCCTGGGGCGGCGCGGAGCTGCCGGAGACGACGGGATATCGGCTCGATCAGATGATGAGCGGCCTCCACGACGGCCGGATTCGCGCGCTCTACCTGATCGGTGAGAACCCTGCGCAGACCGAGCCGAACGCCCACCGCGTCGAAGAAGGGCTCGGGAAGCTCGAGATGCTGATCTCACAGGACATCTTCCTGCACGACATGACCCGCAAGCACGCGGACGTCGTCTTCCCCGCGTCGTCCTTCGCCGAGAAGGACGGCACGTTCACCAACACCGAGCGCCGCATCAGCCGCGTGCGCGAGGCGGCTCCGCTCCCCGGAGAGGCCAAGGGCGATCGGGAGATCGTCCTGCTCATGGCGAAAGCGCTAGGCGCGAGCTGGCCTGAGTATCCGGACGCCGAATCCGTCTGGAACGAGCTCGCCGATCTCGCGCCGAACTGGTACGGCGTCCGCTACGACCGGCTCGAGGAGAACGGGATCCAGTGGCCGGTGACCGAGATCGGCGGCGAGCCCACCAGGTTCCTCCACGCTCCGCGCCCCGCGCGCGCTGGAGGGCGCGCCAAGTTCTTCCCCGTCGAGTACCAGCGCCCGATCGAGGAGCCGGACTCCGAATACCCGCTCGTCCTCTCCACCGGCCGGACGCTCTACCACTACAACTCCGCGACGATGACGATGCGCGAGTCCGGAATCACCGACAAGCAGGAGGATCCCTTCTTCGAGATCTCAGCCGAGGATGCCTCGGCGCTCGGGCTCGGCGAAGGTGAATTGGCGCAGCTCGTGTCGCGGCGCGGAGTACTCGAGGCGCGCGCCCACATCACGGAGCGCGTCTACCCGGGCCTCGTCTGGATGGCCCTGCACTTCGCCGAGCAGAAGGTGAACTGGCTCACGCACGACGTGGGCGACTCCCTGATCGGAACGCCCGAGTTCAAGGTCAGCGCGGTGCGAGTCGAGCCCGTGGGCACCGGCGTGCGGCCCGCCGCGCGGTGAGCACTCCGACCACCGCCTCGCTCACGAGCGAGGCGGTGGAGCCGCACCTTCGGGGCCGTTTCGGGAAGCCGTACCTCTACGAGCCGGAATGCGAGTCGACCCAGCTCCTCTTGCTCGGCTCGGGACTGTCGGAGGGAGCCGTTGGCGTGACGGACCATCAGACCCGCGGTCGAGGACGGCTCGGGCGTCCGTGGGTCGAGCCGTCCGGGACGTCCGTTCTGGCCTCCGTTCTCCTCCAGCCTCCGCCCGAGCGCAACGCGCCGGAGCTCTCGCTCGTCGCGGCCGTCGCGGTCGCCCAGGTGATCGACCGGACAACCGGCCTCACGAGCCAGATCAAGTGGCCGAACGACGTCATGCTCAACCGCAGGAAGGTGGCCGGAATCCTGACCGAGCTTTCCGACAGGACAGTCGTGCTCGGAATCGGCGTCAACGTCAACCAGACTCGGGAGCAGCTTCCTTCGGACACCCCCACTCCCGCCGGCTCGCTCCTGACGCTGACCGGGACACGTCACGAACGAGCCCCGCTCCTTGGCGCGCTTCTCCTCGAGCTCGAGCGCATGTACGACGCGTGGAGAGAAGGGGGCCTCGACAGCGTCTACGGCGAGCTCGGCGCGCGCGACTTCCTCCGCGGGCGCAGGATCACGCTCGACGGCGCGCCGGCGACCGCGGTCCAGATCCTCCGCGACGGGCGAATCGAGATCGAGACTGCGGCAGGCGAGCTGCGCGCGGTCGAGTCCGGCGAGGTTCTCTATGCAGCGTGAGCGCGGGTGCACCCGGTCGCCCGGGCGCACCCATGGAGCTACGCAGTCACGGAGTTGCTGAGGCCCGTGAGGTAACCGGGCGCTGTCTGGCTCCGAGGCAGGATCACTCGCAGCTTCACGCCGCCGAGTCGCGCATGGAACAAGGCACGCGACACGATGGTCGGCGAAATGCCCGCGAAGGCGCTCCTGAAGAACACCCGCCGGATGCCGATCCAGTGCTGCCTCGGAGAGCTCCAGCGCTGGACCACGGCGTACCTGCCCCTGAACGAGCGGGCTGCAATCGCACGGAGCAGGAAGCGATGCAGTCCGGTGTGGGACACGCGCAGTCGTGGCCGCACGCTGAGCGAGACGGCGTTGCTGCTCGTCTCACCGGTCGTCGCCTTGTAGAGCGTGTGGACGAGCGGCTGGACCGCGAGGCTGAACGAGCCGTCGGCCGTCGTGTGCACGGTCGCCACGTCGCGGACCTGCAGGCCGCGAACCGCGGGCAACAGGTGCTCCACGATCTGCACCGGCTCACCGGCCTGGCCGTTCGAGACGGAGCCGGTCAGCATCGCCGATCCGCCGTAGACGACGATCGACTGGCTGCTTTCGAGTGAGATCGACTTCGGCGGCCGGGCCGAGACCACGGCGGTCGGAGCCGACACCGCGACGCGCGAGCCGGCCGTATTCGACGCACGCACTCGCACGCGCAGCGTGTTTCCGACATCGACCGACGCGAGCGTGTACGTCTTGCTCGTCGCGCCGATGATGTTCGCGCAGTTCGATCCGTTCGAGTCACAGCGCCGCCACTGGAAGGCGAACGTGATCGGCTGGGTCCCGGACCACGTGCCCGGGTCCGCCGTCAGCGTCTCCCCCTGGCGCGTGCTACCCGAGACCGCGGGCAGGACCGTGTTCTGCGGCGGTGTCGGAGCTGCGGCCGCCGATCCGATGCCCACGAGCGAGAGTACTGCGATTGCGAAGAGGATCTTCCGCATTCGAGACACCTCCTTGCGGGAGACCTACTCCCTACGAATACCCGCACTAGCAGGGAAAAATCGTCAAGATCCCGTACGGGTCGCGTAAGAGCGCTGTTAGTAACGGCTGTTACGCGGGCAATCGGCTAGCCGCTGCGGAGCTGCAGCGGGACCTCTGCGACGTGGATCCGCTTCCCGTTCTCTGCGGAGAGCTCGAAGACGACGAGCTTGCCCATCCCGCTGCGATGAATCGTGAAGGGCGCCGTGAAGTCGAAGGTACCGCGCATGCCGCTTCCCGAAGTTGCCGTGACGAAGTGGTGCGCGACGACCTTCCCATCCGGATCTCGGAGCTCGTAGTTGAAGGTGGCCTCGAACGTGTTCGCGGTCCCGGTGGCGTGCAGCGGGCTCGTGACCTGCCGGAAGGGAAGCGGCGACTCGACGAGGATCAAGGGCGTCAGGTCCTCGAAGTCGGCTCGCGTGTAGGACTTGCCCTTGACCTCGACGGAGTCGACGGTCGGGAACTGTGTCAGCGTGTACACGAGCTGCGAGAGAGCTGCCCGGGGCAGGTCGCCCGTCTTCACCCGTGCAACCCCGCTGGAGACGTCGATCTCGGCCTTGCTCACGCTGTCCGGAATGGCGCTGGTCGCCTTCAGGCCCGACTTCTCCGTGTCACTCGGCCCGAGCAGGAGCTGGGCGACCGTCCCGTTGACGATGCCTCCCGTCGTGTCGACCTCGCGGCTCACGGGCCAGACCCGGCCGTCCCGGAGCCAGTAGACGCGGACCTCGGTCTTCTGGCCGACGGTCGGCAGGGTGGTTTCCGTCTCCGTGGCGGTGCTGCCGCCGCATCCACCCGCGACGAGGACGACCGGCAGCAGGAGGACGAAGCGCGCGAGTCTCATCGCGCCGGAGAGTATCCGGGCCGCGCGTCGACGACGGTCTCGGAGATTCGCGCCAAGTCCTCGGGAGCGTTGACGTTCGTGAGAAGCGACTGGTCGAGCTCCAGCACGCACGAGTTCAACCCTCTCAACGAGCGCTCGCCCGCAGCGAGCCGGCGCTCGAGCTCGGCGATCATCCAGCGCTCGTACGCACCGGGCAGAGGGCCGGTCTGCGGGACCGCACGCGCGTCCGCGAGGGCTCGAAGCGCATCGGCGGTCAGGAGAGGACAGTCCACGGGCAGCGCGACGCAAACGTCGTGGGATGCCGCCCGCAGGCCGGCGAGCACACCGTAGGCGGGAGCATGTTCCGGCGTCCCGTCGTCGAGGATCGGGAACGGAAGCTGTAAGCCGTGGGAGCCCTTCCCGACGGCAATGCGCTCGTCGCAGACAGCGCCGAGCAGGCGCCAGGCCCGCTCGGCCAAAGTCTCGTCCCCGAGGCGCGCCAGCGCCTTCGGCGAGCCGAAGCGGCGCGACTCCCCTCCGACGAGCAGGATGCCGGTCAGCCCGTGATCCGACACGGCTCCGTGTACACGGTGAGCCGGCCCTCACGGACGAAGCCGCAGAGCGTTAGGCCGCGGTCGTCCGCCACCTCGATCGCGAGCGAGGACGGTGCCCCGACGGCGACGAGAACCGGACAACCCGCGACGGCCGCCTTCTGCACCAGCTCGAACGAGAGCCGCCCGCTGACGCAGAGCACGTGCTCCGAGAGCGGGACGAGCCCTGCAAGGAACGCCCAACCGACGACCTTGTCCATTGCGTTGTGGCGACCGACGTCCTCGCGCACGCACGCGAGCTCCCCGCTCGCGGTGAAGAGCCCCGTCGCGTGCAGGCCGCCAGTCGCGGCGAACGCTCGCTGCGCCGACAGCAGGCGATCGGGGAGCGCGGCGGCGAGCGCTTGGCTCAGCCGGAGCGCGCTCTCGACTCGCTGGGAGGCGACGCGTACCGCCTCGATCGCACCCTTCCCGCAGACACCGCAGGAGGACGACGTGTAGAAGTGCCGGCGGAGCCGCTCGGGATCGAACCCGGAAGCCTCGACGTCGATCGCGTTGACCGCGAGATCGTCGGGCACCCGCGCCGCGACAGGCGCAAGCCCTTCGGTAAGACAAAAGCCGAGCGCGAGCTCCTCGTCGTGGCCCGGCGTCCGCATCGTGACCGCGACGGGCTCGCCGCCGATGCGGATCTCGAGCGGCTCCTCGACGGCGACGAGATCGTCCTCCTCGTGACCCGTCGGGAATCTCCGCGCGCGCACCTCGACCGTGCTGTACGCGGGTGCCTTGGCCGAGCTCTTGCTCACGCGCCGAAGCGTAGACAGACGCGTGGGTTAGCTACTCGACGGTGACGGTCTTCGCGAGATTCCGTGGTTGGTCGACGTTCAGGCCGCGCAGGCGCGCAATCCTGTACGCGAGCAGCTGCAGCGGGAGGATCGCGAGCACGACCTGCAGGAAGGCGGGCGTCTTCGGTACGAAGATCACGTCGTCCGCGTGGTGCTGGATGTCCTCGTTCCCGTCGGTCGCGATGGCGATGACGTGCGCGCCCCGTGCGCGAACCTCCTGGATGTTGGAGACGATCTTGTCGTACACGTGGAGGTTCGTCGCCACGACGACGACGGGCGTCGCCTCGTCGAGGAGCGCGATCGGGCCGTGCTTCATCTCCCCGGCGGAGTACGCCTCGGTCGGGATGTAGGAGATCTCCTTCAGCTTGAGCGCGCCCTCGAGCGCGACCGGGAGCCCGATGTGCCGGCCGAGGTAGAGGAAGAACGGCGCCTCGTAGTAACGCTGCGCGATCTCCGCTATCGGGTGATCGGCCTCGAGGAACGCCCGGATCTTGCGCGGCAGCTTGTAGACGAAATCGAGAATGAACTCGATCTCACCCGCCGGAAGGGTTTCACGTACCTGGGCGAGCTTCAAAGCGACGAGGTAGAGCAGCGCCACTTGGGCGGTGAACGTCTTGGAGGAGGCGACGGCCATCTCGATCCCCGCGCGCGTGTACAGGACCGAGTCGACCTCGCGCGTGATCTGCGAGCCCATCATGTTCGTGATCGCAACGGTGTGCGCACCCTTCTCCCGTGCGAGCTGCATCGCTGCGATCGTGTCGCGCGTCTCGCCCGACTGCGAGATGCCGATGACGAGCGTGTCGTCTCCGATGACCGGGTTCCGGTAGATCCACTCGCTGGCGATGTCGAACTCGACCGGCACCCGGGCCCACTCCTCGATCATGTACCGGCCGACGACTGCCGAGTGGTAGGCGGTGCCGCAGGCGACGAGCACGATCCGAGCGAGTCCGAGGAGCTTCTCGTCCGTCATCCCGAGCCCCTCGAGCACGAGCGTCCCGTGCCGGACGCGGTCGCCGATCGTCTCCGCAACGGCATCCGGCTGCTCGAAGATCTCCTTCAGCATGAACGTCTCGTAGCCGCCCTTCCCTGCGCTCTCGTCATCCCAGTCGAGCTCGACGAGGTCGTGCTCCACAGAGGTGCCGTCTGCCCGGAGAAAGACTGCGCCCTCGGAGGTGACGGCGACGATCTCGCCGTTGTCGGGGAACTGCACCACGCGCGTCTCGCGCAGGAACGCTGCGGCGTTCGAGGCGAGGAACGTCTCGTCGCGACCGACCCCCACGACCAGCGGGCACTCGTGACGCGCGCCCACGAGCAGGCCCGGGTGGTCGCGGTGGATGACGACGAACGCGAAGTGGCCCTCGAGCTCGGCGAAGGTGCGACGGACCGCTTCGACGAGATCGCCGTCGTAGTTCCGCTCGACGAGATGGGTCACGGTCTCGGCATCTGTCTCGGAGGCGAAGCCGTGGCCCTCCTCGCTCAACTGCACTTTGAGCTCTCGGTAGTTCTCGACGATGCCGTTGAGCACGATGGAGACGCCCTCGGGCTCACAGCCTGCGAGCGGGTGCGCGTTCTCCTCCGTGACTGCACCGTGCGTCGCCCAGCGGGTATGACCGAGGCCGGTCGTTGCCCGCGAAGCGCGGTTCGCCGCGCGCTCTTTCAAGTTGTCCAGATTCCCGACCGCACGGACGTACGCCAGGCCGTCCTCCTCGAGCAGGGCGAGCCCGGCCGAGTCGTAGCCGCGGTACTCGAGCCGCTCGAGACCCCGAACGAGTAGCGGCTTGCACTGCCGCGATCCCACGTATCCGATGATTCCGCACATGCTCCGGTGTCAGTTCTCCTCTGCCGAGGGGCTTTCCTTGCTACCGGTCGTTGCGAAACGTCGTCCTAGAAACACAGAAGAGCCCGGCGGCACCCCAGCTGGAAAGACACTGCAGGCTAGCCGAGCTCCGTCGCTACGAGCCGCGCGATCGTAGCACAGATTTTCCCTGCTTCTTCCGCGGTTTCAGCCTCTGCAAGAACCCGGACAACCGGCTCCGTGCCGGACGGACGGACAAGCACCCGACCCCGGTCGCCGAGCTCGCGGCTCAGGCGCGCAGCCTCGTCGAGGATCGACTTCGGCACCTCGCGCTTCCGGACGCGCACGTTCTCCTTGGCCTGCGGATACCGGGGCATTGTCGCCGCAGCCTCGCTCAGCGTCCGGCCCGCCAGGGCTCCGCACAGCAGCAATCCCGCAGCCAGCCCGTCCCCGGTCACGTGGTCGCGGAGCCAGATGATGTGCCCGGACTGCTCGCCTCCCAGGAGACCGCCGAGATCGCGCAGCGCCTCGAGCACGTAGCGGTCGCCGACCGGCGTCGTGACGACCCGGATGCCGTGCTCCTCCATCAGGCGGTGAAAGCCCATGTTCGTCATCGCGGTGACGGCGACGAGGTCGACTCCGAGGGCGGGCGCGAGGATGGCGAGAATCTCGTCGCCGTCGACGGGCTCGCCGCGCTCGTCCACTGCGAGCATGCGGTCTCCGTCCCCGTCGAAGGCGATTCCGAGATCCAGGCCGCCGTCTCGCACGACGCTCGAGAGGAGCGAGAGATCGGTGGCTCCGCATCCGACGTTGATGTTCTCGCCGTCCGGTTCGTCCCCGATCGCCCGCACGGTCGCGCCGAGCTCCTCGAACGCGCGAGGCGCGAGGCCGGAGAACGCACCGTTCGCACAATCGACCGCGATCCGCAGCCCCGAGAGATCCGAACCGAAGCGCTCGCCGAGGTGACGCAGGTAGTTCGCGGCCGCACCGTCGAGCCGTTCGATCGTGCCGGTACCGTGCGCGACCGCGTCGAACAGGGCCTCGATCTCCTCTTCCTGAGCATCTGTGAGCTTCCGGCCCTCGCGATCGAAGAGCTTCACGCCGTTGTATTCGGGCGGGTTGTGCGAGGCGGACACGACAGCGCCGAGATCCTCGGCGAGCAGCGCAACCGCCGGTGTCGGAAGAACGCCGGCGAGCACAGCGGTTCCTCCCGCCTCGACGATGCCGTGGCTGAGTGCCGCTTCGAGCTCGGGCCCCGAGGCTCGGGTGTCTCGACCCACGAGCATGCTCCCGCCATCCGCCCAAAGCGTCGCGGCCTTCCCGAGGCGCTCGACGAGATCGGGCGTCAGGTCTTTGCCGTAGACGCCGCGAACTCCATCGGTTCCGAAATACCGCCGTGCCACGGCGGCCGAACCTACCTCTTCGAGAACTGCGGAGCTTTCCGCGCCTTGTGCAGGCCGGCCTTCTTGCGCTCCACGATGCGCGCGTCGCGGGTCAGGAAGCCCTGGCGCTTGAGCGCGACCCGCAGCTCGGGGTCGGCCTCGACAAGGGCACGCGCGACCCCGTGGCGAACCGCGCCGGCCTGCCCGGAAATGCCGCCGCCGTGGACGCGGATGCGAAGGTCGTAGGTCCCGCTCGCGCCTGCGACGTCGAGCGGCGCAAGAACCATTCGCCGATGGCCCGGTCGCGAGAAGTACTCCTCGAGCGTGCGTCCGTTGATCCACGTCTTCCCGTCGCCTGGGCGAAGGATCACGCGGGCAACCGACGTCTTACGCTTTCCGGTCCCGAGGTATTGCGCGAGCTGGCTCATGTCCGCTCCTTCGAGCCTACGCCGCTCGAGAGCTCCAGGGTCTTCGGCGCCTGGGCCTCGTGCGGATGCTCCGGCCCGGCGTAGATCTTCAGCTTCCGGAGCTGCACGGCAGCGAGCTTGTTCTTGGGGAGCATGCCCTTGACGGCCTTGCGCAGGACCTCCGTCGGACGCCGGGCGAGCTGCTCGCGGAGGGTGCGCGACCTGAGCCCG
>VAWZ01000021.1:0-14118 GCA_005888365.1 Actinomycetota bacterium
AAGGTCGGATTCTTCGGCGGGGCGGGGCTCGGGAAGACGGTGCTGATCCAGGAGCTGATCCACAACGTCGCCCTCCAGCACGGCGGCGTCTCGGTCTTCTCGGGCGTGGGGGAGCGCTCGCGAGAGGGCAACGACCTTTGGCGGGAGATGGAAGAGTCGGGCGTGATCGACAAGGTCGCGCTCGTCTTCGGACAGATGAACGAGCCGCCGGGTGCGCGGCTGCGCGTCGCGCTCTCGGGTCTGACGATGGCCGAGTACTTCCGCGACGAGGGCCAGGACGTGCTCCTCTTCATCGACAACATCTTCCGGTTCGTGCAGGCAGGCTCCGAAGTCTCGGCTCTCCTCGGCCGCATGCCGAGCGCGGTCGGCTACCAGCCGACGCTGGCGAGCGAGATGGGCCAGCTGCAGGAGCGGATCACCTCGACGCGGACGGGCTCGGTCACCTCCGTGCAGGCGATCTACGTGCCCGCCGACGACCTCACCGACCCGGCGCCCGCCGCAACGTTCGCGCACCTCGACGCATTCATCACGCTCTCGCGGGCGATCGTCGAGAAGGGGATCTACCCGGCCGTCGACCCGCTCGACTCGTTCTCGCGCGCGATGCAGCCCGGCATCGTCTCCGAGGAGCACTACGAGACTGCGACCGCACTCCAGAAAATCCTCCAGCGCTACAAGGACCTGCAGGACATCATCGCCATCCTCGGGATGGACGAGTTGACCGACGAGGACAAGCTCATCGTGGCGAGGGCCCGTCGCATCGAGCGCTTCCTCTCGCAGCCCAACTTCGTGGCCGAGCAGTTCACGGGCACCCCGGGCAAGTACGTGAAGTTGGAAGACACGATCCGCGGCTTCCGTGAGATCATCGGCGGCCAGCACGACGAGCTCCCCGAGTCCGCCTTCTACATGGTCGGGACGATCGAGGACGCCGTCGAGAAGGCTCGGCAGGCCGAGGCGGTCGCGGCCTAGAAAGATGGCCGACGGCCACCCCAAGTTCGACGTCGCGCTCGTCACGCCCGATGGGCCTGCCTTCGAGGGCGAGGCGGAGATGATCGTCGTCCCAGGCGCCGCCGGCGAGATCGGGGTGCTTGCAAGGCACGCTCCGCTCGTCGCCACCCTCAAGGCGGGCTCGACAAGAGTCCACCTCGGCGGGAGCGAGGTGCTGGAGTTTGCGACCGGTCCGGGGTTCTTCAAGGTCGAGCTCGACCGCGCCCTCGCGCTCGTCGACGACGCCGTGGGAGTGAAGGAGATCGACGACGAGCGAGCCCGCGCTCAGCTCGGAGCAGCGCAGGCCGAGCTCGAGAAGGTCGACGCCGGGGAGTCGCAGGCTGATCGCTGGCAGCTCGAGCAGCGGATCATCCACGCCGAGAACCAGCTCGCCGTCTCGGGTCGCACGACCGACTAGCCCTGGACCGGACCTCGAACCGCCCTCGCCGTGTATATCTCGAGGCATGCGTACCGTCCTCGCGTTCGCGCTGACGGCGCTCACTCTCGCTTCCGCAGCCGACGCCAAGCTCGAGATCTCGCTCCACCTTTCGAAAGATCAGCCCAAGGTGAACGAGCGCGTACGTGCCGTCGTCAGGAGCGAAGAGCGAATGGGCGCGACTGCACGATGCGGCTGATTGCGGTCGCCCCCGGGGCCAACGTGTCCATAGCCATCGAGGCGTTCCTCGCCGGTGGAGTATCCGTTCAGGGGCCAACCGGATACGCGTTCCGTCGGATCCGACCGACGCCACTGCTCGGATTCGAAGCTTCGGCCAAGCGGATCGATCCCAAGACCTGGCGTGCAACGATCCGTTTCCCGCGAGCCGGCCGCTGGCGGCTGGTCGTGCCGAACGAGTGCGCTCCGGGCTACATGTACCCCTGGCCCGCCGCGCGTTCGGTACTGGTTCGCCAACGCCTTGGCTCTTCCGCTCACGCTGAGCTCTCCGTAGCAGAGCGTGCCGGTTAGTGTCGTCGCCAATGCTGCACCGCGAGGACGAGACGGGGTTGATCCTCATCGGGCAGCCTGCGCACGCGTGGGTCTCGGGCCAGCTCGCCCGCGCCTGGGGAAACGAGCGATTCGGCCGCTTCGAGCCGTGGGAGGAGGTGTGTCTCGCGGCGGAGCAGCACGACATCGGGATGGCGGCCTGGGATGCCGCTCCAGAGCTGAACGAGGCCTCAGGGCTTCCGTACAGCTTCCGGGAGCTGCCGCGCCGCACCCACCTTGCCCTCTGGGCATCCGCGGCGAGACTCGTCTTGCCCCAGTCCCGGTACGCGGCACTGCTCATCTCGCTTCACGGGATCGGGCTCTACGAGCCAGACGACCAGCCGGACGTTGCGCGCAGCGACGATCCGACCGTGTTGGAGTACCTCGCGGGCCAGCATGCCTTCAAGGACGAGCTCCTCGCCTCACTTCGGACGGACCATTGCTACTCGCCGTACGCCTTGCCAGACGTCATCGCCCGCAACCGCCGCCTCGTCGCTCGTTTCGACGGGATCTCGTTGGCGCTTTGTCATGCGCTCCGCTTCGAGCACGCGCATGAAGGAGTTCCGACCGCAGACGGCGAGGCGACGATCACTGCGACGCCTGCGGGCGACGATCCGAGCGAATACGTCATCGATCCCTGGCCGTTCGGCGAGGACGCCCTCACGCTCGTCTATGAAGGGCGTCTTCTCGAGGGGACATTCACAGACGAGGAGACGATGCGGGACGCGATTGGCCGCGCCCCGTGGCTCGTCCTCGAGACTCGCCTGTGGCCGGCGTGATGGGGCGTATCTTGCAGTGGTCGTCACGCGGCGTCTCGGCGTATCCCCAAGCCGGAGCTAAAGCAGCTCAGCTGCTACCGTCCGAAGACCTGGGACTTTGTGGCAGCTTGGCGACCAGGCTAAACAACGCCTAAAGAGCCCGCGGGCCTCCGGCTCCTGACCTCTTTAGGTGGGAGCTGATGTGTGACGGACGCACGAGAACAACTCGAGAAGATCCTCAAGGAGCGCATCGCCGTCCTCGACGGCGCCTGGGGCGTGCTCATTCATCGCCGAGGATTCTCCGAGGAGGAGTACCGCGGCGAGCGGTTTCGGGAGCACGCGCGCGATCTCCAGGGCGATCCGGACCTCCTGAACCTGACGAAGCCGCACGTCGTCGCCGAGATCCACGACGCCTACTTCGCGGCGGGCGCGGACATCGCGACGACGAACACCTTCACGGCGACCCGCATCGGGCAAACGGACTACGCACTCCAGGATGTCGCGGCGGAGATGTCGCTCGAAGGCGCGCGCCTCGCGCGCCGCGCTGCGGATGACTGGACTGCGCGAACGCCTCAGAGACCACGCTTCGTCGCCGGCTCGGTCGGTCCCCTCAACGTCACGCTCTCACTCTCGCCCCGAGTCGACGATCCGGCGTACCGGGCGGTCACGTTCGACCAGGTTCGCGAGGCGTATGAGGAACAGATCGGGGCGCTGCGAGACGGCGGCGTGGACTTCCTCCTGATCGAGACCGTCTTCGACACGTTGAACGCGAAGGCAGCTCTCGTCGCGGCCCGCGCGGCTGCGCCCGAGCTTCCGCTCTGGATCTCCTTCACCGCGATCGACCGCTCGGGCCGCAACCTCTCCGGCCAGACGGTCGAAGCATTCTGGCTCTCCGTGGAGCATGCCGAGCCCCTTGTCGTCGGCGTCAACTGCTCGCTCGGCGCAACGGAGATGCGGCCGTTCATCGAGGACCTCGCGAGGGTCGCGTCGACCTACACCTCTTGCCATCCGAACGCCGGTCTCCCGAACGAGCTCGGGCTCCACGACGAGCAGCCGGAGGACACGAGCCGCTTTCTCCGCAGCTTCGCCGAGGACGGGCTCGTGAACGTCGTCGGCGGCTGCTGTGGCACTACTCCCGAGCACACGCGCCAGATTGCCCGCGCAGTCGAGGGACTGCCTCCGCGGCGCGTGCCGGAGCGTGCGCGCCTGCCCCGCTTCTCGGGGCTCGAGCCGTTCGTCATCGGACCGGACACCGGCTTCGTCGTCGTGGGCGAGCGGACGAACGTCACCGGCTCCGCCCGCTTCCGGCGCCTGATCGAGGCGGACGACTACCAGGGCGCGGTCGACGTCGCTCTCGAGCAGGTGCGCGGCGGGGCAAACGTCCTCGACGTGAACATGGATGCCGACCTGCTCGACGCCGAGCAGGCGATGACGACGTTCCTCAACCTGATCGCGACCGAGCCGGAGGTCGCGCGGCTGCCGATCATGGTCGACAGCTCGCGCTTCTCCGCGCTCGAGGCGGGGCTCAAGTGCCTGCAGGGCAAAGGAATCGTGAACTCGATCTCGCTGAAGGAGGGGGAGGAGGTCCTTCTCGAGCAGGCGCGGACGATCCGGCGCTACGGAGCGGCAGCCGTCGTGATGGCCTTCGACGAGCGCGGGCAGGCGGAGACGGTCGAGCGGAAGGTCGAAATCCTCGGCCGCGCGTACGACCTGCTCACGCGAGAGGCGGGATTCGCGCGTGAGAACGTGATCCTCGACCCGAACGTCCTGGCCGTCGCGACCGGGATGGAGGAGCACGCCGTGTTCGCGAAGTCGTACCTCGAGGCTATCCCACTCCTCGCAGAGCGCTGTCCGGGCGCGCTCGTCTCGGGCGGGATCTCGAACCTCTCGTTCGCTTTCCGCGGGAACGACGCCGTGCGGGAGGCGATGCATGCGGCCTTCCTCTACCACGCGATCCGTGCTGGCCTGCGCATGGGAATCGTGAACGCCGGCCAGCTCACCGTGTACGAGGACATCGAACCGGAGCTGCTCGAGCGAGCGGAGGACGTCCTGTTCGACCGGCGGTCGGACGCGACCGAGCGGCTCGTCGAGTACGCGGGGCAGGTGACGGGCGGCGCGACGCGCCGGGAGCTCGATCTCTCCTGGCGCGAGAGCCCGGTCGAGGAACGGCTCGCGCACGCGCTCGTACACGGGATCGTCGACTACATCGAAGAGGACACCGAGGAGGCGCGCGCCGCCGCGGCTCGGCCGCTCGACGTCATCGAGGGTCCGCTCATGGACGGCATGAAGATCGTCGGCGACCTCTTCGGCTCCGGAAAGATGTTCCTACCGCAGGTCGTGAAGAGCGCGCGAGCGATGAAGCGGGCGGTCGCCTACCTCGAGCCCTTCATGGAGGACGAGAAGGCGGAGCGCTCGGCGGCGACCCGCGTCGTGCTCGCAACCGTGAAGGGTGACGTGCACGACATCGGGAAGAGCATCGTGGGGGTCGTGCTCGGCTGCAACGGGTACGAGGTGCTCGACCTCGGGGTCATGGTCCCGGCCGACCGCATCCTCGACACTGCACTCGAGCAGGACTGCGACGTCGTCGGGCTCTCGGGGTTGATCACGCCTTCTCTCGACGAGATGGTCGGCGTCGCGAAGGAGATGGAGCGCCGCGGTCTCGAGCTGCCGCTGCTGATCGGTGGGGCCACGACCTCCCGTCAGCACACGGCGATCCGGATCGCGCCCGAGTACAGCGCCTCGACAGTCCACGTGCTCGACGCGTCGCGGGTCACAGGGGTGCTCTCGAACCTGCTCGACGGCGGTCGGCGCATCTCGTTCGACGCCGAGAACCGCGCGGAGCAGGAGCGTCTGCGCGACCTGTACGCGGAGCGTGGGCGCAAGCCCCTTCTTCCCATCCGCGAGGCGCGAGCGAACCGGACTCCCATCGACTGGCACGACGAGGATCTGGCCGTACCGGACTTTCTCGGCTCGCGGGTGCTCGAGGTCGACGTCGCGGTCCTCCGTTCGTACATCGACTGGACCTTCTTCTTCCACGCCTGGGAGCTCAAGGGCCGCTTCCCGGCGATCCTGGACGACCCCGAGAAGGGAGCGGCGGCGCGCGACCTGCACGAGACTGCCGAGGAGCTCCTGGACGACATCGTCGCCGGAGGGCTGTTCGAGGCACGAGGCGTGTACGGCTTCTGGCCGGCGCATGCGGCGGGTGACGACCTCGTACTCGACGTCATGCTCGATGGGGAGGCTCACTTTCCGATGCTCCGGCAGCAAGCAGACCACGCCGACTCGCGACCGAATCGCTCGCTCGCGGACTACGTCGCACCCCTCGAGACCGGCCTGGCCGATCACGTCGGCGCCTTTGCCGTAGCCATCCATGGCGCGGAAGCGCTCGCAGCCCGCTTCGCGGCCGAAGGAGACGACTACAAGTCGATCATGGTCCGTGCCCTCGCCGACCGGCTCGCGGAGGCATTCGCCGAACGGATGCACGAGCAGGCTCGCCGCGAGTGGTACGCGCCCGGAGAGCATCTCTCGGGTGACGAGCTGATCGGCGAGCGCTTCCGCGGCATCCGGCCCGCGTACGGCTACCCGGCCTGCCCCGACCATTCTGAGAAGGGCGCGCTCTTCGCGTTGCTCGACGCCGGGCGCGCCGGTGTCGAGCTCACCGAGACCTTCGCGATGATGCCGCCCGCGAGCGTCAGCGGCCTGTACCTGGGCCATCCGCAGGCGCGCTACTTCTCCGTCGGCCGCGTCGGACGCGACCAGGTCGAGGACTACGCGCGGCGCAAGCGCATCGACGTCGAGGAGGCGGAGCGCTGGCTGCGGCCGAACCTGGCGTACGAGCCGTAAGTGCCTACCATCTGACGATGCGCCTCGTCCTCCTCGCCATCCTCCTCGTCGTGCTCTTCAGCGCGAGTGTCGCGCATGCGACCGGGGGCGACCCGAAGAAGCAGATCAACGCGGCCGATCAGACTCGGGCGCGCGCGATCGTGCTCCGCAAGGCCGACCTCCTCGGGTCCTTCCACACGGAACGGAACGGGCTCGGCGCGAGTACGAGCATGAATTGCCCTGCGCTCGACGAGTCCGATCTCACGGTCACGGGCGAGGTGAGGTCGCCCGGGTTCGCGTTCGGCCTCGTCTTCGTCGCCTCGCAGTCGCAGATCTACAAGTCGCTCGGGGACGCGAGCACCTCCTGGAGGCGATTCGTCAGCGCCGCCGGCTCGAGCTGTCTGCGCGACGAGCTGCGCAAGGAGTTCACGAGCAACGGTCTGAAGCTCGTGTCGCTGCATCGGACGACGTTCCCGCGCGTCGCGCAGAAGACCGCCTCGTATCGAATCGTCCTCTCCGGCCCGACGCAGGCAGGCACGGTCGATTTCGTCTTCGACATCGTCGGGCTCATGGACTCGCGAGCACAAGCCTCGATCTTCATCGGCTCGGCGCTGCGCCCGCAGTCCAGAGCGGAAGAAGTGAGACTCGCCCGCCTCGTCTCCGGACGTATGGCCAAGGTCATGCGCGGCGCCTAGCGCGAGCCCGGGCGGGAAGCGCCGCACGCGCGGCGAACACCCGTCTTCAGTTGACAGTGTCGGCGACAGACATGGCTCGAGAGGCCGTAGAGAACGCGACGATCCGGTGCTAGCGTCAACCGTGGACGTGGAGAGCACCCGCCGCCTCGGCCTCATGCGTCGCGCGCCGTCGTTCGGGCTGCTCTTCCTCGCGACCGCCGGGTCGAGCGTCGGGACCTACGTCGCCGCGGTCGCGCTGACCCTCGACGTGAAGGCCCGGACAGGCTCAGGCCTTTGGGTCGCGGGGCTGCTCATCGCCGACTTCCTACCCATCGTCGTCATCGGGTTCCTCCTCGGCCCGCTCGTCGACAGGCTCTCGCGGCGGAGGCTGATGATTGCGTCCGACCTCATCCGCTTCGGCGTGTTCGCCGCCCTCCCGTTCGCGGGATCGGCGACCGCGATCGTCGCGCTTGCGGGCGTCGCGGGAGTCGCGACCGGACTGTTCCGCGCCGCGGCGCTCGCGGGGCTCCCGAATCTCGTTCCGGACGACGAGCTCACGAACGCGAACTCGCTGTTGCAGACGATCGAGACGCTCGCCTGGATGGTCGGGCCGCTTCTCGGCACGGCCATGGTCGCGCTGTGGAGCCCCTCTGTCCCGTACGTCATCAACGCCGTGACGTTCCTCCTCTCGGTGGCCCTGATCGCACGCATCCGGGAAAGCCAGCTGCGCTCGGAGGAGTCTGTGACGGAAGGGCACTGGCGCGACGTCGCCCAGGGAATCCGGCTCGTCTTCGGATCCGCGCCGCTGCGCACCGTGCTCGTCGTGTGGAACATCGTCGTGATCGGGACGGCGGCGATCAACGTCTCCGAGGTCTTCTTCACGACGGACGTTCTCAACGCGGGCGACGTCGGTTTCGGCGCGTTCGTCGCCGCAAGCGGGCTCGGACTGGCGGTCGGGAGCTATCTCGCCGCGCCTGCGCTGGCGAAGGTCGGGCTCAAGCGGCACTACGCGGGCTCGATCGCGTTGATGGCGCTCGGCATCGCAGCAGCAGCGCTCAGCCCGTCCATCTGGTTCGCGCTCCCGTTCGTGGCCGGCAGCGCAGCCGGGAACGGAGCGGCGATCATCTGCAACCAGCTCCTCGTCCAGAGAGGCGCACCCGACCGCTATCGCGGACGGGCACTCGCCTTCATCATGAGCTCGAACTACGCGGTGCTCGGCCTGGCCATGGCGGCCGCCGGAGTCCTGACCGATTCGGTTGGGCCACGCTGGGTGCTTCTCGGAGCTGGGGTCGCGATTCTGGTCGCAGGGTTCGTCTCGCTCGGCATGACGCGCTGGCTCCCCGCCTCACGTGACGAGCAACAAGCCGTACTCGGTGCTCAGGCGGATGCGGCCGCGAGCCACCTCGTGCCCGCGCTCGACGGAGGTCGTGTGCCGACGCCGAAGCCTGCGCGCGAGGGGTCCGCAAAGGGCGGGCTCGAACGGATCGCAGTCCTCCTCGAGGAGATCGAGTCGAGGAGAGAGCTCGAGGCGCGCCGCTCTCGTCCCGCGCCGGACTAAGTGCTCGCCGCCGCAAATACGCCCAGTCCGGCCGGCTGCGAACCGTCGCATGCCGGCGTCCTCGGTCGCGCCCATATTCGTCGAATATGAGTGCTCCCTGCGTCCTTGTCCTGCTCGGTTCTCGCGCGGCCAGCCAAGAACGTCTTTACGGCGGAGAGCACTAGCGACCCGCGCAGGTGGGCCGCATAGAGTGGCTCACCTTGGCGCGAAAGAGGTGGACGCTCGAGGAGCTGACCGCAGGCGTGCGCGCAGGGGAGCAGCGTGCTCTTGCGCGCGCGATCACTCTCGTGGAGAACGGGGACCCTCTCGGCTATCCGCTCGTGCGCGATCTCTACGCGGAGACGGGGAAGGCGGCCGTGATCGGGGTCACGGGACCGCCTGGTGTGGGGAAATCCTCGCTCATCGCCGCGCTCATCGCGCACGTGCGCGCGACCGGACCTACAGTCGGGGTCGTCTCTGTCGACCCCTCGAGCCCCTTCTCTCGCGGCGCGCTGCTCGGTGACCGGATCCGGCTCTCCGACCACTTCCT
Source organism: Actinomycetota bacterium (assembly GCA_005888365.1). Taxonomy (GTDB): domain Bacteria; phylum Actinomycetota; class Thermoleophilia; order Gaiellales; family Gaiellaceae; genus GMQP-bins7. Next base: position 9,308 of record VAWZ01000021.1, read on the forward strand.
CGATCCCGGCGTCTACATCCGTTCGATGGGAACTCGGGGCCACCAGGGCGGGGTGGCGGAAGCAACGCTGCAGGCTGTTCTCTTGCTCGACGCGTCCGGCAAGGACGTCGTCTTCGTGGAGACCGTCGGCGCAGGCCAGAGCGAGGTCGAGGTCACCGGAATCGCAGACAGCATTCTGCTCGTGCTCATGCCCGGATCGGGCGACTCGGTCCAGGCTCTGAAGGCCGGGATCATGGAGATCCCGGACGTGATCGCCATCAACAAGATGGAGCACGCGGAGGCGAAGACGATGCTGAACGAGGTCCGCTCCGTGATCCGTCTGGCCGGAACAGCGGAGCGTCAGCCTCCGATCGTGCTGACCGAGGCCCTCGTCGGGACGAACGTGCCCGAGCTCTGGAAGGAGCTCGAGGAGCAGCGCGTAGCGCTCGCGCGCGATGGTGGCTTGGACGACCGAAGACGGCGAAATCTTGCAGCCGAGGTGTTCGCCGTCGCGTCGAGCCGGGCGCGTTCGCACCTCGAGACTGCGGTCAGAGACGACGCCGAGCTCGAGCGCGTGCTCGAGGCCGTGCAGGAGCGGACGCTCGACCCGCTGAGCGCCGTGCGCGAGATCCTGGAGAAGGTGTTCCGGATTGACGCCGACGAGCGCTGAGTCGAAGCTGCAGCGATGAGGCAGGAGCGAAAGGTCGTCACCGTCCTCTTCTGCGACCTCGTCGGCTTCACGTCGCGGGCGGAGGAGATGGACCCCGAGGACGTGGCCGCGCTCCTCGCCCCGTATCAGGCCCGCCTGAAGGACGAGCTCGAGCGCTACGGCGGCACGGTCGAGAAATTCATCGGGGATGCCGTCATGGCGCTCTTCGGCGCTCCCACGGCACACGAGGACGATCCCGAGCGGGCCGTGCGCGCGGCGCTGGCGATCCGCAGCTTCGCCGAGGAGGAGGGGATCGAGCTCCGCATCGGGATCACCACCGGAGAGGCGCTCGTCTCGCTCGACGCGCGGCCGGAGCTGGGCGAGACGGTGGCGACGGGAGACGTCATCAACACGGCTGCCCGTCTGCAGTCAGCCGCTCCGGTGAATGGAGTCCTCGTCGGGGAATCGACGTATCGGGCGACGGATCGTGCTGTCGAGTACGAGCCAACGGACGCGGTCGAGGCCAAGGGCAAGGCCGAGCCGGTACAGGCATGGCTCGCTGTCGCGCCTCGCGCCAGGCTCGGCGTCGACGTCTTCCAGGTCGGACGCGCCCCGCTCATTGGACGCGAGCAGGAGCGCGCGCTGCTAGCGACGGCACTCTCACGTGCGCGGTCGGAACGCCAGCCACAGCTCGTCACGCTCGTCGGCGTGCCGGGTGTGGGCAAGAGCCGCCTCGTCCACGAGCTCTATCGCATCGTCGACGAGGATCCCGACCTCATTGTCTGGCGTCAAGGACGCTCGCTGCCGTACGGCGAAGGCGTCGCGTTCTGGGCGATCGGGGAGATCGTGAAGGCGCACGCGGGGATCCTCGAGTCCGAGAGCGCGGACGTGGCGAGCGAGAAGCTCGCGGCAGCAGTGCGTGATCTGGTCGCAGAGCACGACGCGGCATGGGTGGAGCGGAGCCTGCGGCCCCTGCTCGGGCTCAACGTCAGGCGATGACCTTTGCTGCCTGGCGGCGCTTCTTCGAGGCCTTGTCAGAACGCAGCCCGACGGTCATCGTCTTCGAAGATCTGCAGTGGGCGGACGACGGCCTGCTCGACTTCGTAGACGAGCTCGTCGACCGGGTGACGGGGGTTCCGCTCCTCGTCGTCTGCAACGCTCGTCCGGAGCTGCTCGAAAGACGTCCAGGCTGGGGAGGCGGCAAACGCAGCGCATTGACCATCTCGCTCGCACCGCTGTCGGACGAGGATACCGCCCGCCTCGTCGGGGCGCTGGTCGACAGGGCCGTACTGCCGGCGGCCGAGCAGACCGTGCTCCTGCAGCGCGCCGGCGGAAACCCGCTCTTCGCTGAGGAGTACGCGCGGATGCTCGTCGACGGCGCCCCGAGCGCTGGCGTGCCGGAGACGCTGCAGGGGGTCGTGGCCGCCCGAATCGACGGGCTTCCGTCCGGTGGGAAGGAAGTCCTCCAGCAGGCGGCCGTCCTCGGAAAGGTGTTCTGGAGCGATGCCCTCGCGGCACTCTCCGGGCTCGACGAGTGGATGCTCGACGACCAGCTGCATGCGCTCGAGCGGAAGGAGTTCGTGCGCCGGGAGCATCGATCGGCGGTTGCGGGAGCGAGCCAGTACGTCTTCGTGCACGTCCTGGTCCGTGACGGTGCCTATGGCCAGATGCCCCGTGCCGCCCGTGCGAACGCGCATCTGCGCGTCGCGGACTGGATCGATTCGCTGCCTCCCGATCGCGCCGAAGATCGCGCTGAGATGCTCGCGCACCACCTCGTGCGGACGGTCGAGTTTGGTCGAGCCGCCCGCATGGATGTCACGACCGTGGTTCCACGAGCAGCGCATGCACTACGCAAGGCAGGTGACAGGTCGTGGTCCCTCGGCGCACCCGGAGCAGCTCTCGAGCTCTACGAGCGAGCACGAGTGCTCGATCCTGCGGAAGCCGACGACCCATATCTGCTGTTCCGATTCGGGCGGGCGCTGGCGTACATACGCGGTGAGGGTGACAGCGAGCTCGAACGGACGACAGCGGCACTTGCGGAGATCGATCCCGCCACAGCCGCAGAAGCCGAGCTCCTTCGCGGAGAGATCGTCTGGCAGCGCGGCGGCGAGCAGGATGCGTCCTTCGCACACTTCGAACGCGCAGCCGAAGCCGTCGCGAACCTGCCGGCCTCACGGCAGAAGCTCTTCGTCGTCTCGCAGGTTGCGCGGTTCCTGACTCTCGCGGGGAGAATTCGTGAGGGCCTCGAGCTCGCCGACGCTGCGATCGAGATGGCCGAGAACCTGGGCGACGACGAGCTCCTCGCGGACTCGCTGAATACGCGTGGCGTCGCGCGCGTACATATCGGCGACAGAGGGTGGGTCGACGACATGGAAAGGAGCCTGGCGCTCGCGCTCGAGACGAAGTCCTGGCGTGCGGGCCGCGCATATATCAATCTTGCGTCGTCGCTCCTCCTCAACGCGGGCGAGCTCGTGCGCTCCGAGAAGTTGATGCGAGACGGTCTCCGCTTCGCTCAAGACCTCGGCATCGGGCTCGCCGTTCGCTGGTGTCACGGCAACCTCGCGGAATGTTTGTTCCATCTCGGCCGCTGGGACGAGGCGCTGACGTTCGCGGAGCTGGAGCTCGAGGAGTCGGAGGGCCATTACATGCGGCCGATCTGTTGGAGGTATCGGGCGCTGATCCGGCTGGCGCGCGGAGATACGAGAGGCGCGCTCGAGGACATCGACGCTTCGAGCCGACAGTCACATGCGGTTCGCGACCCGCAGGAGCTCGTTCCTGCACTCGCCTTCCGTGTGTTCTGCCTCGCGCGGACCGGCAACACGAGGGCCGCGGCGGAAGACCTGGCGGAGCTCCGGGAGCTCCTCGAGAATGCGGAAGAGACCGAGCTCGGCCCCTCGATCGTGCTGCTTGCTCTCGGGCTCGCGGAGCTCGGTCGCTCCGATGAGCTCGTCGAGCCGAACAGGCCCGAGGGAGACGACCCGTGGCCCGGCGTGGCACGCGCAATCGCGCAGGGACATCCGGAGACTGCGGCGGCGAAGCTACAGGAGATGGGCGCGAAGTCGCTCGAGGCAAATGTGCGGCTGCTGGCCGCACGCAACCTGAGTGCCGAAGGAAGGAACGCAGAGGCCGAGGCCCACCTGACGCAGGCGCTCGCGTTCTATCGCGGCGTGGGTGCGACGGCGGCCGTGCGCGAAGGCGAGGCATTGCTCGCGGCCGCGAGCTAGCTACCGCAGCGCCGGAACTCGACGACGGGGCGGCCGGAAGCCTGCCAGTCGTCGACGCCGCCGTTCGCGACCGCACGTGCGTCGAAGCCGCGAGCCGCCAAGACGCTCGCCGCGATCGCCGCCCGCGGCCCGCTCTCGCAGATCGTGACGAGTGGACGGTCGCGCGGAAGGTCGTCCTCGCCGAGCGCGAGCATGCGGTAGGGGATGTTGCGGCTCGACGCGATGTAGCCGGCATCGCGCTCGTCCTTCTCGCGGACGTCGATCAGCTCGGCTCCGGACGCGAGGAGCTCGTCGAGCTCGTCGATCGAGACGAGCCCCATCGTCTCCGAGCCGCCGCCGAGCATGTAGCCCTCTACGTCGAGCAGGCCGACCGAGCGGAGCGCTCGGACGGCGTGCCGGGCTTCCGCTTCGTCCGTCGCCGCGACGACCACTGAACGATCGGGGTCGAGCACGAAGCCGGCTTTCGTCGAGAAACGCGTTCCCGACACGGGCACATTCGTCGCGCCCGAAAGGTGTCCGGCAGCGAAGGCGGAGGTCGGGCGAACGTCCAGCACCTGTGCGTCGCCTCCGGGGGCGGGAAGCTCGAGCGGCTCCGGCTGCGCGCCGAGGAACGGCCCGTGGTTGAACTCCACGATCCGGCTCATGTTCGGAGGCTTGGGCCCGGAGATCGAGACAGTCTCCGCGACGAAGCAGTCGAGGTCGTTCGTGACGAGTGCGTGGTTGAAGCGGCGCTCGAAGCCGATTGTCGTCGAGGCCTTCGAGCTCATGGCCTTGCCGCAGAGCGAGCCGGCGACGTGGCCGGGATAGACCTCGAGGCCGTCTCCGAGCTCCGCGAGCCGGCGGAGCGAATGGAAGAGATCCTCGGCGCCTTCCCGCGCCTCGACCGCGAGGTCGGGGCGGGCGACGTCACCGACGAAGAGCGAGTCGCCTGTCAGGACGAGCCAAGGGTCGGGCGCCCG
>VAWZ01000021.1:14333-16568 GCA_005888365.1 Actinomycetota bacterium
CACACGCGTGATCTCGACGCCGCGGCGGTCAGCCTCCTCGAGGTACTGCTCGATCGCGTAGGCGGGATCCACGACCGCGGCCGCGCCGGTGTTCTCGTCGCCGACGAGGTACGACGCACAGCCGAGGTCGTCGTCGACGAACTGGGTGAAGATCACAGCCCGCCGGAAGGTAGCACCGGATCCCGCTATTTCTCTTGAAGTATCGGGGCGGAGAGGACTGCGCTACAACCCGAGATGCCGGGCGATCACCATGCGCTGCACCTCGTTCGTGCCCTCGCCGATCTCGAGGATCTTCTGGTCGCGGTAGAGGCGCGAGATCGCCGACTCCTCCATGTACCCGTACCCGCCGTGGATCTGCAGCGCCCAGTTCGCGACTCGGTGCGAGAGCTCGCCGGTGAAGAGCTTCGCCATCGCCGCCTCCCGCGCGAACGGCCGGCCCTGGTCCTTCAGCCACGCCGCACGGTAGACGAGCGCACGACCCGCCTCGATCTCGGTTGCCATGTCCGCGAGCCTGAACTGGATCGCCTGGAACGAGGCGATCGGCTTCCCGAACTGCTCCCGCTCCCGCGCATATTCGAACGCGAGGTCGTATGCGCCCTGCGCGAGGCCGACGCCCATCGCGGCGATCGCGATCCGTCCGCCGTCGAGGATCTCGAGGAATTGCTTGAACCCCGCGCCGCGAGGGCCGAGAAGATTCCCCTCCGGCACCTCGCAGCCCTCGAACGAGAGCTCGCGGGTGTCGGAAGCGCGCCAGCCGAGCTTCTTCATCGGCGCAGACACCGTGTACCCGGGAGTGCCATTCTCGACGACGAGGTTCGAGATCTCGTCCTCGCCCGTCCGGGCGGTGATCGTGACGCCCCAGGTGATGTCGGTCCCCGCGTTCGTGATGAAGATCTTCGAGCCGTCGACGCGCCAGGACCTGTCGTCCAGCTTCGCGGTGGTCCTGGTCGCTCCCGCGTCGGAGCCCGCTCCGGGCTCGGTGAGGCCGAAGCCCGCGAGCCGACGTCCCGAGGCGAGGTCGGGGAGCCAGTTGGCGCGCTGCTCGTCGCTCCCGAAGAGGAGGATGGGCATCGTTCCCAGGGAGGTGTGGGCCGCCATCGTTATGGCGACCGACGAGTCGACGCGTGTCAGCTCCTCGACCGCGAGTGCATACGAGACGGTGTCTCCGCCTGCACCTTCGTACTCCTCCGGGATCGGGATCCCCATGAATCCGAGCTCGGCGAGCTCGGAGACGAGCTCGTAGGGGAAGCGACCGTCGTGGTCCAGCTCGGCGGCGACGGGTGCGACTCGGTCACGCGCGAACGCACGCACGGTCTCGCGCAGGAGCTCCTGCTCGGGCGTGAGATCGAAGTCCACGCGCGGGGATCGTAGCCGCGCGCTAGGCTCCGGCCCGACCCGACCGGAGGAGGGAAGGCGGAAACATGGGCACTGTGCAGGAGTTCTTCGAAGGGCTTCCCGGCCGGGTGAGCCCCGAGCGGATCGCGGGGATGAACAACACGTACGTCTTCGAGATCGAAGGCGCCGGAACGTGGACCGTCGCTCTGACGGACGGCTCGCTCACCGTCTCGGACGGCGGGTCGGCCAACGCCGACTGCACGATCTCGGCCAGCGAGGAGAGCTTCCAGAAGATCGTCGCCGGCGAGCAGAACCCGACGACTGCGTACATGACGGGCAAGCTCAAGATCAAGGGCGACATGGGCGTGGCGATGAAGCTGCAAAAGCTTTTCTAGCGTCCTGTCCGGTACTGCTGGCCAGCCCGCTCGACGCTATTGCCTAAGGGGGCACTAGCCTCGTAGACTCCCGCCCGATGTACCTCCTGGCGGCCCTTCTCGTTCGCCTGGGCGTCAACGTCCTCGCGTTGATCGTGATCGACTGGTTGTTCTCGAGCGTCACGATCAATGGCTGGTGGTCGTTCCTCATCGGCGGCATCGTGCTGACGCTCGGAAACGCCATCCTCAAGCCGATCCTCGCGATCCTCACCCTGCCGCTGATCGTCGTCACGTTCGGCCTCGCGTACTTCGCGATCAACGTCGCGATGCTCGCCCTCGCCGAGTGGGTCGCGCCGCACTTCTCGATCAACGGCTTCTGGACGTACGTCGGCGCCACGATCGTCGTCTGGCTCGTGAACGTCGTCATGCACTGGGTGCTCAACAAGGTCCGAATCGACTGAGCTCTCCGCATGCTGCGCATCCGCTCAGGCGGATCCGCGATGAGGGCAAACCCCTAAAGGCGTCC
>VAWZ01000022.1 GCA_005888365.1 Actinomycetota bacterium
CGCCGCAGACGAGGCGCGAGCGGCCAGACGACGAAGGCCAGCGTCACGACTCCTCCCACCCAGACGCTGGCGGCGAGGAGGTGGAGCCAGTCGGCGATCTCGGAGAGCCAGGTCGAGTTCGGCTCGGTCGCCTGATGTCCGGAGAACGAGAGCCCGGAGGCAAGCGCAACTGAGAGGAGCAGCGCCGGCCAGCGAAGATCGAGCCGGTCGAAGACCCACGCGAGGAGGAGGAGACCGGCAACGGTTCCGAGCCCGAAGGTCAT